>NZ_JBEOWI010000024.1:0-121985 GCF_040296005.1 Kitasatospora sp. NPDC002551 | reverse complement strand
GGTGCGCCGCTCGTGGGACTCGCTGACCCCGGCCGAACGCCGACGCCTGGTCGCCCCCGAGGGCGGCTCGTGCCTGCTGGCGGTGAAGAACGGGGCGACCACCGAGGCGACCGCGAAGGCCAGCGACATGCCGCTGACGAAGGAGTCGTGCACGGCTCCGGCCATCGCGTCGACCACCTGCTGGGGGGTGCCGGCCGGGGCGGGCGGGGCGATGCCGAGCTGGGCGGCCTGGTTGAGGCCCTCGGCCTGCGCCGGGTCCACCGGCGGCAGACCCGCGTCGGCCCACTCGCCGGGCAGCGTGTCGGTGACCCGGGCGGCCATCAGCGCGCCCAGCACGGCGGTGCCGAGGCTGCCGCCGACCTGCATCGCGGACTGCTGGAGACCGCCGGCGACGCCGGAGAGCTCCAGCGGCGCGTTGCCGACGATGACCTCGGTGGCGCCGACCATGACCGGGCTGATGCCCAGGCCCATCAGCACGAACCAGAGCGCCATCACGCCGTTGCCGGAGCCGGCGTCCAGGGTGGACATGCCGAACATCGCGACGGTGGTGATCAGCATGCCGGCCACGATCGGGATCCGCGGGCCCAGCTTGCCGATCGCGATGCCCGCCACCGGCGATCCGATGATCATCATGCCGGTCATGGGCAGCAGGTGGACGCCCGCCTGGACCGGCGTCATGCCGTGCACGTTCTGCAGGTAGAAGGTCACGAAGAAGATCGCGCCGAAGAACGAGAAGGCCATCAGCACCATCAGCAGGGTGCCGGCCGACAGCGGCAGCGAACGGAACAGGCTGAGCGGGATCAGCGGCTCCCTGGCCACCCGCTGCCAGAACGCGAAGGCGGTCATCAGCACGACCGCGCCGCCCAGGAAGACCAGCGTGGAGACGTCTCCCCAGCCCCACTCGGGGGCCTTGATGATGCCGAAGACCAGCGCGAACATCGCCGTCGAGAGCAGCACGATGCCGGGGATGTCGAAGGACTTGGCGGCGTTCTCGGCCCGCACGTCCCGCAGGATCCACAGGCCGAGGGCCAGCGCGATCACGCCGACCGGGATGTTGATGAAGAACACCGACTCCCAGTTGACGTGCTCGACCAGCAGGCCGCCGACGATCGGACCGGCCGCGGTGGAGGCGCCGATGACGCCGCCCCAGATGCCGATCGCCATGTTGAGCTTCTCGGCCGGGAAGGCCCCGCGCAGCAGGCCGAGCGCGGCCGGCTGGAGCAGCGCGCCGAACAGGCCCTGCAGGACGCGGAAGGCGATCACCGTCTGGATGTTCCCGGCGAAGCCGATCGCCGCCGAGGTGGCCGCGAAGCCGACCGCGCCGACCAGGAAGGTGTTCTTGTGGCCGAACCGGTCGCCGATCTTGCCGGCGGTGATCAGGAAGACCGCGAGGGCGAGCAGGTAGCCGCTGGTCACCCACTGGATCTCGGAGGGCGCGGCGTTGAGGTCGGCCTGGATCACCGGGTTGGCGATCGCGACGATCGTGCCGTCCAGGGCGACCATCATCACGCCGACGGCGACGGTGAGCAGGGTCAGCCAGGGGTGTCCCTGGAGGCTCCTCCCGCCCGGCGAGGTACCCGGCGGCGATGCCTCCGCCGTGGCGCTCTTGGTCAGGGACTGGCTCATCTGGGCCCTCCGGGGGGCTGGCAGCGGGCGGACGTCGGTGGTGGCGCCCCCGGCCCACCCGTCCCCACGAGTGCCCGGCCCCGGGGCGCCACCAAGGCACATTATGTCAGCGACTGACATTCGGCAAACGCTGCCTTCTGCGCCTCTCTGCCATTTGTCAGATCGCTACAGTAGCCTCCACAGCACCAGCCCGATCACCCTCCGGAAGGCCCCCGCCATGGCCGCTCAGCCCGCATCCCCCGCCCCCGCCCAGGAGCCCGGACTGCGCGCCCGGAAGAAGCAGCGCACCCGGGACGCCCTCATCGAGGCGGCCCACCGGCTCTTCCTCGGCCAGGGCTTCTCCCGCACCACCGTCGACGAGATCGCCGGCGCCGTCGACGTCTCGCAGCGGACCTTCTTCCGCTACTTCGCCAACAAGGACGAGGTCGCCCTCGCCGTCCTCGCCGAGGCCGAGGACCACTTCATCGAGCTGCTGCGGGCCCGCCCCGCCGAGGAGAACCCGCTCCGGGCGCTGCGCGCCGCGATCGTCGGCTCCTGGCTGGAGCGCGGCGCGGGCCGCGACACCGGGCCCTCCTCGGTGACGGCCGCGCTGGAGCTGATCCAGATGATCGAGACCAGCCCCACCCTGCTCGCCGCCCACCTGCGCCGGGTCACCGAACAGGAACGGGTGGTGGCCACGATCATCGCCGAGCGCGAGGGCCTCGACCCGGCCGAGGACCTGCGCCCCGCCGTGCTCGCGGCGGCCTTCGGCGGCGTGCTGCGCGCCGCCCACCTGTCCTGGAGCACCGACCAGGAGGACACCGGCCCGGAGGGCATGGTCGCGCTGATCGGCCGGCACCTGGACCTGCTCGGCCCGGCCCTGGTCGGCGACTGGAGACCGTGACCCTCATACCCGGGTACTACGCGGGAGTCCGGACCCCGGTGGGACGCCGGCCGCCCCGTGCCGCCCTAGGCTGACCGGATGTCCAAGCCACTCACCGGGCCGGCCCCGGGCGGTCCGGTGCGCGCGCTGCTCGCCCCGCTCACCCGCCCGTCCGCCGACCACACCCCGCTGCTCGCCCAGGCCTCCCGCCGCTGGGTCCGCCTCCTGCCGTACGTCCTCGCCCTGGCCGCGACCGCCGCGCTGCTGCCCACCACCATCGCCGTGCTGGTCAACGACTACGGGGTGGACGCCGGCCCGGCCGCCGCCCTCGCGGTCGCCCAGACGGTGCCGCTGCTGCTCGCCGTCACCCGGCCGCTGCCCGCCTGGTGGATGATCGGCGGCGGCGCCCTGCTGACCTCGCTGCTGGTCCTCGGCACCGGCGACGGCGCCACCGCCCAGGGGGTCGACGGCCCCTGGCCGTGGCCTCCGCCCGGCCTGGTCGGCTACCTGCTGCTGATGCTGACGCTCGCCCTGCGCGAGGCCCGGCGGACCCTGGTCGCGGTCTGGCTGGTCACCGCCGCGGCGAGCCCGGCGCTCTCCGTCGTCGGCCTCGCCGGCGGGTTCGGCGGCGACAACAGCCTGCTCGCCATCGCCCTGGCCGGCGCCGTCCTGGTGCTCGGCGGGGCGCTGCGCGAGCGCGCCGAGGCCCGCCGGCTGCTCGCCGAGCAGGAGCACATCAGCGAGGCCGAACGCGAGCGGCGCACCCTGCTGGAGGAGCGCGCCCGGATCGCCCGCGAGCTGCACGACGTGGTCGCCCACCACATGTCGGTGATCGCCGTGCAGGCGGCCAGCGCGCCGTACCGGATCGCCGGCGTACCGGCCGAGGCCGCCGAGGAGTTCACCGCGATCGCCGGTGGCGCGCGCGAGTCGCTGGCCGAGATGCGGCGGCTGCTCGGCGTGCTGCGCAGCGAGGAGTCCGGCGCCGAGACGGCGCCGCAGCCGGGCGTCGGGCAGCTCGCCCAGCTGGTCGAGACGGTCGGCCGGGCCGGGGTGTCCGCCGAGCTGACGCTCGCCCCGGAGCTGGCCGGCGACCCGCTGCCGCCGGCCGTCGGGCTCTCGGTCTACCGGATCGTCCAGGAGGCGCTGGCCAACGTGGTCCGGCACGCCCCCGGCGCCGCGGCCTGGGTCTCGCTGGCCGTCACCGACGGATCCCTGCTGGTCACCGTGGTCAACGCGGCGCCGCCGGTGCGGGCCGAGTCGCTGGAGGCCTCGGTCGAGGGCACCGGCCAGGGACTGGTCGGCATGCGCGAGCGGGTGCGGCTGCTGGGCGGCCGGCTGGACACCGGGCCGCTGCCGGACGGCGGCTTCACGGTGGCCGCCGTCCTGCCGGTTCCCGCCCTGGCGGATACTCGATCGGACGACCGCCGGCCCGGCGGCCCCGCACCGGAGGAACCGGAGGGGCGGCCGGCCGGACCGTAGGAGCCCCCGGGAGAGCACCCTATGACCATCCGCGTGATCATCGTCGACGACCAGGCGATGGTGCGGGCCGGCTTCGCCGCCCTGCTGAACGCGCAGAGCGACATCGACGTGGTGGGGGACGCCGCCGACGGCGCCCAGGCCCTGGAGGTGAGCGGCCGCACCCACCCGGACGTCGTGCTGATGGACGTCCGGATGCCCGTGATGGACGGCCTGGAGGCGGCCCGCCGGCTGCTGGACCCGGCCGTGCCCGGCGCGCACCGCCCCAAGGTGCTGATGCTGACCACCTTCGACGTGGACGACTACGTCTACGACGCGCTGCGCGCCGGCGCCAGCGGCTTCCTGCTCAAGGACGCGCCGCCGGACGACCTCATCGCCGCCGTCCGGGTGGTCGCGGCCGGCGAGGCGCTGCTCGCCCCCTCGGTGACCCGGCGGCTGATCGAGGACTTCGCCCGGACCAGGCCGGCCAGGCGCCGCGACCCCAAGGTGCGGCTCAACGGGCTGACCCCGCGCGAGACGGAGGTCCTGGAGCTCATCGCCCGCGGCCTGTCCAATCAGGAGATCGCCGCCCGGCTGGTGCTCGCCGAGCAGACCGTGAAGACCCACATCGGCCGGATCCTGGCCAAGCTCGACCTGCGCGACCGCGCCCAGGCGGTGGTGCTCGCCTACGAGTCCGGCCTGGTGACCCCGGGTCAGTGAGCCGCTTCCCCGGACCCCGGTGGGCCCCTCCCCCGGAGCGCAAGGGGGCTGTCCCCCGGGGGATAGCCCCCTGATACCCGGGTAGCACCCGGCAGTTGGCCCCGCGGTGCGATGTCCGCGGGGCCACCTCGTTCCTACCGTCCTCCCCGTCGAAGCCGAACGGGCCGGAGGAACGGGACATGACGAGGAATCGGATCGGCCGCGCGGCGGCCGCCGCCGCGCTGGCGCTGGCCGCGGTACTGGGGGCGGGCGGCTGGGCCGCCGGCGGCGAGCGCGCGGTGACCGGTCCGCCGCCCGGGGCCGCCGCCTGGCGGGCCGACACCGCCCTCGGGCGCCCGCTGCCCGACCCCGCCACCGCCTCCCCCGCCGAGGTCGCCGCCTTCTTCACCGCGCTGCCGCCCGCCGCCCGGGAGGAGCTGGCCGTCCGCCACCCGCTGGTGGTCGGCAACCTGGACGGCGCGCCCGTCGAGCTGCGCCACCGGGCCAACGCCCGGGCCGTCGCCGGGGAGCGCGAGCGCGCCCTCGCCCGGGCCGCCGACCCGGCGCTCACCGCGCAGGACCGCGCCGCCGCCCGGGAGCGGGCCGAGCGCTACCGGACCCTGCTCGACGGGGCCGCGTCCGGCGGGCCGCGCCGCCTCCTCGCCTTCGACCCGCGCGGGCGCGGCCAGATCGCCGAGGTGTTCGGCGACCTCGCCGGCGCCCGGCGCACCGCGGTCGTCGTCCCCGGCTCGGACATCGACCTGCGCACCTTCGACCGGGCCGGCGACCCGTACGGCACGCCCGTCGGCATGGCCCGGGCGCTGTACGAGGCGACCGGCGGGCGCACCGCCGTGATCGCCTGGGCCGGCTACACCACCCCGGTCGGGCTGGGCCCGGACGCCGCCACCGAGACCCTGGCCGGGGCCGGCGCCGAGCGGCTGAACCGGCTGCTCGACGGACTCGCCGTCAGCACCCGGCCCGACGCCCCGGCCACGGTGTTCTGCCACAGCTACGGCTCGGTGGTCTGCGGGCTGGCCCGGCCGGGCCCGCGACAGGCCTCCGGCGTGGTGGTGCTGGGCTCGCCGGGCCTGGGCGTCGGCTCCGCCGCCGACCTCGACCCGCGCGTCCCGCTCTGGGCCACCGCCCGCAACGGCTCGGACTGGATCGGCAACGTGCCGAACGTGCGCCTGTTCGGCCTCGGGCACGGCGCCGACCCGACCGCGCCAGCCTTCGGCGCCCGCCCGCTGCCGTCCACCGGGTCGCACGGCCACACCGGCTACTTCGCCCCGGGCACCGCCTCGCTGGCCGCCTTCGCCGGCCTCGCCCTCGGCCGCTGACCCCGGCCGCTCCCCTCCCCGGACCACCGCCGCACCCCGCGAACGGAGACCCCGTCATGCCCAGTTCCCTGCTCGCCCCCCTGCACCGGGCCGCCCGCCAGGTGGACGCCCGCACCCCCGAGAGCCGCGACCGCGCCCTGGACGGCCTGCGCGCCGTCGCCCTGCTCGCCGTCCCGGTGGGCCACTGGCTGCTCGGCGGCTTCACCCGCTCCGCCGACGGCGCCCTGCACAACGCCAGCCCGCTCTCCTCCCCCGACCTCGGCTTCTTCGCCCCGGCCAGCTGGGGGCTCCAGCTGCTGGGCGTGTTCTTCCTGGTCGGCGGCCACTCCGCGGTCCGCTCGCTGGAACGCGCCCGGGCCCGGGGCGTCGGCTACGGGGGCTGGCTGCGCGGCCGGGCGGTGCGGCTGCTGCGGCCGGTGCTCGGGGTGACCGCCGTCTGGGCGCTGCTGATCCCGCTGCTGCCGCGCCTCGGCGTCCCCGCCGACACCGTGCGCACCGGCTCGACGCTGGTGGTGCAGCCGCTCTGGTACATCGCGGTCTACCTGGGCCTGACCGCGCTCACCCCGCTCTGCGCGGGCGCCGCCCGCCGGCTGGGCGGCCGGTCGGCGGGCCTGCTGCTCGCCGCGGTCGCCGTCGTCGACCTGCTGCGCTACGGGCCGTGGGCGCAGGCGGTGCCGTCCTGGGTGGGCCTGCTGAACATCCTGCCGGGCTGGCTGTTCGGCTACCAGCTGGGCGTGCTCTGGGCCGGGGGGCGGCTGGGCCGTCCGGCGGCAAGGCTGCTGCTGGCCGGCGGCGGGGTGCTGTTCGCCGTGCTGCTGGTGGTCTTCCACTACCCGGCGTCGATGGTCGGCGTGCCGGGCGCCGGGCGCACCAACTCGCACCCGCCGTCCCTGCTGGTCCTGGCGCTGGCCTCGGTGCAGTGCGGCGCGGCGGTGCTGCTGCGCGAGCGGCTCGGCCGGCTGCTGACCCGCCGTCCGCTGCTCTGGCTGCCGGTGGTGGCGGTGAACCTCTCGGCGATGACGATCTTCTGCTGGCACCAGAGCGCGATGCTCGCGGTCGCGGTGCCGGGCGCGGCGGCCTTCGGCGCGGTGCCGGGGCTGACGGTGGCTCCGGACTCGCTCGGCTGGGTCGCGATCCGGCTGACGCTGCTGCCGCTGTTCGGGGCGGTACTGGTCGCCATCGGGTGGTTCACCCGGCGCTTCGACGGCCCGTGGACGGGCTTCTCCCGGCCGGCCAGGGCGGTGGCCGGCGCGGGAGCGGCGTTCTTCACCGCGTACGCGCTGGGCGTCGTCTGACGTACGCGGGCACGCGGGGCGGTGGAGGGGCGCGGACCGACGGTCCACGCCCCTCTCCGTGTTCCGGCACGCCCCGGCTCACCCGCCTGCGGGCCCCGTCCCCGCCGAACGCAGTGCCTCCGCATGCGAACCGCCACCCACCGTGATGACCTGTTGGCTGTCGGCGACCGGGCCCTGCCCCGTCGGCCGTTGCCCCTTCCCCCCGCCCGGAGTTCCGAGCCGGACGGCCCCTGCCCGAGGAGTTCCATGTCCCTGTCCCCGCCACGGCGCGGCCGACGCCTTCCGACCGTGCTCGCCACCGCCGTGGTCTGTGCGCTGACCGCCGGCACCGTCCTGTCCGCCGTCGCCCCCGCCGCCGCCCACGGCTCCGGCGGCCACGACGCGCCCGACGGCTCGGCCGCCACCGCCCCCAAGGTCCCCGACCCCCGGATGCTCGCCGAGCTGCGCGACGACGAGGTCGCCGCGCTCGGCCAGGAGCACGCCGAGGAGCACGCCCGGATGCGCGCGGCCGTCCGCGGCGTCGGCGACTACCCGCAGACCACCCGCACCAACCGGCTGAACGCCCTGACGGAGTCCCAGGCCGCCCACAACAAGGGCTTCGCCCCCGAGACCTTCGGGGCGTTCAACCAGTACTTCCCCTCCCCCGACTTCGGCGACCACATCGCGCTGCTGCCCACCGGCAAGGTGCTGCTGTTCTCCTTCGAGCGGATCGAGACCAACCCGGAGAAGGAGCCCGCCCCCACCCAGACCACCGGGCGGGAGAACGCGGGCCGGGCGTTCCTCTGGGACCCGGCCAAGGGCTACGGCAAGGACGCGTTCAAGCAGGTCACCCCGCCCGTGGTCAACATGCCCGACGGCCTGAACCAGCCCCGTCCGGCGCCGTTCTTCTGCGCCGGCCACTCCTTCCTGCCCAATGGCATGCTCGGCGTCTTCGGCGGCAACCTCGGCGGCAACGGCGGCACCGGCGCCAAGCTCTCGCTGATCTTCGACCCGTGGACCGAGACCTGGACCCGCAACCCCGACATGTCGGTGGGCCGCTGGTACCCCTCGGTGGTGACCGGCGCGGACGGCCGGCAGCTGATCATGTCCGGCCAGTCCGAACTCGGCTGGGGCACCCCCACCCCGGTGGTCGAGCGCTTCCCCGCCAAGGACTACCCGGTGCCCTCGCTGAAGAGCGAGACCCCGAGGAACACCCCCGTCGACCGCTTCGCGGCCGACGCCCCGTTCTCCCTGGACTACCCGCACCTGTTCTCGCTCAACGACGGCCAGGTCTACGGCTTCGGCCGCCAGGCCGCCGAGCAATGGAAGTTCGACCCGGTCGCCGAGACCCGCAGCGACCTGACCGCCCGCCCGGACGGCCGCAAGCGCAACTACGGCTCGGCCGTCCCGCTGCCCGGCGGCGTCAACGGCCCGGACTCCGCGCTGATCCTCGGCGGCGACCGGGACAACCCGAGCACCCTGCGCTTCTCCAACGGCAGCTGGACCGCCGAGAAGTCCCGCGCCTTCGGCCGCACCCAGGACGACACCCTGCTGCTGCCCAACGGCCGGCTGATGACCGTCAACGGCGCCTACGACATCCGGGACTACGGCAACGGCCCCTACAACCCGAACGCCGACCTCAAGTACCGCCAGGTCGAACTCCGCGACGACCAGGGCAACTGGAAGCTCGGCCCGGTCCAGCGGCTGCCGCGCGGCTACCACTCCAACGCCGTCGTCCTGCCCGACGGGCGCGTCATGGTCACCGGCGACGAGCTCCAGCAGATCGCCAACAACCCGGACATCAACGGCACGGTGAGCGACATCCCCGGCACGGACGGCCCGGTCACCATGAACGGGACCATCGAGATCTACGAGCCGGCCTACCTCCACCAGGGCGACCGCCCCTCCCTCGACCGGGCCCCGACCACCCCCGTCGGCTACGACAAGACCTTCCAGGTCACCACCGAGACCCCCGGCCTGGTCTCCAAGGCCGTGCTGCTCTCGCCCACCACCTCCACCCACTCGGTCAACACCAGCCAGCGCCACCTCGACCTGCGGCTCAGCAGCCGGGCCGGCAACCGGCTGGAGCTGCAGGCCCCGCCGGACGCCAAGGCCGCACCGCCCGGCTGGTACCTGCTCTTCCTGCTCAACGACCGGGGCGTGCCCTCCGTCGCCAAGTGGATCCAGCTCGGCCCCACCGCCTGACCCCCACCCCGGATAGGAGACCCCGACCCCATGGCAACGGCAACGGCCCCGGATCTGCGCCTGCGCGACAGCGAGGAGATCCAGGGCGACATCCTGGCCGGCTTCAAGAAGGACAACGTCAGCGTCCTCTTCCTCAAGTTCGAGGACGCCGCACGGGCCCGCGACTGGCTCCGGCGGCTCACCCCGCAGATCGCCACCACCCGCGAGGTGACCGCGTTCAACGAGGCGTTCAGCGAGGCCCGCAGGACCTCCGGCGGCGACGACCCCAAGACCCTCAAGGCCACCTGGCTGGGCGTCAGCTTCACCTACGAGGGCCTGCGGATGCTCTCCGCCACCGACCCCTTCCCGCAGCCCCCGCCGGTGGGCACCGGCCTGGAGGCGTTCAAGGAGGGCTCGGCCAGGCGGGCCGGCGCACTCGGCGACACCGGCGACAACTCCCCGGAGAACTGGCTGTTCGGCAACGAGGGGACCCAGCCGGTGCACGCCGTGCTGAAGCTCTCCGCGGACACCGAGAAGGACCTCCAGGCGGCCGTCGAGGCCCAGCGGATCGCCGCCGCCGAGTGCCGGGTGCTGATCGTCTACCAGCAGAACGCGCAGACCCTGCTCGGCAGCCGCCGCGGCAAGGAGCACTTCGGCTTCAAGGACGGCATCAGCGAGCCCGGCGTGCGCGGCTTCGACCGGCCCGCCCCCGACCGGCCGGAGGAGGTCGAGGGCCACCCGGGGACCCGGATCATCCCGGCCGGGGAGTTCGTCTGCGGCGAGGAACCGGCCCCCGGCAGCTTCCGGGACTTCCCCGCGTGGGCGCACGGCGGCTCCTTCCAGGTCGTCCGCCGGCTCGCCCAGGACGTCCCCGGCTGGTGGTCGCAGGCCGGCGTCAAGCTCAAGGAGCTGAGGCTCGCCAAGGCCGTCCCGGACGGCGCCACCACCGAGTGGCTGGCCGCCCGGATGGTCGGCCGCTGGCGCTCCGGCGCCCCGGTGTGCCACTTCAGGGACCACGACGTCCCGAACGACCCGGGTGCCGCCTCCGACAACGACTTCGACTTCCGGGACGACCTGGAGGGCCTGGTCACCCCGCTCTGGTCGCACCTGCGCAAGACCAGCCCGCGCGCCGGCCTCCAGGCGCCCGACCCCGGTCAGCCGCCGCTCGACGCCAAGGCGCTCGACGGCCGCCGGATCATGCGCCGCGGCACGCCCTACGGGGCGCCGTTCGACCCGGCCTCGGAGGGCCCGGGCGGACCGGACGACCCGCGCGGCCTGCTGTTCGTCTGTTACCAGGCCGACATCCAGCGGCAGTTCGAGTTCATCCAGGCCGACTGGATGGACCAGCCGGACTTCCCGCCCGGACGCAACCCGGTGCCCGGGAAGGACCCGGTCACCCAGGAGGCCCCCGACGTCGACTTCGAGAGCCGGGAGTCGAACGGCAGCATCAAGCACACTCCGCTGAGCTTCGCCCAGTTCGTGCAGACCACCGGATCGGTGTACGCCTTCATGCCGTCCCTCAGCACCCTGCGGGGGCTCGCCGACGGACGGCTCGTCGGCCCCGCCGCCGGCGGCCAGACGGGCCAGACAGGTCAGACGGGCCAGGGCGGCCAGGGCGGCGGGCAGAGCCAGACCCAGACCCAGCCGGGCGGCCAGAGCACCGCCGTGGGCGGTCCGGCGTACCCCTGCGACGACTTCCTGCCCGTCCCCGACCAGTGGCGGCGCGGCGGCCGGAGCCAGTTCTGGGTCGGCCACGGCGACCGGTACCGGAAGATCTCGGTGGCCGACGGCTCCGCCCACACCGACCAGGTGGTCAAGGGCGACACCCCGCTGAGCAGCCACCCCTGTTTCCAGGGCGTCGGCCGGATCGACTGCGTCCTGCCGATGCCCGACCTGCAGAACCCCGGCGGCAAGAGCTGGTACTGGGTCTTCCACAGCACCGGCGGCCGCCAGCAGTACCGGGCGGTCTCGATCAGCGGCGGCGGCGGGCACACCGGCGCGCTGGAGCGCCCGGACCGCGACCTCACCTCCTGGGCCTCGCTGGGCGGGGTCGAGCGGGTGGACTGCTTCCTGCCCGTCCCCGACCAGCAGCGGGTGGGCGGCAAGAGCTGGTACTGGTGCTTCCACACCACCGGCGGCCGCCAGCAGTACCGGCTGATCTCGGTCGCCGACGGCGCCGCGCACACCGACGTCCTGGAACGCTCCGACCGGCAGCTGTCCCAGTGGGGCTCGCTGAACGGCGTCACCGCGGTGGACTGCTTCCTGCCCGTCCCGGACGCCCAGCGGATCGGCGGCAAGAGCGAGTACTGGGTCTTCCACGGCGACAGCTACCGCCGGATCTCGGTGGCCGACGGCAGCGGCCACCCGGACCGCCTGGTCAGCGGCGCGCGCTCCTGCTCGGCCTGGAACTCGCTGAGCGGGTAGGGCCTCCGGCCCCGTCCCGGCCCCGCCCCGGCGCCCCCGCGACCGCCCGGTCGCGGGGGCGCACCGGTGCTCACGCGAACGATCGGGACGCATCCGGGACACTCCCGGTTCATGTGATCCATCCCACAGTTTGAGCCGCGCCCAGCGCGCCTCCTGGCCCCTAGGCTTGCGCAGGGAAGTTGGCAGTCGTACCACCCTCCGGGCCCCGTCCGGGATCGGTGACGGGACTCTCAGGGAGTTGAGGCGATGCGCCGTCGGCGGTGGAAGCACGTCCTGATCGGCGCCTTCGCGGGCGCCGCCGTCCTCGCCGACGCCGGTGCGGCGGCCGCCCAGGCCGCGGCGGCCACCGAGCAGTTGGCCATCTCCACCCCGCCGGCCGGCAGCGCCGCCTGGGTCGAGGACCACACCTACGACCGGGACCTGCCCGACCCGGCCACCACCGCCCCGGCCGCCGCCGCCGAGTTCTTCGCCCAGCTGTCCCCGGCCGAACTGGACCGGCTGGTCGAGGCCTACCCACTGGTGGTCGGCAACTTCGACGGCGCCCCGCTCGCCCTGCGCTACCGGGCCAACCGGATCGCGCTGGCCGCCGAGCGCGACCGCGCCCGGGCCCGGGCCGCCGACCACGCCCTCGCCCCGGAGCAGCGCGCGCTCGCCGTCTCCCGCGCCAACGACGTGCAGAGCCTGCTCGCGCCGGGCCGTCAGATCCTCGCCTTCGACCCGCGCGGGCGCGGCCTGCTCACCGAGGTCTGGGGCGACCTCGGCGGCGCCGACCGGGTCGCCGTGCTCGTCCCCGGCTCCGACGCCGACCTCGGCCACTTCGACCAGGCCGTCGAACCGCTGCGCTCCCCCGCCGGCATGGCCCGGGCCCTGTACCAGGAGGAGCACCGGCAGTCCCCGGGCACCCGCACCGCGGTGGTCGCCTGGACCGGCTACGTCACCCCCTCCGGCCTCGGTCCCGACGCGGTGACCTCCCGGCTCGCCGACGTCGGCGCCCCCCGGCTGCGCCGGCTGCTCGCCGGGCTCAAGGAGACCACCCGGCCCCAGGCCCCGCCCGCGCTGTTCTGCCACTCCTACGGCTCGGTGGTCTGCGGCACCGCCGCACCGGACATCCCCCGGGCGGCCGCCTCGCCGGCCGACACCACCGGCATCACCGACCTGGTGGTGTTCGGCTCCCCCGGCATGGGCGTGGAGAGCAGCCCGGAACTCGGCGCCGGGGTGCACGTCTGGGCCACCCGCAACGAGACCGACTGGATCGGCAACGTGCCGTACCTGGAGGTCGGCGGGCTCGGCCACGGCGCCGACCCGACCTCGCTGGACTTCGGGTCGGAGCGGATCTCCTCGGCCCGGTCCTCCGGCCACAACGGCTACTTCGCCACCGGAACCGACAGCCTGCACAACTTCGCGGCCGTCGCCCTCGGCGCCTACCAGGACGTGGTCCGCCCCGCCCCGGAGGCCTGACGGCTCGGCGTCCTCAGCGCCCCTCGGGGTAGAGCCGGACGGCCTCGGCGGCGGCCCGGCCCATCTCCCGGCGGGCGGCCGGCGGGGAGAGCACCTCGGCGTCCGCGCCGAACGCGAGCAGCGCCCGGACGGCGGGCAACGACTGGAAGCCGAGGGCGAGTTCGACCCACTCCTCGGGCGCCCCGCCGCCGGTCTCCGGCGGCGGGGCGGTGAGCCGGGCGCCGTGGATCCGGACGAACATGTCCAGCCGTCCGCGCCGCACCCGCACCTTCACCGTCAACTCCTTGGGCAGCCGCTCGACCTGCTCGCGCAGTACCGCCCAGACCTCGCCCAGCGTCACCCCGGGCCGCCGGCGCACCGGCTCCTCCGAGGTCTCCGCGTAGAGCACCCGGTCGGCCCGGAACAGCCGGGGCTCGCCGTGCAGATCGGCCGCCAGGTACCAGACCGAGGCCTTGCTGACCAGGCCGTACGGGTCCACGGTGTACTCCAACGGCGCGGGCGTGCCGCTGTGCCGGTAGCGCAGCCGCAGCCGGCGGTCGGCGAACACCGCGTACTGCAGCTCGCCCAGGTCCGGCCCCTGCGGGGCACCCGCCTGCAGCCAGCGCGCCGGGTCGACCAGGACGCGCTCGCTGATCCGCTCAGCGCCCGGCCGGTGCGGGGCGGGCAGCGCGGCCATCACCTTGCGCAGCGCCGAGCCGAGCGCGCCGTCCAGCCCGAGGTCGCTGTGCGCGCCCTGGGCGGAGAGCACGAACAGGGCGCGCGCCTCGTCGGCGGTCAGACCGCTGACGTCGGTGCGGTAGCCGGGCAGCAGGCTGATGCCGCCGTGCCTGCCGCGCTCGGTGCAGACGGGAACGCCGGCCGCCGAGAGCGCCTCGACGTCGCGGTAGATGGTGCGCACCGACACCTCCAGCCGTTCGGCCAGTTCGGTGGCGGGCACCCGGCCGCGGGTCTGGAGCAGCAGGAGGATCGAGAGCAGGCGGTCGGCCTTCATGAACCGAGGATCCCAGAAATCATGACGACGGTTGTCAGGTTTTACCGGGAGATTGCCTCCCGCAGCGAAAACCTTCCGCACCAATGGAGTTGACCCGTCCCACGGACACCACCCAGGACCCCCGCCCGCTGTACCGGCTCGCCCTCGACCGGCTGGAGGAGCTGATCGCCGAGGCCGCGCCGGCGATCGCCCCGGCCGCCTGCCGGCCGAACCACGCGGCGGCGGCGTCCCGTTCGGCCCGCCCCGGCCGGTGCCGACCCGTACACCCGGCTCGCCGCCCACCTCGGCCGCGCGCTCCGACCGGCCCTCAGTGGCTCGCCGCGCACCGGGCGAGCCGCCCGTTGTACACGTCGATCTTGTGGTCGAGCACGGCCAGCGTCGCGTGCAGGTCCGCGATCTGCTGGCGCACCGCCTCCCGGTGGGCGAGCAGCAGGTCGCGGCGGTCCCCGGAGGTCCGCTCGCCCTCCCGGGCCAGCTCCACGTACCGCAGCATGTCGGCCACCGGCATCCCGGTCAGCCGCAGCCGCCCGAGGAAGGCCAGCCGGTGCAGGTCGGCGTCGCTGTACCGGCGCTGGCCCGAGGCCGAGCGGTCCACCGGGTCGAGCAGGCCGATCCGCTCGTACCAGCGCAGGGTGTGCGCGGTCAGCCCGCTGGCCGCCGACACCTCGCCGATGGTGTGCCGAGGCGTGCGGTCGGGCGCGCCGACCGGATCCCGGAACACGTCCCAGCAGGTGCGCAGCTCGGCCTCGAACGATGCGAGTGCGGTCATGGTCGGCCCCCCGGTGACGAACGTGACGACGACCCTAACGGCTTGGAGTGCACTCGAAGCAAGCCGGCCGTCCCGCCGGGCCGACCGGCCCGGTTAGAGTCGGGGCCCATGGAGAGCTTGCGGAAGATCGAGACCTGGCCGGTGCCGCACGCGGCGGCGGCCGTCGTACGGGGCGCGGACGGCGCGGTGCTGGGCGCGTACGGACCGCAGGACCACCTGTTCCCGCTGGCGTCGGTGACCAAGCTGCTCACCTCGTACGCCGTACTGGTCGCGGTCGAGGAGGGCGTCTTCGAGCTGGACGACCCGGCCGGGCCGGAGGGCTCGACCGTCCGGCACCTGCTGGCCCACACCTCGGGCCTGGCCTTCGACGAGAACAAGGTGATGGCCGCGCCCGGCAACCGCCGGCTCTACTCCAACGCCGGCTTCGGCGTCCTGGCGCAGGCCCTGGAGCGGGCCGCCGGCATCGAGTTCGGCCGCTACGCCGCCGAGGCCGTGTTCCAGCCGCTCGGCATGCACGCCACCCTGATCAACACCGCGCACCGCTCCCCCGCCGGGGCCGGCGGCCTGTCCACCGTCGCCGACCTCACCCGGTTCGCCGCCGAGCTCCAGGCGCCCAAGCTGCTCGACCCGGGCACGCTGCGCGCCGCCACCCGCGAGGTCGCCTTCCCGGGCACCAGCGGCGTGCTGCCCGGCTTCGGCCACCGCCGGCCCAACGACTGGGGCCTCGGCTTCGAGATCCGCGACGGCAAGGCGCCGCACTGGACCGGCACCGCCAACTCCCCGGCCACCTTCGGCCACTTCGGCCAGTCCGGCACCTTCCTGTGGGTGGACCCGCAGGCCGGCGCGGCCTGCATCGCGCTCACCGACCGTGACTTCGGCCCGTGGGCCGCCGAGGTCTGGCCGGCCCTGAGCGACGCCGTCCTCGCCGAACTCCCGTAGGGCCCTCAGCCGTACGAGACCGGCGAGTGCATCTCCCACAGGAGCAGCTCCGCGCCGTCCTCGCCGGCCGTCGGCGCCACGAAGGCGTCCCCGGTGATCCGCACGCTGTCGCCGGGGACCATCGAGCGGCCCCCGCCCTGCGGGCCGGGCACCGTCCGGTAGCCCAGCGAGCCGGCCGTCAGGTGCGCGTACCGGTAGGCGGCGGCCGGCAGGGCGGGCAGCGGCTGCCACGGCCCGGCCGTCACCAGCCAGAGCGCGGCGTCACCGCGCCGCAGCCGCAGCGCCCGGGTACCGGCGTCCCGCGCCAGCCCGGAGGCGAGCAGCGTCAACCCGTCGGCCGCGCGCTCCACCCCGCGCAGTCCGTACGCGGGGGGCGCGTCGAAGACGTCGGGCTGGAGCCACATCTGGACGAACCGGACCGGCCCCTCGGCCCCGCCGACGTTGCGCTCGGTGTGCGTGACGCCGGAGCCGGCGCTCAGGTGCTGGACCATGCCGGGGCGCACCACCCCGTCGTGCCCGCACGAGTCCCGGTGGGCGAGCGCGCCCTCCAGCACCCAGGTGAGGATCTCGGTGTCCCGGTGCCTGTGCTCGTCGAACCCGGCGCCGGGGGCGAGGAGTTCCTCGTTGCACGCGAGCAGGGCGCCGAAGTGGGTGTTCTTCGGGTCGTAGTGCCCGGAGAAGGAGAACGCGTGCCTGGTCTCGACGCCCTCGGCGGGCGTCGAGCGGTAGCGCTCGGCGGTGCGGCGCAGATCGGCGCGGGGGCGGGCGGGGGCATCGGTCACGGGACCCACCGTAGCCTGCTCGATGGCTCGGTCCGGGCGCTCTGGACCCGGTGCCGACACTCGTCACGCCCGCCCACTCGCGCGTGGCACCGGTGACGGGTGTGACCGCCACCACCCCGCCGCTGTGCCGGGCCCTGTGCACGAGCAGTCACTCCGGTGAGGCAGTCTTGTCCCTGTGCCAGCCGCTTCCGCGAACTCCAAGAGCGATCCGACCGCCAATCCCGACAAGAGCGGGAAGAGCCCGACGCCGGGCGCCGGGAGAGACCGGCCCGGACGGGCGGCACCGCGCCTGACCGCGCAGGAGCGCCGGCTCGCCGCCGAGCGCGCCGAGCGCCGGGCCGCGACCCTCAAGCGGCTGGAGAAGTCCTCGGGCAAGCTCGCCTCGGCCGCGATCGCCCGGATGGACGACCAGCTCGGCTGGTACCGGCGGATGCCGCCGGAGCACCGCTCCTGGATCGGCCTGGTCGCCCAGGCCGGCATCGCCGCGTTCACCGAGTGGTACCGCAAGCCGGACGCCCCGCAGGCGATCTCCACCGACGTCTTCGGCACCGCGCCGCGCGAGCTGACCCGGGCGATCACCCTGCGCCAGACCGTCGAGCTGATCCGCACCACCATCGAGGTGATGGAGGAGGCCATCGAGGAGGTGGCCGCCCCCGGCGACGAGGCCGACATGCGCGAGTCGGTGCTGGTCTACGCCCGGGAGATCGCCTTCGCCACCGCCCAGGTGTACGCCCAGGCCGCCGAGGCCCGGGGCGCCTGGGACGCCCGGCTGGAGGCGCTGGTGGTCAACTCGCTGCTCTCCGGCGACGCCGACGAGGGCGTGCTGTCGCGGGCCGCCGCGCTCGGCTGGGGCCAGCCGAGCCAGGTCCGGGTGGTGATGGGCTCGGCTCCGGACGGGGACAGCGAACTGGTGGTCGAGGCGATCCGCCGCGCCGCCCGGTACGCCAAGCTGCACGTGCTGACCGGGGTGCTGGGCAAGCGCCTGGTGGTCGTGGTGGGCGGCGACAAGGAGCCGGTGCACGCGGCCCGGGCCCTGATCGGCCAGTTCGCGCCCGGCCCGGTGGTGGTCGGCCCGACCGTGCCGGACCTGCTCTCGGCGACCCGCTCGGCGCACGCCGCCGCGGCCGGCCTGCGGGCCTGCGCGGCCTGGCCGGACGCGCCGCGCCCGGTGCTGGCCGACGACCTGCTGCCGGAGCGCGCGCTGGCCGGAGACCAGGCGGCCCGGCGCCAGCTGGTGGAGGAGATCTACACACCGCTGGACGAGGCGGGCTCGGCACTCCTGGAGACCTTGAGTGTCTATCTGGAACAGGCCTCCTCGTTGGAGGGAGCCGCCCGGATGCTCTTCGTCCACCCCAACACGGTGCGCTACCGGCTCCGACGTGTGACCGACGTCACGGGCTACGCTCCCTCCGACGTGCGTTCGGCCTTCACCCTGCGTATCGCACTGGCGCTGGGGCGGCTCACCGCCGCTGGGGAGTCAAGCTGACCACGCTGTAGGGACCTTACAATCCCGGATGCTTTTCTTCGTTACCGTCGCCTACCCGCCCGCGGGCGCCTGGCGAGAGAGGGTTGAACCGTGCTCGTAATCGTCGCCCCTGGACAGGGTGCCCAGACCCCCGGTTTCCTCCGCCCTTGGCTGGAGCTCGACGGTGTCGCCGACCGCCTTCAGGGCTGGTCGGAGGTCGCCGGGCTCGACCTCGTGCGCGCCGGAACGGAGGCGGACGCCGAGGAGATCAAGGACACCGCCGTCGCCCAGCCGCTGCTGGTGGCGGCCGGCCTGGTGACCGCGCGGGCGCTGTTCCCGGACGAGGACGCCGCCCGCGCGCTGGTCGGCGCGGTCGCCGGCCACAGCGTCGGCGAGATCACCGCCGCGGCCGGCGCCGGCGTGCTGAGCGCCCGCGACGCGCTGACCTTCGTGCGCGAGCGCAGCCTCGCGATGGCCGAGGCCGCCGCGGCCACCGAGACGGGCATGCTCGCCCTGCTCGGCGGCGACCCGGAGGAGGTCGCGGCGAAGCTCGCCGAGCACGGCCTGACCGCGGCCAACAACAACGGCGGCGGCCAGATCGTCGCGGCCGGCACCCTGCCGCAGCTGGACGCGCTGCGCGAGGACCCGCCGGCCGGCGCCCGCCTGGTCGCGCTGAAGGTGGCGGGCGCGTTCCACACCGCCCACATGGCCCCCGGTGTCGAGCGGCTGGCCAAGCTGGCCCCGACCCTGCCGGTCTCCGACCCCAAGGTCGCGTACGTCTCCAACCAGGACGGCGGGGTCGTCGCCTCCGGCGCCGAGGTGCTGAGCCGCCTGGTGTCGCAGGTCTCCAACCCGGTCCGCTGGGACCTCTGCATGGAGACCCTGCAGCGGCTGGGCGCGACCGCCGTCATCGAGCTGGCCCCCGCGGGCACCCTCACCGGACTGGTCAAGCGCAACCTCAAGGGCGTGGCGACGCTTGCCCTCAAGACCCCCGCGGACCTGGACAAGGCCCGCGAGATCGTCGCGGAGCACGGCGGTCAGGAGCAGGAGCAGGCATGAGCAACACCCCCCAGATCCGCCCGGTCACCGGGGCGCGGTACTCCCGCATCCACGGTGTGGGCGGCTACCGCCCGGTCCGGGTGATCCCGAACGCCGAGGTGCTGACCTGGATCGACTCCTCGGACGAGTGGATCCGCACCCGCAGCGGGATCGCCGAGCGCCGCTGGGCGGGCCCCGAGGAGTCGGTCGCCGAGATGTCGGTGCAGGCCGCCGGCAAGGCGATCGCGCAGGCCGGGATCGACCCGGCGCGGATCGGCGGCGTGATCGTCGCCACCGTCTCGCACCTCAAGCAGACCCCGGCCATCGCCACCGAGATCGCCCAGCGGCTCGGCTGCGGCACCGCCCCGGCCTTCGACATCTCGGCCGCCTGCGCCGGCTTCGGCTACGGCCTGGGCCTGGCCGACGGCATGGTCCGCGGCGGCACCGCCGAGTACGTGCTGGTGATCGGCGTGGAGCGGCTCAGCGACCTGACCGACACCTCGGACCGCTCGACCGCGTTCATCTTCGGCGACGGCGCCGGCGCCGCGATCGTCGGCCCCTCCGACACCCCCGGCATCGGCAAGCTGATCTGGGGCTCGGACGGCTCGCAGAAGGACGTCATCTCGCAGACCGAGGCCTGGGACACCGCCTTCGCCAAGGAGGACGCCGTCAACGGCGCCGGCGAGGAGGTCAAGTGGCCGGCCCTGCGGATGGAGGGTCAGACCGTCTTCCGCTGGGCCGTCTGGGAGATGGCCAAGGTCGCCCAGCAGGCGCTGGACGCCGCCGGGATCACCGCCGACCAGCTCGGCGCGTTCATCCCGCACCAGGCCAACATGCGGATCACCGACGCCATGATCAAGGCCCTCAAGCTGCCCGAGTCGGTCCCCGTCGCCCGTGACATCGCGGAGACCGGGAACACCTCGGCGGCCTCCATCCCGCTGGCGATGGAGCGCATGCTGGAGAGCGGCGAGGCGCGCAGCGGTGACCTCGCCCTGATCATCGGGTTCGGGGCGGGTCTCGTGTACGCCGCGGCAGTCGTTACGCTCCCCTAGGCGTTTTCGCCCGATCCACCCGCAAACCTGCGTCCGTCCGCCGGGCAGGCGCATTCAACACCGAAGAGGAGCAGCCAGTATGGCTACCAAGGACGAGGTCCTGGACGGTCTCGCCGAGATCGTCAACGAGATCGCCGGCATCCCGACCGAGGACGTCGAGCTCGACAAGTCCTTCACCGACGACCTGGACGTCGACTCGCTGTCCATGGTCGAGGTCGTCGTGGCCGCCGAGGAGCGCTTCGACGTCAAGATCCCGGACGACGAGGTCAAGAACCTGAAGACCGTCGGCGACGCCGTGGACTACATCCTCAGCCACGCCTGAGCAGTCGGCTCGTTCGACGCCTGACATCGGCCGGCTCCTCCCGGGTCGGCCGACCCGCCGGCCGGGACGCCCACCGGGCGCCCGGCCGGGCTCACCCTCGGCCGCCGCCGACCCCCGCACAACGTGAGAGAAGAAGATCCAGTGACTGTTGAGAACCGTACCGTGGTCGTCACGGGTATCGGCGCCTTCACGCCGCTGGGCGGCGACGCCGCCACCACCTGGGAGAACCTGCTCGCCGGGCGCTCCGGGGTGGCTGCCCTGACCGAGGAGTGGGCCGCCGAGCTGCCCGTGCGGATCGCCGCGCGCACCGCCGTCGAGCCGGGTGAGATCCTGCCCCGTCCGCTGGCCCGCAAGCTGGACCGCTCGGCCCAGTTCGCGCTCATCGCCGCCCGCGAGGCCTGGGCCGACGCCGGCTACGAGACCCCGGCCACCGACGAGTCGTCCAAGCTCGCCCCGGAGCGGCTGGGCGCCGTGATCGCCTCCGGCATCGGCGGCGTCACCACCCTGCTCGACCAGTACGACGTGCTGCGCGAGAAGGGCGCCCGCAAGGTCTCCCCGCACACCGTCCCGATGCTGATGCCCAACTCTCCGGCGGCCAACGTCGGCCTGGAGGTCGGCGCCCGCGCGGGTGTGCACACCCCCGTCTCCGCCTGCGCCTCCGGCGCCGAGGCGATCGGCTACGCGATCGAGATGATCCGCAGCGGCCGTGCCGACGTCGTGGTGGCCGGCGGCACCGAGGCGGCGGTCCACCCGCTGCCGATCGCCGCGTTCGCCAACATGATGGCGATGTCCAAGAACAACGACGACCCCGAGCGCGCCTCCCGCCCGTACGACAAGGCCCGGGACGGCTTCGTGCTGGGCGAGGGCGCCGGCGTGGTCGTGCTGGAGTCCGTGGAGCACGCCGAGGCCCGCGGGGCCCGGATCTACTGCGAGGCGGTCGGCCAGGGCCTGTCCTCGGACGCCCACCACATCGCCCAGCCCGAGCCGACCGGCGCTGGCGTGGCCCGCGCGCTGGCCGACCTGTTCGAGCGCAACCAGCTGGACAAGTCCGAGATCGTGCACGTCAACGCGCACGCCACCTCGACCCCGCAGGGTGACACCGCCGAGCTGAAGGCGCTGCGCAAGGAGCTGGGCGAGGACCTCGACCACATCGCCATCTCGGCCACCAAGTCGATGACCGGTCACCTGCTCGGCGGCGCCGGCGGCATCGAGACGGTCGCCACCGTGCAGGCGCTGTACCACCGCGTCGCCCCGCCGACCATCAACGTCGACGAACTGGACGAGGACGTGGAGGCGGACATCGTCCGCGGCGAGGCCCGCAAGCTGCCCGAGGGCCGGATCGCCGCGCTGAACAACTCGTTCGGCTTCGGCGGCCACAACGTGGTGCTGGCCTTCCGCACCCGCTGACCGCGCTTCGAACCCGACAGGACGGGGCCGGCGCTCACCGAGTGAGCGCCGGCCCCGTCCTCGTCCGTTGTCCCGGTGATCGGACCAGCCCCGTGATCGGACCACCTGGTGATCGGACCACCTGGTGATCAGACCACCTGGTGCAGCCAGCGCACCGGGGCGCCCTCCCCGGCGTAGCGGAAGGGCTCCAGCTCGTCGTCCCAGGGCTTGCCGAGCAGCATGGCGATCTCCGCCTCCAGGTCCGCCCCCTCGCTGCGGGCGCGCAGCAGGACGGCCCGCAGCCGGTCCTCGGGGATCAGGATGTCCCCGTGGATGCCAGTGACGGCGTGGAAGATGCCGAGCCCGGGCGTGCTGCTGTACCGCTCGCCCTCGGCGGCGGCGCAGGGCTCGCTGGTGACCTCGTACCGCATCAGCTGCCAGCCGCGCAGCGCGGAGGCGAGCTTCGAGGCCGTACCGGGCTCGCCCTGCCAGGACAGCTCGGCACGCCAGTGCCCGGGCGCGGCCGGCTGGCGGATCCAGTCCAGGCTCACCCGCACGCCGAGCACCCCCGCGACGGCCCACTCGACGTGCGGGCACAGCGCGCGGGGCGCGGAGTGGATGTACAGGACTCCACGTGTCGTCACCGGGACCTCCAGGCTGTGGACGAGGGTCGCCTTCCCCAGCTGCCTCGCGTTCGTGCCCGTAGTTGATCCACAGTTACCCACGTTAGCTGACATTAAGCCACTAAATTGAGCAAAACGGACAGGCTTTCGCTCAATGCTAGTCGAATCCGCAACGAGGTCCACCCCTCGGTCGGATCTCTCCCCCGAACGGCCCCATCGCCAGGCAAAACCACCGTACCGCGCCGCCCCTCGGCGCGGATGACGCACTTTCGGATCCGGCCGGAATGCGGTAGTGCGGCCGGACTCCCTCTGCCGGGTACGCGAACCGCCTCGCACCGGGCGGGCCGGTGCGAGGCGGTGCGGGCGGGCGGCCCGGACGCGGCGTCAGCCGTCCAGGCGGACCACCATCTTGCCGGTGTTGGCGCCGCGCAGCATGTCCAGGAAGGCCTGCGGGGTGTTCTCGAAGCCGTCCACCACGGTCTCCTCGAAGCGCAGCTTCCCGTCCTTCAGCCAGCCGCCCACCTCGGCGAGGAACTGCGGCCGCAGCGCGTCGTGGTCGCCGACCAGCACCCCCTCCAGGCGCAGCCGCTTGCCGATCACGGACAGCGCCAGGTTGCGCGGACCGGGCGCCGCTTCGGTGTCGTTGTACTGGGCGATGGCGCCGCACAGCACGGCGCGCCCGTGCACGCCCAGCGCGCCGATCGCGGCCTCCAGGTGATCGCCGCCGACGTTGTCGAAGTAGAGGTCGATGCCCTCCGGGGCGGCCTTGGCGAGTTGCTCGCGGACCGGGCCGTCCTTGTAGTTGAAGGCGGCGTCGAAGCCGTACTCCTCCGTCAGCCGGGCCGCCTTCTGCGCCGAGCCGGCCGAACCGACCACCAGCGAGGCGCCCTTCAGCCGGGCGATCTGGCCGACGATCGAGCCGACCGCGCCGGCCGCGCCGGAGACGAAGACCCGGTCGCCCTCCTTGAGGCCGCCGACCGCCAGCAGGCCCGCGTACGCGGTCAGGCCGGGCATCCCGAGCACGCCGAGGTAGGCGGAGAGCGGCACGCCCTCGATCCGCGGCACCTTGACCGCGTGCTTCGCCGGCAGGGTCGCGTACTCGCGCCAGCCGAGCCCGTGCAGCACGGCGTCGCCCGGGGCGAAGCCCTCGGCGTTCGAGGCGACCACGCGGCCGACGGCGCCGCCGTCCATCGCCGCCCCGACCTCGAACGGCGGGATGTAGGACTTCACGTCGTTCATCCGGCCGCGCATGTAGGGGTCCACCGACAGGTGGGTGTTGCGGACCAGGACCTCGCCCGGACCCGGGGTGCGCACCGGCGCCTCGACGAGGGCGAAGTCGGCCGGGGTCGGCCAGCCCTGGGGGCGGGCGGCGAGGTGCCACTCGCGGGTGGTGGCGGGCGCTTCCGGCGCGGTCGGCTCGGCGGTCATGGTGATCTCCCCACATGAAAGGTTGAGTAGGTGAAGTAACAATGTGCATGAAAATTTCACGTTGTCAAATATTCAGGTAGAGTGGTGACCATGAACGCCCAGCCGACCCGGGACACCGCGCCACCGGCCGACGAGATCACCCGCGAGGTCGTCGACCTCATGGCCAACCTGGTCGCGCTCTTCCACCGCGAGTACGAGGAGGCCGCCGCCGCCCGCTCGCTCACCGGAGCGCAGGCCAAGGTCCTCGCCCTGCTGCGGCGCGGCCCGATGCCCATGCGCCAGATCGCCCAGACGCTCAGCTGCGAGCCCTCCAACATCACCGGCATCGTCGACCGGCTGGAGACCCGCGGCTTCGTCACCCGCCGGCCCGACCAGCAGGACCGCCGGGTCAAGCTGGTCGCCGCCACCGACACCGGCAGCACCGCCTCCGAGGAGCTGCGCGAGTCGCTGAACTTCGCCCGCGAGCCGCTCGCCGCGCTCGGCCCGGACGAGCGGACCCAGCTGCGCGACCTGCTGCGGCGGATGCTCACCGGCGCCTCCGGACCGGGCGCGTGAGGAGCATCACAGCGCCGGCCGGCGAATTGGCCGCCGATCGGAGGTAACCGAACACTCCCCCGAAACGTCTAACGTTCGAAGACCGGCACCTGTCCGCGACCAGGCGGGACGGGTGGGGAAACAGAGCAGAAGACGGGGGGACGGGAAGGATGAGCAGCAGCTCGCGCCGTCGGCGTGTCATACGGACCGTCATAGGACTCGCCGCCGTCCTGGTGCTGTCCGTGGCCGGAGCCGGGGCCTGGTTCTACCACCGGCTCGACACCAACATCACCACCTTCGACGCCGGCGGCGTCGCCACCGAACGCCCGCCCGCGCCCGTGCCGACCGCACCGGGCGCCTCGGTGCCGGTCAACGTCCTGCTGCTCGGCTCGGACACCCGCAACGACGGCAACGCCGACCTCGGCGGCGGCGACGAGGGCGTCGGCCACTCCGACACCGCGATCCTGCTGCACGTCTACGCCGACCGCAAGCACGCCGTCGGCGTTTCCATCCCCCGCGACACCCTGGTCACCATCCCGTCCTGCCGGCTGCCCAGCGGCGACTGGACCAAGCCGCGGACCAACCAGATGTTCAACGAGGCCTTCACCATCGGCGAATCGGAGCAGGGCAACCCGGCCTGCACCCAGAACACCGTGGAGGCCCTCACCGGCCTGCGCATGGACCACACCATCGTGGTCGACTTCAAGGGCGTCGCCGCGATGACCGAGGCCATCAACGGCGTGGACGTCTGCGTGCCCAACGACGTCAACTCGCACAACATCAAGCTCAAGAAGGGCCCGCAGAAGATATCCGGCCCGCCCGCCGTGGACTACCTGCGCGCCCGCTACGGTTTCGGCGACAACTCCGACATCGGCCGGATGAAGCGCCAGCAGGCCTTCCTCTCCTCGATGATCCGCAAGATCCAGTCCCAGGGCTTCTCGCTGCCGACCCTGCTCCCGCTGGCCGACGCCGCGACCCGTTCGCTCACCGTCGACGAGGGCCTGGGCACCGCGATGAAGCTGGTCGACTTCGCCCAGTCGCTGCAGCAGATCAAGCTCTCCGACATCACCTTCGTCACCGCCCCCTGGCGGTTCTCCACCGTGCAGTCCGGCCGGATCGACCTGGTCCACCCCGACGTGGACACCCTGTGGCGGCTGCTGCGCGAGGACCGCACCCTGGACGGCCAGGCCACCGGCGAGCTGCCCGATCCGGCGAGCGCGAGCGCCACGCCCACCGCGTCCGAGCCCTCGCCGACCGCCACCCCGCTCAGCGCCGAACAGCTCGCCACCCCGGTCACCGTGGTCAACGGCGTCGGCACCGACGGGCTCGCCGGCCGCGGCTCCGCGGCGATCCGCGCCCAGGGCTTCCAGAACGTCGCGCTCGGCCAGACCACCGGCGGCCGGCTCAGCACCGAGATCGCCTACGACCCGCCGTTCAAGGCCGTCGCCGAGCGGATCGCCACGCTCTTCCCGGGCTCCCGGCTGACCGAGGAGCCGGGCTCCGAGGGCGTCACGGTCACCCTCGGCCGCGACTACCGGCCCGCCGCCGCGGGCCCCGCCGCCGGCACCCCGGGCACCCCCGGTGCCCCGTCCGCCGCCGCCACCGGCCCGCTGCCCACCGGCATCCCCAGCGGGATCACCGAGAACGCCCGCAGCGCCGACACCGACCCCTGCTCCGACCTCATCGGCTGAGCCGGCCGGCGCCTCCCGGCCCGGTTCACACCGGGTCGGGCAGCCCGGTGACGACGGCGGTCAGCCGGGTGCCGGGCGGAAAGGCGCCGGCCGCCGTGAGGGCGTACAGGGCGGCCAGCGTCTTCGCGACGTAGCGGCGCTCCAGGGCGACGCCGTGCCGCCCCTCGAAAGCGGCCGCGAACTCCTCCAGGGCGGCCGGCACCCGCCCGTAGCCGCCGCCGTGGTGCCCGTGGTCGATCCGCCAGCCGCCGAACTCCCGCCCGTACGCCTCCCGGTGCAGCCGCGTCACCTCGCCCTCCAGGTAGCCCTCCCCGCCGCGCAGCACCGCCACGCCCAGGGCCCGCGCCCCCGGCGGCAGCCCGGCCGCGATCCCGGCCAGCGTGCCGCCGGTGCCCACCGGACAGCAGACCACGTCCCGCTCCCCGAGCCCGGCCAGCTCCGCCACGACCTCCTGCGCACCGCGCGCCGCGAGCGCGTTGGACCCGCCCTCCGGCAGCACCAGGCACGGCCCCCAGCGCCGCTGCGCCTGCCCGTCCCCGGGGCCCTCCGCACCGGCCCGCCCGGTGGCCTCCCGGTACTCGGCCCGGGAGAGGAACACCAGCTCCATCCCGGCCTCCTCGGCGGCCCGCAGCGACCAGTTCCGCGGCGCCCCCGCCAGCTCCTCGCCCCGCACCAGCCCCACGCTCGACAGCCCCAGCGCCCCGGCCGCCAGCGCCACCGCCCGCAGATGCGTCGAGTACGCCCCGCCGAAGGTCACCAGCCGCCGGTGCCCCTCCCGCACCGCCAGCTCCAGGTTGGGCCCCAGCTTGCGCCACTTGTTCCCCGGCACCAGCGGATGCACCAGATCGTCCCGCTTCAGCCGCAACCCCACCCCGGCCCGCTCGAACACCTCGTCGGCACACTCGACCAGCGGAGTCGGCACACACGCAGCTTCGAGCACCCACCCAGAATACGGAGCCGCCCCACCCGCTCCCCCACCCTCCCGGGCCTGACGGGTCGGCAGGACGGCCTCACGGGGGTCTCATCGTCCGGGTTAATCCTGGCGCGTCGCGGCGTGGCACCATGCCCGATCCCCTAGGGTTTTCCCAGCCAGGGGGCCGATCGCGCGGGTACGGAGGGTGGGGCGGGTGGGACTCGAACCCACGACCAAGGGATTATGAGTCCCCTGCTCTAACCGGCTGAGCTACCGCCCCGGTTCGCAGCGCGCGACGGCGGGGCCGGTCGCGGCAGCAGCAGACGGCCCCGGAAGGCCGTCCCGGGCAGCATAGCCGGTCGATCACCCGTGGTGCGCGCCGGGGGCGCAGCCGGGTGCGCGGGGGCCGGACGGGTGCGGGACAGGCGGGCGGGCGACGGTGGCGCGGGGCGGGTCCGACTGGTAGATCTTGGTCCCGAACGGCGGATCGCGTGGGACGGCCACGCCCGCCCCGAGGACGAGACGGAGCCCCGGATGCCCTCCCGCCCGGTCCGGACCGCGCGTGCCGCCAGGACGGTCACGGTGGCGGCCCTGCTGCTGGCCGCCGCGATCGCGTGCGGGGACGGCCGGGGCGACGGGCGGACGGCGGCGGTGGCCCCGCAGAACCCGGCCTGGGACCGGGTCGGCACGCTCTCGGTGCGCAGCCCGCAGGGGCCCCGGGCGTGCACGGCGAGCGTGGTGCAGAGCCCCCGGCGCAATCTGCTGGTGACCGCCGCGCACTGTGTGGAGAACCACCGGATCGGGCTGCTGGACGGCCTGGTGTTCACCCCCGGCTACCGCAACGGGTACTCGCCCTACGGGAGTTGGCCGGTGGAATCGATCACCGTCGACCCGCGCTGGTCCCTGGACGCCGACCCCGAGTACGACGTGGCGTTCGTCACCGTGGGCTCGGTGGGCGGGCGGCAGGTCGAGGAAGCGGTCGGCGGCAACCCGCTCGGCACCGACCAGGGCTTCGGCCTCGCGGTCTCGGTCACCGGCTACCCCAACGAGGGCGACGAACCGATCACCTGCTCGGGCGTGACCGCCTCGCAGAGCCCGACCCAGGAGCGCTTCGACTGCGCCGGCTACACCGACGGCACCAGCGGCAGCCCCTGGCTCACCACCAGCGGCCGGGTGATCGGCGTGATCGGCGGCTACCAGGAGGGCGGCGAGACGCCGGGCACCTCGTACAGCATCACCTTCGACGAGCGGGTCGCCGACCTCTTCCAGCAGGCCTCGGCGTGAGCGGCGCGAACGGCGTGAGGCGGCTCACGCGGGCCGGACGGCCCCCCGGGGCAACACGAAGGCCCCCCGGTCTACCGAGGGGCCTTCGCTCTGAGCAGTCACCGGGCGGACCCGGCGCAGCTCCCGCATTTGGACTCGAACCAAAAACCTGCCGGTTAACAGCCGGCTGCTCTGCCAATTGAGCTATGCGGGATCGCGGTACACGACTCCCGTACCACGTCCGGGCGACCGGCCCCAGGGGCCGCCACCCGAGCTCCCCCAATTGGACTCGAACCAATAACCTGCCGATTAACAGTCGGCTGCTCTGCCAATTGAGCTATGGGGGATCGAGCTTCCCGCTCCGGCTCCCGGTCTCCCGGGCTCCTCGGCGCTCGCTGCGGGACATACATTAGCGCACTCGGGGGGGTGCTCCGCCAATCGCTTTCCCCGGCCGCCACCGGGCGCCCCCGCCCGGCGCGTTCCCCGCGCGCCCGGGGCACCGTCCGTGGATGCTGGGGGCACCGACGGTTCACCGTCCCGGCAGACGGGTAGGGCAATGCGGCAATGGCCGCCAGGAGAGGGTGGAATCCGACCATGTGGAAGCTGTCGTTCGGTGTCGGACTCGCGACGGGCTACGTCCTGGGAACGCGGGCGGGGCGCCAGCGGTACGAGCAGATCGCCAGGATGACCCGGCAGGTCGCCCAGAACCCCACGGTGCAGGGCGCGGCCGGCAAGGCCCGGCAGCAGGCCGGCGCCGTCGCCGGGAAGGCCGCCGGCGCGGTCGCCGGCAAGGTCGGCGACCGGCTGCCCAACGCCGTCACCGACCGGGTGCCGTACTTCACCCGGGCCAGGACCGAGGACGACAGCTGGGGCACCTACCGGCCCTGACCGCCGTCCCGCACCGGTCCGGCGCCGGTCCCGGCCCCGCCGGCAGCCCTCCGTGACGGGCGGGTGAGCAGGCGGTGACGCCCGGCCGGACGGGGGCTCCCGGGCGCGGTACCGAACGGGCAACACTTGCCCGGCCGGACCGCGTCCGGGAGCCCGCTGAGGCATGATCTCGACTATGGCCATCGTCGCGGGTATAGACAGCTCGACCGGTAGCACCCGGATCGTCGCGTGCGACGCCGGAACCGGCGCGGTCCTGCGCTCCGGCAAGGCACCCCACCCCGTGTCCGACGACCCGGACGCCCGCCCCGGCGAGACCGACCCGCAGCTGTGGCTGCACTCGCTCGGCGACGCGGCGGCCGGCGGCCTGCTGGAGGGCGTCCGGGCGATCGGCGTCAGCGCGCAGCAGCACGGCCTGATCGGCCTGGACGCCGGCGGCGTGCAGGTGCGCCCGGCGATCCTGTGGAACGACCCGCGCTCCAGCGGCGCCGCCGCCGCCCTGCTGGACGAGCTGGGCGGCCCGGCGGCCTGGACGGCGGCGATCGGCGCCGTCCCCAGCCCCGCGTACACCGTCGCCAAGCTGCGCTGGCTCGCCGAGTTCGAACCGGCCAGCGCCCGGCGGATCGCCGAGGTGCTGCTGCCCCACGACTGGCTGGTCTGGCAGCTGCTCGGCCACCCCAAGCGCCGCACCACCGACCGGGGCGACGCCTCCGGCACCGGCTACTGGTCCCCGATCACCGGCGAGTACCGGCAGGACCTGGTCGAGCTGGCGCTCGGCCACGAACTGAAGCTGCCCGACGTGCTCGGCCCCGCCGAACCCGCCGGCCACACCCCCGAGGGCCTGCTCATCTCGGCCGGCACCGGCGACAACATGGCCGCCGCGCTCGGCCTCGGCCTCGGCCCGGGCGACGCGGTGGTCTCGCTCGGCAGCTCCGGGACGATCTTCGCCGTGCACGAGCGGGCCGTGGTGGACGCCACCGGCCTGGTCTCCTCCTTCGCCGACGCCACCGGCCGCCACCTGCCGATGGTCGCCACCCTGAACGCCGCCCAGGTGCTGCGCTCCACCGCCGCCCTGCTGGGCCGCGACCTGGAGGGCCTCAGCGATCTCGCCCTGCAGTCCTCCCCCGGCGCGTACGGCCTGGTGCTGCTCCCCTACCTGGACGGCGAGCGGACGCCCGCGCTGCCGCACGCGGCCGGCACGCTGACCGGGCTGCGGGCCGAGTCGATGGCCCCTCAGCACCTGGCCCGGGCCGCCGTCGAGGGCATGCTCTGCAACAGCGCGGACGCCCTGGACCTGCTGCGCGCCCGCGGCGTGGAGGTGAAGCGGGTCTTCCTGCTGGGCGCCGCCGGGCGGCTGGCGGCGGTGCGGCACGTCGCGCCGCAGCTGTTCGGCGTCCCGGTGGTCGTCCCGCCGCCCGGCGCGCACGCGGCGCGCGGCGCGGCGCGGCAGGCCGCCTGGGCACTGGCCGGGACGCCCGAGCCGCCGCGCTGGGACCTGCCGGAGGCCGTCACCGTCGTCCCGGACGCCGAGCACGACCTGCCGGTCGGGTCGGCGGTCCGCGCGCAGTACCGGGCCGCCCGTGAGCAGATCCACCCGGAGACGGCCGGCTGAGACGGGCGTCAGGGCGCGGGGGACGGCCCCGGGACGGTTCCCGGCGGCCCCGGAGGCCCCGGAGGCCCCCGGAGACGGCCCGGCGGATGAAGATGCGTCACCCGGCGACCGGTGGCAGCGTGGGAAGCGACGCGTCCACCGGACGGAAGGGCGGCAGGATCCCATGGCACTGCACAAGGGCGCCGGCGACGACCGCCGGCTCACCGTCACCCCGTTCCTCGGCACCGCCGCCGACCCGCTCGGCGCGATGGAGCTGTCGCCACCGCTGCACCGGCTCGCCGACGGCCCCGTCCCGGCCGACACCACGTACCAGCTGATCCACGACGAGCTGCTGCTGGACGGCAACGCGCGGCTCAACCTGGCGACCTTCGTCACCACCTCGATGGAGGTGCAGGCCACCCGGCTGATGACCGAGTGCCTCGACAAGAACATGATCGACAAGGACGAGTACCCGCAGACCGCCGAACTGGAGCGGCGCTGCGTGTCGATCCTGGCCCACCTCTGGAACGCCCCCGACCCGGACTCCGCCGTCGGCTGCTCCACCACCGGCTCCAGCGAGGCCTGCATGCTGGCCGGCCTCGCGCTCAAACGGCGCTGGATGCGCCGCAACGCCCACCGGTACGCGGCCGGCGCCCGGCCCAACCTGGTGATGGGCGTCAACGTGCAGGTCTGCTGGGAGAAGTTCTGCACCTTCTGGGAGGTCGAGGCCCGGACCGCGCCGATGGACGGCGAGCGCTTCCACCTCGGCCCGGAGCAGGCGGTGGAGCTGTGCGACGAGAACACCATCGGCGTGGTCGGTGTGCTCGGCTCCACCTTCGACGGCTCCTACGAGCCGGTCGCGGAGATCTGCGCCGCGCTCGACGACCTCCAGCGGCGCACCGGCCTGGACGTCCCGGTGCACGTGGACGGCGCCTCCGGCGGCATGATCGCGCCGTTCCTGGACGAGGACCTGCTCTGGGACTTCCGGCTGCCCCGGGTCGCCTCCATCAACACCTCCGGCCACAAGTACGGGCTGGTCTACCCGGGCGTCGGCTGGGCGCTGTGGCGGGACCCCGAGGCGCTGCCCGAGGAGCTGGTGTTCAAGGTCAACTACCTGGGCGGCGACATGCCGACCTTCGCGCTGAACTTCTCCCGCCCCGGCGCCGAGGTGATCGCCCAGTACTACGTCTTCCTGCGGCTCGGCCGCGCGGGCTTCCGGGCCGTCCAGGGCGCCTGCCGGGAGGTCGCCGGGTACCTGGCCGACGGGATCGAGCGCCTCGGCGGCTTCCGGCTGCTGACCCGGGGCGACCAGCTGCCGGTGTTCGCGCTCACCACGACGGACGAGGTCCCGTTCGACGTCTTCGACGTGTCGCGGCGGCTGCGCGAGCGCGGCTGGCAGGTGCCCGCGTACACCTTCCCGGCGAACCGGGAGGACCTCGCGGTGCTGCGGGTGGTCTGCCGCAACGGCTTCACCCGCGACCTCGCGGACCTGCTGCTGGGCGACCTCGAACGGCTGCTGCCGGAGCTGCGCCGCCAGCCGTTCCCGCTCCAGGAGCTCGGGGTGCCGGCCCGCACGGGCTTCCACCACTGACGCGTCGCCGCCCGAGGGGCCGTCCGCGCCGGCGGACGCCCGCGGGCGCGGAGGTGGTCGCGGCGGGGAGGGCGCAGCACGAGCGCCCTCCCCGCCGCGCGTCCCTGCGGCCCGGGGCAGCCTCCCCCCGTGGAGGCTGCCACGCACCGGTGGGGGCCAGGGCACGGCGGGTGCCGGGCCGTCGAGAACGGTCCCCGGACGAAGGACCGGGGCGGCGAACCGCTCCGGCCGGAAGAACGATGCCCTACGGCCATATGAATGTTCGAGCCTCTCCCGGTGTTGTGAGACACTTCCGTCCGTCTCAGCGCCAGGACCTGGGTTTTGGGACGCCGGGCCGGCCAGGTTTGAGACGCGAAGCCGCCCCCCAAGGCCCCGGGCGGCGCCCCGCCGGGTGCCGTCCGTTCCAGCCCCGCCGCCCCGCCCGCCTCGCATGTTTGGAAGAGACCGCATGGGTTCCGCCTGGAAGCAGCTGCCGGACGACCTCTCCGAGCCCGCCAAGCGCCTGACGGAGGAACTGCGCACCGTCAAGGACACGACCGGGCTCTCGCTCTCCGAACTGGCTGCCCGGACCCACTACAGCCGGGCCTCCTGGGAGCGCTGGCTGAACGGCAAGCGGGTCGTCACCGAGCAGGCGCTGGAGGCGCTGATCGGGGCCGTGGAGTGCGACGGTCCGGCACTGCGGGCGCTGTGGGCCGAGACCGCGGCCGCCGGGACGGCGCCGGGCGAGGCGGAGCCGGCGGGCGGCGACGCGGCGGACGCCGTGGCCGAGACCGGTGCCGAGGCCGGTGCCGAGACCGGCTCCGGTGCCGGTGCCGAGGCCGAGGTGGACGCGGAAACCGGCGCGGAGACAGGAGCCGTGCCGGAGGCCTCGGCGGCCGCCCCCGCCGGGCGCCGGGTGCGGCGCCCGGTGGCCCTGGTCGCCGCCTCGGTGGTGGTGGCGCTGCTGGTGGCGCTCGTCGGCACGCGGCTCGTCTCCTCCGACGGGGACGACACCACGCCCACCGCCGCCACCGTGCCGCCCTCCGCCCCGGCGAGCGGCACCTCCCCGGCGTCCGCGCCGGCCGCCGTGCCCGCCAACCCCGCCCCGCCGGTCCCGGCCTGCCAGGCGCTCGGCTGTACGCACAAGGATCCCAAGGTGACCGGCTGCGGCGGGGACGCCCGGACCCTGCTGACCACCAACGTCGGCAAGGTCGTCGTCTACCTCCGGTACAGCCAGAAGTGCCAGGCGGCCTGGGCCGCGATCACCGAGGGCCAGCCCGGCGACCGGGCGACCATCACCACCAGCGCCGGCGAGTCGGAGACCGCGCTGATCCACTGGGGGTACGACAACTACTCGTGGATGGTGAACGCGGCCGACCCGGCGGTCACCTTCCAGGTCTGCGGGCAGCGCAAGGAGCCCGAGGGCGCCTCCTGCACGCCCTCGACCTCGGACCTGGCCCGGACGGTCGCCTCGACCCCGATCCCGCCCGGCCCGGCCACCCCGCCGCCGGCCACCACCGACCCGGCCCAGCCCGCCCCGGCGAGCCCGTCGGCCCCGGCGGCCCCGTCCGGTCAGCCGTCCGCGGCGAGCCGGCCGAGTTCGCCGGGCCGGTCGAGCTAGTCGAGGTAGCCCCGGAGCTGGGCGGAGAAGGCATGGTCGCGGAGCTTGACCAGGGTCTTCGACTCGATCTGGCGGATCCGCTCCCGGGTGACGCCGAAGAGCACCCCGATCTCCTCCAGCGTGCGCGCCCGCCCGTCGTCCAGGCCGTAGCGGAGCTGCACCACCTGGCGCTCGCGCTCCCCGAGGGTGTCCAGCACCGCCTCCAGGTGCTGACGCAGCAGCAGGAAGGCGGCCGACTCGGCGGGTGAGGCGGCGTCGGCGTCCTCGATGAGGTCGCCGAGCGCGACGTCGTCCTCCTCGCCGACCGGGGTGTGCAGCGAGATCGGCTCCTGGGCCAGCCGGAGCAGCTCGCGCACCCGGTCCCCGGTGAGTTCCAGGACCGCCGCGATCTCGGCCGGGGTCGGCTCGGTGCCGCGCTCCTGGAGCAGCGCGCGCTGCACCCGCACCACCCGGTTGATCAGCTCGACCACGTGCACCGGCACCCGGATCGTGCGGGCCTGGTCGGCCAGCGCGCGGCTCATCGCCTGGCGGATCCACCAGGTCGCGTAGGTGGAGAACTTGTAGCCGCGGGCGTAGTCGAACTTCTCCACGGCCCGGATCAGTCCGAGGTTGCCCTCCTGGACCAGGTCCAGCAGGGTCAGCCCGCGGCCGACGTAGCGTTTGGCGACCGAGACCACCAGACGCAGATTGGCCTCGATCAGCCGGCGCTTGGCCTGCCGGCCGGCCGCCGCGAGCAGGGCCAGTTCGCCGGCCAGCCGGCCGGTGGGCGGCGGTTGGCGGTCCAGCCGCTCCTCGGCGAACAGGCCGGCCTCGATCCGGCGGGCCAGCTCGACCTCCTCGGCGGCGGTGAGCAGCCGGATCCGGCCGATCTCGCGCAGGTACTGGCGCAGCAGGTCGGCCGCCGGGCCGCCGGGTTCGGCGCCGGGCCGTTCCGCGGGCGCGTCGGCGGTGTCGCCGTCCTCCCCGGAGGCACCGCCCGCCTCCTCGGCGCCGTCGTCGTCCTCGGCGTCGGGATGTCCGGGTGGCAGGCCCTGGGCGGGCACCCGGGCGGCGGCGTCGTCCGGGAGCGCTCCCGCCCGGCCGTGGTCCTCGGGCGGAGCGTCCTCGGCCCGGGCACCGTCGGGCGGCGCGGGCGGGGCGGGCGGGTCGGTGGTGGGCTGGGCGGCGGTCGCGGCAAGGCCTCGGTCCACGGGCATCCCCTCGGGGCGGGCGCGACTCTGGCGGACCCGCGCTGAACGGAGGTGGGACGCCCTCCAGTGTGCGGCACGCCACACTCCGTGGCCGAGACTCGTGCGCGGACTTTCTGAACGCGGCCCTACAGGGCGGCGGCGCCCCCGCTGCGCAGCGACTGCCCGTACTGCTGGAGCTGCCACAGCTCGGTCTGCACCGCGTGCAGCTCCTCCGGGGCGGCCCGGTTGCCGAGCCGCTGGAGGTGGGCGCGGACCTCGTCGACCCGCCGGTCGACCGCCAGCAGCCGCAGTTTGACCAGGAACTCGCCCGCGTAGACGGCGTCCGCCTTGCGGCGCGAGCGCACCGGCTCCACGGTCAGCTCGGTGACCAGCGAGCGCACCCGGTCGTCCGGGCAGACCTCGCGCACCACGGCGGTGAAGTCGGCCAGCGTGGCCCCGTACGCGGCGCCGCCGGCCTGGCCGATCGCACGGCGCACGGCGGTGTACGGCGGGGTCGGGAACTCGTCCTCGCCGTAGTTGTCGAAGGCCGGCGCGACCAGGTCCGGGTGCTGCAGGGCCAGCTTGAGCAGCTCGCGCTCGACGAACTGCGCCGGGTCGCGCGGGTTGACCACGAAGGCGGGCCGGGCCGGGCGGACCGGCTGCGCCGGCTCGGGGCGGCGCAGCCGGTCGCCCCCGCGCGGGTTCTGCTGGCGCTCGCGGTCCCAGCGGGCCAGCTGGGCGACCCGGCGGACCACGAACGGCTCGTCCAGGATGCCGAGCATGCCGGCCAGCCGGACGGCGTACTCGTGCTGGATCGAGCGGTCCTTGATCTTGGCGACGATCGGCGCCGCCTCCTCCAGCGCCGCCGAGCGGCCCTCCGGGGTGTCCACCCGGTGCTTGGCGACGGCCGAGGTGAGCGCGAACTCGAAGAGCGGGACGGGGTTGTCGATCAGCTCGCGGACCGCCTCGTCGCCCTTGGCCAGGCGCAGCTCGCACGGGTCCATGCCGCCGGGGCTGACCGCGATGGAGGTCTTGGCGGCGAACTTCTGGTCGTCCTCGAAGGCGCGCAGCGCGGCCTTCTGACCGGCGGCGTCGCCGTCGAAGGTGAAGACGGTCTCGCCGCGGTACTGGGAGGTGTCCATCAGCAGCCGGCGGATGATCTTGATGTGGTCCTCGGCGAAGGCGGTACCGCAGGTGGCCACCGCGGTGGTGACCCCGGCCAGGTGGCAGGCCATCACGTCGGTGTAGCCCTCGACCACCACCGCCCGGCCCGACTTGGCGATCTCCTTCTTCGCCAGGTCGATGCCGTAGAGCACGTGCGACTTCTTGTAGATCGGCGTCTCGGGGGTGTTGAGGTACTTCGGCCCGTTGTCGTCCTCGCGCAGCCGCCGGGCGCCGAAGCCGATCACCTCGCCGGCGATGTCGCGGATCGGCCAGACCAGCCGGCCCCGGAAGCGGTCGATCAGGCCGCCGCGCTGGCCCTGCGAGGCGAGGCCGCCGAGCAGGATCTCCTTGTCCGTGAAGCCCTTGCCGCGCAGGTAGCGGACCAGGTGCTCCCAGCCGGCCGGGGCGTAGCCGACGCCGAAGGTCTTCGCGGCCTCCTCGTCGAAGCCGCGCTCGGCCAGGAAGCGGCGGCCGATCTCGGCCTCGGGCGAGACGAGCTGCTCCTGGTAGTAGGCGGCGGCCACCTTGTGCGCCTCGACCAGCCGGGTGCGCTCGCCCTGCTGGTGGCGGGGGCTGTAGCCGCCCTCCTCGTAGCGCAGGGTGATGCCCGCCTGGGCGGCCATCCGCTCGACGGCCTCGGCGAAGGTGAAGTGCTCGATCTTCATCAGGAAGGCGATGGTGTCGCCGTTCTCCTGGCAGCCGAAGCAGTGGAAGACGCCCTTGGAGGGGTTGACGTAGAAGGAGGCGGACTTCTCGTCGTGGAAGGGGCAGACACCCTTGTACTCGCCGCCGCCGCCGTTGGTCAGCTGTACGTAGTCGCCGACCACCGCGTCGATCGGCAGTGCGCTCCGCACCGCCTGTACGTCTTCGTCCCTGATCCGCCCGGCCACCCCGGAAGTCTACTGGGACGGCCGGGCCGGACGGCGGGGGCGAGGCGCCCCGGTTCCGGCCCCGGACCTCCCGGTGCGGTCAGCTCCGGTCCGGACCGACCAGCCGGGCGTGCAGGGCCAGGGCGGAGGCGTCGGTGAGGGTGGCGATCTGGTCGACCACCGTGCGCAGGGCGGCCCGGTCGTCCTCCGCCTCCCGGTACATCGCGGCGAAGACCGGGTCGAGCACCTCGGGGGCGCGCCGGGCGAGGACCTCGGCCAGCTCGGCGATCACGATCCGCTGCCGGGCCCGCAGCTGGGCCTGCTCGTCGCGCTGCATCACGTACCGGACGGCGACCGCCTTGAGCACCGCGCACTCCAGCCGGACCTCGCGCGGCACCACCAGCTCGGCCGCGTAGCGGGTGAGCCGGCCGGGGCCGTAGCGGGCCCGGGTGGCCTGCTCGGCGGCCAGGCAGAACCGGCCGATCAGCTGGCTGGTGAGGTCCTTGAGCCCGGCGCGGGCGCGGGCGGTGCCGTCGTAGGAATCCGGCCACCACTCCTGGGCCAGCAGCCGGTCCAGGGCGGCCGACAGCTCCTCGGGCCCGGCGTCCCGGGCGTAGCGCCCGGCGACCTCGAACAGTTCCTCGCGCTCGCCCGGGGCGCGCAGCGCGGCCGGGTCGATGTGGCCGGCCTGGAGGCCGTCCTCGACGTCGTGGGTCGAGTAGGCGACGTCGTCGGACCAGTCCATGACGGTGGCCTCGAAGCACCTGCGCCCGGCCGGGGAGCCGGTCCGCAGCCAGCGGAAGACCGGCAGGTCGTCGGCGTAGACGCCGTACTTGGGGGAGGCCGGGTCGGCGGGGTGGGCGCCGTGCGGCCACGGGTACTTGGTGGCGGCGTCCAGGGCGGCACGGGTCAGGTTGAGACCCACGCTGCGGCCCGGCCAGGGGGCCAGCCGGGCGGGCGCCTCGTCCTGCGGGGCGAAGCGCTTGGGCTCCAGACGGGTCAGGATGCGCAGCGACTGCGCGTTGCCCTCGAAGCCGCCGCAGGCCTCGGCGGCCTGGTCGAGCGCCTCCTCACCGGTGTGGCCGAACGGCGGGTGGCCGATGTCGTGGGCCAGGCAGGCGGTCTCCACGAGGTCCGGGTCGCAGCCGAGGGCGGCGCCCAGCTCGCGGCCGACCTGGGCGCACTCCAGCGAGTGGGTCAGCCGGGTGCGGGGGAAGTCGCTGCGCATCGGGGCGACCACCTGGGTGGTGCCGGCGAGCCGGCGCAGGGCGGCGGAGTGGAGCACGCGGGCGCGGTCGCGCTGGAACGCCGTGCGGCCGGGGCGCTTGTCCGGTTCGGGAACCCAGCGGGCCTCGGCGGCGCGATCGTACGGGTTCAAGGTCGGGGCGGCGGTGAGGCGGTGCGCGGTGTCGTCCATATGACCCTCACGGTACGCCGCGGCGGTGACACCGGAAGTGTGCCGCGCGCGACGGCGCGCGGGCCGGGGCGTGAACCCTGAGGGTCCGTCGTCGGACCCCCGTCCGCCGGCGCCCGGAGGGGCCCGCGCCGGTCAGCCGCGGACCGCCTTGAGGACGGCCGCGGCGGCGCCCTCCTGGCCCTTGGCGTTCGGGTGGATCGCGGCCAGGCCGGGCGCCGGGAACGGCGGCTCCACCCACCGGGCGCCCTCCCCCGCGCACATGTCGTGGCCGGCCGACGGCGCCGCGAGGTCCACGAAGACCGCCCCGGCCGCCTCCGCGCGCTTCTTGAGCATGGCGTTGAGCTGCTGTTCCTTCTCCACCAGGAAGCCCAGGTCCCCGCCGGCCACGGTCGAGCCCAGCACCGGGAGGCAGCTCGCCGGATCGGCGGGCAGCAGCGACGGGTAGCCGACCACGTACACCCGGGCCTGCGGGGAGCGGCGCTTGATCTCCTCCAGCTGCCGGCCGAGCCGCTCGCCCGCGCTGTCCACCTTGCGCTGCACCTGGTCGCCGCCGTCCGCGGTGCCGTAGGAGTCGCGGCAGGGCGCGGCGGCGCGCTCCGAGCCGACCAGGCCCTTGAACGCGTCCACCAGGTTCTCCCTGGCGCACTGGCCGACGACGTCCATGAAGCCGGCGTCGTTGCCGCCGATGCCGACGGTCACCAGACGGGTGGCCGTGGTGAGCGCGTCCAGTTGCGGCGGGTTGCTGCCGCCGTCGGTGTTCTGGGCACCGCTCAGGTCGCCGGTGCGGGCACCGCTGCAGCTGACGTCCCGGAACCGCTCCCCGGTCAGGCCGAGCGCCTGGGCCACCAGGGACGGGTAGTTGACCGCCGACCGGGAGCAGCCCTTCGGCTCGCCCGCCTGCGGGCTGATCTTCAGGCCGGCCGTGTAGGAGTCGCCGAGCGCCACGTACGGGCCGGTGGGCGTGGGCGTCGGGGTGGCCGCGGCGGCGGCCCGCGCGGGCGCGGAGCCGTCCGCGGCGGCGGCGACGGTCGCGGAGCCGGTCGAACCGGAGCAGCCGGCGACCAGCAGGGCGGCGAGGCCCGCGCCCACCGCGCCGGTGAGCGCGGTGGTCGGGCGTACGGAAAGCGGCACGGGATCCCCCCGGGTAGGAGCCGGTGATCTTCCTACGACGGCCCGTCCCCCGGGCACCGCAGGGCCCAACGGACGGGCGCGCCCGATCGCTCCCGCCCGGGGCGGTGACTTTCCGGCGCCGGCGCGGTTCCTCCGGGCCCGGTCCGCTCCCCGATCCGGGGCTACTCCGGACCGCGCTCGTGCTCGGCCAGGAACTGCTCGAAGCGCCGGCCCAGCTCGTCCGCCGACGGCAGGTCCGTCGGCTCGGCCAGCAGGCTCTCCCGGCCCTCGGCACCGGCCACCGCGTCGTACTGGCCCTCCATGCCGCGGATCGCCGAGCGCAACTCGCCGTCGCCCTGCGCCAGCTGCTCCTCGATGTCGGCGTACACCACGTCGACCCGCTCGCGCAGCAGGGTGCCGGGCAGCACCAGCCCGGTCGCGGACTGCACCGCTTCCAGGATCTGCACCGCGGCCGCCGGGTACGCCGAACGCGCCACGTAGTGCGGCACGTGCGCGGCGAAGCCCAGCACGTCGTGCCCCGCCTCAGCCAGCCGGTACTCCAGCAGCGCCTGGGCGCTGCCCGGCACCTGGGCCTGCTCGAACCACTGCGGGTAGCCGGCCGCGAGGTCCAGCCGGTTGCCGTGCGGCGTCAGGCCGACCGGCCGGGTGTGCGGCACGCCCATCGGGATGCCGTGGAAGTCCAGGCTCAGCCGGACGTCGAAGCGCTCGACCAGCTGGCGCACGGCGGCGACGAAGCGCTCCCACTCGACGTCCGGCTCCGGGCCGGTGAGCAGCAGGAACGGCGAACCGGCCGTGTCGTGGACCAGCTGGAGCAGGATCTCCGGCGGCTCGTAGGACGACCAGTGCTCGCGGTCGAAGAGCATCGCGGGGCGGCGGGCCCGGTAGTCCACCAGGCGGTCGTGGTCGAAGCGGGCGACCACCTGCGGCGCCCCGGTCTCCAGCAGGTGGGCGACCACCTGGGCGCCCGCCTCGCCGGCGTCCATGAAGCCCTCGAAGTGGTGGAGCAGCACCAGGCCGGCACCGGTGTCCGCCAGCGCGGCCCTCGCCGCGGCCACGGCGGCCACACCCTGTTCGTCCAGCTCGTACAGCGCCTGGGGATCACGCACCGCTCACCCACACCCCGTTTCTCTCCTCGTCGCGGTTCGCCGCGTCCGCTCCCCCGCGCGTCGGCGCGCGCGGGAGGGCTCGTGCCCGGCTCTCCTCGTCCAGCGTGCGGGGCGCCGCCGGAATTCCCGGCGGGCCGGGACGTTTGCCCGGACCGCCCGCGGCGGGCCCCCGGCCGGCCGGTCCGGCCATGATCGCACCCGCCTCGAAAGGCCCAGGTCAGCGGGGAGCGGACGGGCGCGACGACCCGTCCGGGCGCTGTCCCGGGGGCCATTCGTGTGCCGCGAAGTGACGCACCGCCTTCTGACGGGTATCGTCCTCTCGCTGCCTCGCATCGTCGCGTCGTCGTCACGTCGTCCGTAACGCCGTCGACCACGTCCCGGACCGGTGTTCGGCCAGCCACCCACGACGCATCTTGCCTTCACCTGGCCGCCTGCTTCCCTTCGCGCACTCGTTTCCTCCTCGGCCATCTCGCGGACGCACACTGTCCCCTCGCTCATCCCGCCGGACCGGTCCGTGGACCCGTGTCCGTTCCGGCACCGCGCTGCCCGTCTCCGGGCCGTCGCTCCCCGCTCCGCTCGACCGGACCTCCGGCGTGCGCGGGCACCGGTGGGCGCGCTCCGGGGCGGGGCGAACCAGTCATCGCTCGCCCGCGCCGCACCCCGGCACGGGCCAGCGCCCTCCGACCGATGAAGGACCGAAGGTTCCGTGCCCGTACCTGTCATCCTCACCGGCCGCACCGTGCGGCTGGAGCCCCTCGCCGCGCACCACGCCGAGGCCATCGCCAAGGCCGGCGCCGAGGACCGTACGACCTACGCCTTCACCCCCGTCCCGCACGGCCTGGAAGCGGCCCGGGAGTACGTCGCGCGCGCCCTGGCCGACCAGGCCGCCGGCCGGTCGCTGCCGTTCGCCACGGTGAACCAGGCCGACGGCCGGGTGGTGGGCTCCACGCGGTTCCTGGAACTCGACTACTGGCAGGGGCCGCTGGTCTGGCCGCCGGTGCCGGGCGTGCCGTTCGGCGATCCGGACACCGCCGTCCCGGACGCCGCCGAGATCGGCAACACCTGGCTGTCGCCGCGCGCCCAGGGCACCGGCATCAACACCGAGGCCAAGCTGCTGATGCTCCGGCACGCCTTCGAGGTGTGGGGCGTGCAGCGGATCTCGCTGCGCGCCGACGCCCGCAACCTGCGCTCGCGCACCGCCATCGAGCGGCTCGGCGCGACCTCCGAGGGAGTCCGCCGGGCGCACTCGCGCGGGCTGGACGGGGTGGTCAGGTCGACCGCGTTCTACTCGATCCTGGACGACGAGTGGCCGGCCGTCCGGGACATCATCGAACTGCGGATCGCCGCCGCCACCTCGCCGAGCGCCCCGGACCCGGCGATCAACCAGGAGTGCCTTAGACACGGCGGCGGCGCCGGGCACCTGATCACCGCCTGACCGTCAGGACCCGAGCGGCTCCCCGGTGGCGGCGGCCCGCAGCAGCCGTACCAGCAGGCCGCTGCCCCCGCCGTCGCGCGGCCCGGGCGCGCGGTGGGGACAGGTCTCGACGACGGCGGACACCGGGCGCCAGCCCTCCCGGCCCGGGGCGACGGCCAGCTCCCAGACGGGGTGGCCGTCGCGGCAGAGCCGCAGGGCGCCCCCGCCGGTGAGGACCCGCCAGCCGCGGTCCGGCTCCGCGCCGGTCCGCAGCGCCCGCCACTGGGCGTCCGTCCACACCACGTCCGGCACCGGGCAGGAGCGCGGCACCAGCATGTCCGCGCCGCCCCGGCCGCCGGGGACGCCGGGGACGCTCCCGGGCTCCGGGAACGCCCAGGCGGGCAGCGGCTCGCGGGCGGCCAGCCAGGCCGCGGGGATGCCGGCCGTCCCGGTGTGCGCGGCCACCACGCCACCGGTGATCGCGGCGACGGTGTCCATGTCGCCGCCGGCGGCCACCGCCTCCCAGACCGCCGCCGGGTAGTCGGCGAGCCGGCGGGCCGCGCACCACAGCGCGTACGGGACGGTGTCGGCGGCGCTGGTGCGGCTGCCGTTGCCGAGCACCCGGGCGGCGCGCTCGGAGTCCGGCTCGGCGAGAAGGGCGATCGCCTCGGTCAGGCCGTCGTGGACGGCGCCGCGCGGGGTGAGCCGGCGGACCTTCTCCAGGAAGTTCTCCGGCGTCATCCGCGTGGTCCGGGCCCGCACCGCGAGGGCCGCCGCCACCGCGACGGCGATCGCGCCGTCCACGGCCTGCGGGTGGGTGTGGGTGATCAGCGCCGACTCGGCGGCCGGGCGCACCGCCCGCACCGGGTCGGCCGCGTACGCCGCCCCGAGCGGGGCGACCCGCATCGCGGCGCCGTTGCCGTACGAACCCCGGCCGTCGAACAGCCCGGCGGCCAGCGCCGTCGCGTCGCCGCCCTCCCGGATCAGCCGCAGCAGGCGGTTGGCGGACGGGCCGTAGCCCCGGTCGAAGTCGTGCCGGCGGGCGAAGGCATGGGTGAGGTCGAACACGTCGATCCCGCCGCGCTCGGTGTGCGCGGCGTACACCGAACACGCCATCTCGGTGTCGTCGGTCCACGGCCAGCAGCCGGGCGGAGCCGTGCGGGCGGTCAGGTGGGTGCGGGCGGTGGCGGGGACGAAGAACTGGGCGCCGAGGGCGTCGCCGACGGAGAGGCCGTTGAGCGCGTCGAGCGCCGGGCCGGTGTGAGGAGTCGTCATCGCGGACAAGCCCACCCTCCGCACCGCCCCGCGTCAACCTCGTTTGACCGGACGGCCCCCCGGCGGGCGACGTTCCGCATACCGCCGATCCGGGCGGGAACCACCGGGGCATGACCAGCGCCGGCTCCCTCGTCGACCCCCTGCTGCTGCTCGGCGCCGACCAGCAGCACATCGTCACCCGCGCCCAGCTGCGCCGGCTCGGCGTGCCGTCCGGCACCATCGCGCACCGGCTGCGGCCCGGCGGGCCCTGGCAGCGGGTCCTTCCCCGGGTGATCTGCCTGCAGACCGGCCGGCTGACGGTGCGCCAGCGGCTGCGGGCCGCCGTCGCCTACGCGGCTCCCAAGGGGCTGCCCGCGCCACCCGGCGGGGAGGTGCTGCTCACCGGCGTGGCGGTGCTCGCCGACGCCGGACTCCCCTCGGCCGGGCACCCGGCGGACCTCACCGCCGTGGACGTGCTGATCCCCGCTCGGCGCAGGGTCGCCGACCGGGCCTTCGTGCGGATCCACCGGGCGAGCGGACCGATGCCCGGCGGCTTCGAGCGCGACGACGGCCTCTGGAGCACCTCGGTCGCCCGGGCACTGGCGGACCTCGCGCCCCGGGAGAGCGGACGGCACCGGTTCCGCGCGCTGTGCGCCGAGGCCGTCCAGCGCCGGCACTGCGAACTCGGCGAGCTGCTGGACCAGTTGCTGGCCCGGCCGGACGTGCGCGAGCTGCCCCGGCTGGCCTCGGTGGTGGAGGAGCTGACCGCCGGGGTGCGCTCGGTGGTCGAGGGCGAGGCGCGGGACGCGGTGCGCGGCGCCGGGCTGCCCGAGCCGCTGTGGAACCCGGTGCTGTTCCTGGACGGGAGGTTCCTGGCCGTGCCGGACGCCTACTGGCCGTCGGCCTGCGTCGCGCTGGAGATCGACTCCCGGGCCTGGCACCTGCGGCCGGCCGACCACGAGCGGAGCCTGACCCGATCCAACCGGCTGACCGCCGCCGGCCTGCCGGTGGTCCGCACCACCCCCGTCCAACTGCGCCGGGACCCGGGCCCCGTGCTGCACGAACTGGCCGCGCTGCTCGCGTCCGGCCCGCACGGCCCGCACGCCCGGATCAGCTGGCGCCGGGCCCGCTGACCGGCGCGGGCCCCGCCCCCGTCCTGGAACCCGGCGGCCGGTGGTAGCCGGTCTGCCGGGCGGCGGCGGCCGAGAGCCGCCCGAGGTTGTCCGGATCGAAGGGGCTCGACGGCGGGGCCGCCGGGACGCTCAGCAGCGGGCGTCGATCTCCTGGAAGGTGCCGTAGTGGTCGGCGGTCCAGTACTGCTCGCCGGAGTCGCCGGTGACCACGCGGCGGGCGCCGCGGTCGGCGGAGCCGGGGGTCACGACGGTGAACTCGTGGTAGTAGCCGGAGGCCTTGCGCGGGAGGCGGTTCTCGCGGTTCTCGAAGACGATGCCGTCCGAGCGGTAGGGGTAGGGGCCGCCCTTGGCGATCAGGCCGAGGGTGTCGCGGGCCTGGCCGGGCAGCGTGGTGCGGCAGACGTCGGCCATCGCCGGGTCGGTCGGCACCCAGCCGGTGGCGGAGCCGGCCGCGGGCGGGGTGGCCGGTGCGGAGGGCTTGGGCGCGCTCGGCTTGGGTGCGCTCGGCTTCGAAGCCGAGGGGCCGCTCGACGCGGCGGCCGGTCCGGTGGAGGTCGCGGCGGCCGTGGGCGTGCTGTCGCCGGTGCCGTCGGACACGACGTAGCCGACTGCGGCGGCGATCGCGCAGAGCAGCACGGCGAGGACGGTCCACAGGCGGTTCTTGCTGGTCATGGATTCCAGCTTGGCAGCCGGCGGCCCCGTACCCGGCGAGCCACACGCGTGGCCGCGGCCACATCCGGGCTCTCGGGCACGGCACGGGGAAGGCCGCGCGGCTCGCCCCGGCCTCTGGAAAAGCCGCGCGGCCGGGGCGGGTACGGACGCCGTTGTCCGTTCCCGCCCCGGCCGCTCTCACGTACGCCGGTTCTCCTGCGCCGAGCTCCGGTGTACGCCCCTCCCCGATGGAGGGGACACGGTCAGCGGTCGCGCCGGGCCGGGGGGCTCGGAGCCCCCCGGCGTTTTCAGCGCGAGTCGCTGCCCGCGGACTCGATGGCGGCGCGGCCGGCCTCCAGGCGCGCCACCGGGATCCGGAAGGGGGAGCAGGAGACGTAGTCCAGCCCCACCTCGTGGAAGAAGTGGACCGAGTCCGGGTCGCCGCCGTGCTCGCCGCAGACGCCGAGCTTGAGGTCGGGGCGGGTGGCCCGGCCGGCCTCGACGGCGTGCTTGACGAGCGAGCCGACGCCGTCGCGGTCGATGGTCTCGAACGGCGAGACCCCGAAGATGCCCTTCTCCAGGTAGGCGGTGAAGAAGGAGGCCTCGACGTCGTCGCGGGAGAAGCCCCAGACCGTCTGGGTGAGGTCGTTGGTGCCGAAGGAGAAGAACTCGGCGGCCTCGGCGATCTGGCCGGCCGTCACGGCGGCGCGCGGCAGCTCGATCATGGTGCCCAGCTTGATGTCCAGCTGGACGCCGGTGGACTGGGCGACCTCGGCGAGCACGCGCTCGCACTCGTCGCGGACCAGCTCCAGCTCCTGGACGGTGCCGACCAGCGGGATCATGACCTCGGGGCGCGGGTCCCCGCCGGCCAGCTTGCGCTCGGCGGCGGCCTCGGCGATGGCCCGGACCTGCATGCCGAACAGGCCGGGGATGACCAGGCCGAGGCGCACGCCGCGCAGGCCGAGCATCGGGTTCTGCTCGTGCAGCTTGTGCACCGCCTGGAGCAGGCGCAGGTCGTTCTCGTTCGGGTCCTTGCGGGCCTCGGCGAGGGCGACGCGCACCGACAGCTCGGTGATGTCCGGCAGGAACTCGTGCAGCGGCGGGTCGAGCAGGCGGACGGTGACGGGCAGGCCGTCCAGCGCCTGGAAGAGCTCGACGAAGTCGCCCTTCTGCATCGGCAGCAGGGTGGAGAGCGCCTGCTCGCGGTCCTTGTCGTTGTCCGCCAGGATCAGGTGCTCGACCTCCTTGCGGCGCTCCTCGCCGAGGAACATGTGCTCGGTGCGGCACAGGCCGATGCCCTGGGCGCCGTAGCGGCGGGCGCGCGAGCCGTCCTCGGCGTTGTCGGCGTTGGCGCGCACGGCGAGCCGGCGGCGGACGTCGGCGTGCGACATCAGCCGGTGCACGGCCTGGACCAGGCCGCCCTGGACGTCGGCGCCGGCGTGCAGGGTGCCCTCGAAGTACTCGACCACCGGGGAGGGCAGCACGGGTACCTCGCCGAGGTAGACCTTGCCGGTCGCACCGTCGATGGAGACGATGTCGCCCTCTTCGAGGACCAGGCCGTCGGCGGTGGTCATCCGGCGGCGCTTGGTGTCGACCTCCAGCTCCTCGGCGCCGCAGACACAGGTCTTGCCCATGCCGCGGGCGACGACGGCGGCGTGCGAGGTCTTGCCGCCGCGCGAGGTGAGGATGCCCTCGGCGGCGATCATGCCGTCCAGGTCGTCCGGGTTGGTCTCGCGGCGGACCAGGATGACCTTCTCGCCGGAGCGCGACCACTTCACCGCGGTGTAGGAGTCGAAGACGATCTTGCCGATGGCGGCGCCGGGCGAGGCGGCGAGGCCCCAGGCGATCTGCTTGGACTCGGCGTTCGGGGCGAAGCGCGGGAACATCAGCTGGGAGAGCTGGCCGCCGGTGACCCGCATCAGGGCCTCGTCCAGGTCGATCAGGCCCTGGTCGACCAGCTGGACGGCGATCCGGAAGGCGGCCGCGGCGGTGCGCTTGCCGACCCGGGTCTGGAGCATCCAGAGCTTGCCGCGCTCGATGGTGAACTCGATGTCGCAGAGGTCGCGGTAGTGGTTCTCGAGCTTCTGCATGATCGCCATCAGCTCGTCGTACGACTTCTTGTCGAGCTTCTCCAGCTCGGACAGCGGCAGGGTGTTGCGGATGCCGGCGACGACGTCCTCGCCCTGGGCGTTGGACAGGTAGTCGCCGTAGACGCCCTGGGTGCCGGTGGAGGGGTCACGGGTGAAGGCGACACCGGTGCCGGAGTCCTCGCCGAGGTTGCCGAAGACCATGGTGCAGACGTTGACCGCGGTGCCCAGGTCGTTCGGGATGCGCTCCTGGCGGCGGTAGAGCCGGGCCCGGTCGCCGTTCCAGGAGTGGAAGACGGCGTGGATCGCGAGGTCCATCTGCTCGCGCGGCTCCTGCGGGAAGGCCCGGCCGGTCTCGCGTTCGACGATGCCCTTGAACACCCCGACCAGCCGCTTCAGGTCCGCGGCGTCGAGGTCGAGGTCGTTGGCGGTGCCCTTGGCGTGCTTGGCCTCGTCCAGGGCCTCCTCGAACAGCTCGCCGTCGACGCCCAGCACGGTCTTGCCGAACATCTGGACCAGGCGGCGGTAGGAGTCCCAGGCGAAGCGCTCGTTGCCGGACTGCGCGGCCAGGCCGGCCACCGAGGCGTCGGAGAGGCCGATGTTCAGGACGGTGTCCATCATGCCGGGCATGGAGAACTTGGCACCCGAACGCACCGAGACGAGCAGCGGGTTGTCGGCCTGGCCGAGCTTCTTGCCCATCTCGTGCTCGAGGGCGTCCAGATGGGCGCTGATCTCCTCGTGCAGCGAGGTGGGCTCGCTGCCGGTCTCCAGGAAGACCTTGCAGGCCTCGGTGGTGATGGTGAACCCCGGGGGAACCGGAAGGCCCAGGTTGGTCATCTCGGCCAGGTTCGCGCCCTTACCGCCAAGAAGATCCTTGAGGTCCTTGTTTCCTTCAGTGAAGGAGTAAACAAACTTCTGCTGGGACGCCACGGGTCGGTCTCCTCGCACACGGTTGCCCTGACGCCGGAGAACATACCCATTTCGAAGGCGCTCCCGCGCCGCCAATAGGGCGTACGTCGTCAGGATCGGCAAGTAACCCGCTAGATCGAATGCCCTGAATCGTGTTCACCTCTGGTGGTGAAATCGTCCGGTTGACGCTAGCGAGTGTTCAAGTCTTGAAGGCGGCGAAACCGGAAGATCACATCACCGGAACGCACGGTAGCCGCGGACCCTCCGGGCTGACGGACCGGCTTGATTTCCTGCACCCTCAGTGCCCGATCCGCCACCGCTCCCCTTCGGGAAGCGATCCGCCCCCGACTTGTTCATTTCGTCCTGTCGGCCACCTCCGACCGCCAGGGTATGTGGCCAGCGTCACGAGCGCATCTCATCGTTCGAGCGTAGGCCCGCTGCGCCCTTCGTCGCACAGCGTCCAGAAATGAGTCCGCTCCGTGATGTCCTGCTGCCAAAAAGGAGCCCTCTTGGCCAGATCGGCGAAGAGGGCTGGGACGCCGCGGCAATCGACCCGGAGGGGTCAATTTTGCCAATGCGTAGTGGTCAGCCGCCAGAAGTGTCCGATTCGGCATCCTCACCCGGTCGGGCGCAGTCATACGGATCGTCCAACCAGCCGTCCGGCAGAACGACCCGGTTGTTGCCGCTGGTCCGCCCGCGGGGGCCGTCCGCACCGGCCGGCCAGTCCTGGGACTGCTCCACCAGGGCGAGGGTTTCGGCCAGTTCGGACAGGGAGGAGGAGTTGGCCAGCTTCACCCGCAGCTCCGAGCCCACCGAGAAGCCCTTGGTGTACCAGGCGACGTGCTTGCGGAAGTCGATCACGCCACGGGCCTCGTCGCCCAGCCACTCGCCGAGCAGCTGCGCGTGCCGGACCATCGCCCGCGCCACGTCGGCGAAGGTCGGGCGGGCGTAGTCCACCTCGCCCTCGAAGATCGCCACCAGGTCCTTGAACAGCCACGGCCGGCCCAGGCAGCCGCGGCCGACCACCACGCCGTCGCAGCCGGTCTCGCGCATCATCCGCACCGCGTCGTCCGCCGACCAGATGTCCCCGTTGCCGAGCACCGGGATCCCCGCAGGGACGGACTCGCGCAGCCGGGCGATCGCCGACCAGTCGGCGGTGCCGCCGTAGTGCTGGGCGGCGGTGCGGCCGTGCAGGGCGATCGCGGAGACGCCCTCCTCCGCGCCGATCCGGCCGGCGTCCAGGTAGGTGAGGTGGTCGTCGTCGATGCCCTTGCGCATCTTCATGGTGACCGGAAGGTCACCGGCGTTGGCCACGGCCTCGCGCAGGATCTCGCGCAGCAGGTTGCGCTTGTACGGCAGCGCCGAGCCGCCGCCCTTGCGGGTCACCTTGGGGACGGGGCAGCCGAAATTGAGGTCGATGTGGTCGGCGAGGCCCTCGTCGGCGATCATCCGGGCCGCCTTGCCGACGGTCACCGGGTCCACCCCGTACAGCTGGATCGAGCGCGGCTTCTCGCTCGGGTCGAACTTGATCAGCTGCATCGTCTTGGCGTTGCGCTCGACCAGGGCCCGGGTGGTGATCATCTCGGAGACGTAGAGGCCCTTGCCCCCGCTCTGCTCGCGGCACAGGGTGCGGAACGGCGCGTTGGTGATGCCGGCCATCGGCGCCAGCACGACGGGCGGCCAGACCTGCAGCGGGCCGATGGACAGCGGCGCGAACTCGCCGCCGGCCGGGCGGACGGGGCCGCGCGCGGTGGCGGCCGCGGTGGTGTCGCCGTCGGCGGGGCCGGTCGCGGTGGCGGTGGCGGTCGCGGTGCTCGGCTCGGTGGGTGCGGGCGGGACTGTCATGCGCGGCTGACCTCGGGGACGGCGGGTGGGGGACTCTTCATTGTCCCCCACCCGGCCGAGCCGCCCGGGGCCGTCACCTGTCGGGCACGCTCTCCCGCCTGTCGTCCCTCGCGGTGTCCTTCGCGAAGACCGACACCGTTCCGGAGCTGACCGAGATCCTGATCTTGTTCGGACTGGAGCGGTCGGCCAGCGTCGGGTCGATGCCACCGCGCGCCAGCGGGGACGCCCCGCCGTCGAAGTCGTAGCGCGTCCCGCTCGGCAGGCCCAGCATCACCGATCCGGAGGTCACCCCGATGTCCACGGCGGCCGGGGGCGCGGTGAAGCCCAGCTCCATCGAGCCCGAGGTCGCGGCGGCGTTGACGCCGGGAGAGGTGAGACGGCTGCCCCGGACGGAGCCCGAGGTGGTGCGCACGGTCACCGGGCCGGACACGTCGGCCAGCAGGACCTCCCCGGAGGTGGAGAGCAGGTTGACCTCCCCCGCCACCCCGGCGACGTCGATGGTCCCGGTGGACTGCTTGCCGGTCACCGCGACCCCGCGCGGCACGTCCAGCTCGATCACCGCACCGCAGCCGAAGTCGCCGGCCGGCAGCACCCGCTTGCAGTCCATCCGGACGTCGAGCTGGTCCTGCTCGAAGAGCGCCGAGACGACCGGCATCCGGACCATCCAGTTCAGGTACTGGCGGACCACCACCCGGCCCTCCTCCCCCGGCCGGATCCGCACGCTGGCGTTGCCCGTGTCCAGCCGGACCCTGGTCACCGCGACCGGGTAGGACATCTCCGAGCGGGTGCGCTGCTGCACCGCGATCGCCCAGGTCTGCACGGCGCCGACGAGCAGCGCCACGACGAGCGCGAGCGTGCCGAACACCCGCCAGGCCCGGTGGCCGCGGCGGGCGGGCCCCGGGGCCGGCCGCCCCGCGCCCTCCGCCGTCCCGTTCCGCGCCGCGCCCCGCTCCGTCGTCATCGTCATCCCAGTTCCAGGAAGCGGAGCACCGCCATCACCCGCCGGTGGCTGTCGTCGGCGGGCGGCAGGTCGAGCTTTCCGAAGATCGAGTTGATGTGCTTGGCCACCGCGCTGTCGCTGACCACCAGGGCGGCGGCGATCGCGGCGTTCGACCGGCCCTCCGCCATCAGGGCGAGCACGTCGCGCTCGCGCGGGGTCAGCCGCTCCAGCGGATCGCGGTGGCGGCGCACCAGCAGCTGGGCGACCACCTCCGGGTCCAGCGCGGTGCCGCCCTCGGCCACCCGCTGCAGCGCGTCCACGAAGTCGTCGACATTGGCCACCCGCTGCTTGAGCAGGTAGCCGACGCCGCTGGTGTTGCTGGTCAGCAGGTCCGCGGCGTACCGCTCCTCCACGTACTGGGAGAGCAGCAGCACCGCCACCTCCGGCCACTGCCGGCGGATCAGCAGCGCCGCCCGCACGCCCTCGTCCGTGAAGCCGGGCGGCATCCGGACGTCCGCCACCACCACCTGCGGGCGGTGCTCCTGCACCGCGGCGAGCAACTCCTCGGCGTCCCCGACGGCAGCGGCCACCTCGTAGCCCACCGCCTCCAGGACCTTGACCAGGCCGACCCTGAGCAGGACCGAGTCCTCGGCGATCACAGCACGCACGGCAACTCCACGGTGATGGTGGTCGGGCCCCCGACGGGGCTGAGCACGGACAGGGACCCGTCGACCGAGGCGGTGCGCCGGCGCAGACCGGTCAGGCCGGTGCCGCGCGAGGCCTCCGCCCCGCCCACTCCGTCGTCGCTGACGATCAGGCGCAGCCGGCCGCCGACGGTGCGCACCGAGACGTCCGCCCTGGTGGCCCGGGCGTGCTTGGCGACGTTGGTCAGCGCCTCGGAGACGGTGAAGTAGGCGACCGCCTCGACGGTCGGCGCTATCCGCTCGGTCAGGTCGACGTCCAGCCGGACCGGCAACGGGGTACGGGCCGCGATCCCGGAGAGCGCCGCGTCCAGCCCTCGGTCCTCCAGGACGGCCGGGTGCAGGCCGCGGACCAGGCCGCGCAGCTCGTCGATGGCCGCCTGCGCCTCCTCGTGCGCCTCGACGATCACCTGCATGGCGTCGGGCGGGACGTCCTTGAGGGTGCGGCGGGCCAGGCCGAGGTTCATGGCGAGCGAGGTGAGCCGCTGCTGGGCGCCGTCGTGCAGGTCGCGCTCGATCCGGCGGCGCTCGGCGTCCACCGCGTCGACCAGACCGGCCCGGCTCTCGACCACCTCCTCGATCCGGTGCTCCAGCTCGGCGGTGCGGCCCGGACCGAGCATCCGCACCGCGGTCGCCTCGTCCAGCCGGGCCAGCAGGTGGACCGCCCAGGGCAGCACCACGAGCAGCAGCAGGCCGCCGACGGTGAGCGAGACGTCCAGCTCGGCCCACTGGTGGTGGACCGGGGAGGTGGCCGGCATCAGCCAGGCCCAGCCGTAGACCGTCGAGGCCACGAGGGCCGCGCCCCATCCGTAGACGACGACCGCCGCGCCGGCGGCGACCAGCGGGCCGACCAGCAGGTGGTAGCCGACCTGGCGCCAGCTGACGCCGGTGCGCAGCCTGGTGAACAGCCCGGCGGGCGTGGCGACGGGGCGCAGCAGCGGCGGGATGTCCACCCCGCGCAGGGCGCGCAGCCGGCCGCGCTGGGCCACGGTGAGCGGGCGGATGGAGAGCAGGATCGCGCCCAGGAGGACCAGCGTCACCTTCGGGGTGAGGACGGCCAGCCAGGCGGGCAGGGAGAGCGGGATTCCGGCGGCGAGGAAACGGGTGTCCCGCCAGGCCACCGCCGACCACGGGGGCCGGAAGGCGCTCCCGGCGAGCGCGGCGTTCGGCGTCGTGGAGGGCATGGCGGACAGCCTAGAGCGCGGTGATCAACCGTCACCATGAAGGGGGCTGCCGAGAAATGGTGAAGCTGGGTACACCCCGGATTCGGATCGGTGCACTACCGACAACGCGGCGCGCGGCCGCGAGTCTTGACGGCATGACGAACACTGCATCGCACTCCGCCAACCCGCCGCACGGGCGTCCGGACCGCGGCACCGGCCACGGCGCGGCCGCCGCCCCGGCCGCCCGCGCCGAGGGCCGGCTGCCGGTCGGGCCCGCCGGTGTGCTCGGCGGGTTCCACGAGCCCGGCGGCCCGGTCGGGCCGTGGTCGGTGCGCAGCGTGCCGGCCGGCCGCGGGCGCGGGTGCGGGCGGGCGGCGCTGGAGGTGTACGAGCACGGCGAGCTGGTGGACGTGCTGGTCGCGGCCCGGCTCCGCCGCGGTCTGCTGCGCGGCGCCCGCGCCTGGGCCGGTCCGGGCGCGGGTACGGGCGGGCGCCGGCGCACCCGGCACGGGCTCGCCTGGGGGCGGCTGCCGCACGGCGGCGCCGTGCCCACCGTCGGGTTCACCGGCGGGCGGCTGCTGCGGCTGCCGGGGCGGCCCGCGCCGGTGGTCGCGGTGGGCGAGGTGGTCGCCGTCGCCGGGGAGTTCTGGCTCGCCTGGGCCGAGGGCGTCTTCGACGGCGTGCTCGTCGAGGCGGCCGGCGGGGCCGGGCCCGAGCGGTCCCCGCTGACCAGGGTCCGCGCCGCCCGCGCGCTCGACGCGGAATGCGGGGGCGCCCGGTGAACGCCGCCGTCCGCCCCGCGCTCGCCTCGCTCACCCCGTTCGCCTCGCGGGTGCCCGCCGTCGCCGCCCTCGCGCTGCTGCCCTGGGTGGCGGTGCTCGCGGCCGCCGGCGAGACGGCGTGGGTCGTCCTGGACCTGTGCGAGTTCGCCGCCCTGCTCCGGCTGGACGCCGTGCTGCGCCACCGCCGCCCGGCCGCCGTCGCACCCGCCGGCGTGGTCGCCCTGCTGCTCGCGGCGGACGCCCTGGTCGACATCGCGACCGCGGGCCCGGGCGCCGAGACGCTCGCGGCGCTGATGATGGCGGGCTGCGTCGAGCTGCCGCTCGCCGCGCTCTGCCTGGCCCTCGGGCTGGCCCGCGCCGGGCGGCCGTCAGCGGACCGGCGCCGCCGGGGCCCCCGCCATGGCCCCGGCCGACGGCAGCCGGGTGGGCAGCCGCGTCACCAGCGCGGCGGTCTCCTCGTCCTTCGGGGTGTAGACGACCATCCGCGGGCCCTGGGACGGGCCCAGCCAGAAGCTGGTGTACTCGAAGCGCAGCAGCCCGATCTCCGGCAACAGGAAACGCTTCAACCCGTTCCCCGGCCGCAGCACGTCATGCCGCTGCCAGGCCTCGTCGAACACCGGGGAGGCCTTGCGCAGACGGCAGAGCAGCGCCCGCCAGGCGGGCTCGCCCCCGTGGTCGCCCATCCCGGAGCGGAACCGGGCCACCATGACGTCGCGCTCGTCCTCGTGGTCCACCAGCACGTCACGGAAGCGCGAGGGGGTGAACGCCAGCCACATCAGATTGCGGTCCTCGGGCGGAAGCGCCTCCAGGTCCCCGACGATCCCGGTGTACTGCGCGTTGTGGGCCAGCACGTCGTAGCGGGAGTTGATCACCGCGGCCGGGTAGGGCGCCATCCGGTCCAGCGTCAGCCGGATGCTCGGGGTGACGGTCAGGCACTCCCGCACCGGTGTCGGGTCCTCCGCCCCGGCCAGCGTGAACAGATGGGCCCGCTCGCTCGGGTCGAGCAGCAGGGCGCGGGCCACCGCGTCCAGCACCTGCACCGACACCTGGATCTCGCGCCCCTGCTCCAACCACGTGTACCAGGTGACCCCGACGGCCGCGAGCTGCGCCACCTCCTCGCGGCGCAGCCCCGGCGTGCGCCGCCGGCCGGTCATCGGGAGCCCCACCTGCTCGGGGGTGATCCGCTCCCGGCGGCTGCGCAGGAACGCCGCCAACTGGTTCCGCCGCGGATCGGCGGGCGCTTTCCCGGTGGTCGCCGTGACGGCGGTCAGACTCATGCCACCAGCATGCGCCAGGCGCCATCCTGTTGCCAGGTACTTCTTATACCTGGATAAGCACACTCTGGTACCAGGGTGCGGAGAGCCGGATCGTAGGACCGTGACCCAGCAACTGACCGCCGCCAAGCCCCTCACCCCCACCTCCTCAACGACCTCAGCCGCCTCTCCCGCCACCGCCTCGCCTTCCTCCTCGCCCTCCCTCGGCACTGCCGGACTGGTCACCGTCCTGCTCGGGGCCTTCCTCCCGATGCTCGACTTCTTCATCGTCAACGTCGCACTGCCGACCATCGACCACGACCTCGCCGCCGGCCCCGCCGTGCTGGAGCTGGTCGCCGCCGGGTACGGCATCGCCTTCGCCGTCCTGCTGGTCCTCGGCGGACGGCTGGGCGACATCTTCGGCCGACGCCGCCTCTTCGTCGCCGGGGCCGCCGCCTTCGCCGTGACCTCGCTCGCCTGCGGGCTCGCCCCCGGCGCCTGGTCCCTGGTCGCCGCCCGGGCCGCCCAGGGCGCCTCGGCCGCGCTGCTGATCCCTCAGGTCCTCGGCACCATCACCGCCGCCACCCACGGCGCCCGGCGCGGCCGCGCGCTCTCGGTCTACGGCGCGGTCGGCGGCATCTCGGTGGTCATCGGCCAGGTGCTCGGCGGCATGCTGGTCGCCGCCGACCTCTTCGGCAGCGGCTGGCGCTCGGTCTTCCTGCTGAACGTCCCGTTCGCCCTGCTGGCCCTCGTCCTCGCGCTGCGCTTCGTCCCGGAGAGCCGCGCCGAGCAGGCCGCCAGGATCGACACCGCCGGCACCGTGCTGCTCACCGCCTCGCTGCTCTCCCTCCTGGTCCCGCTGATGGAGGGCCGCGCCGCCGGCTGGCCGCTCTGGTCCTGGGTGCTGCTCGCGCTGTTCCCCGTGCTCGCCACCGCCTTCGCCCTGGTCGAACGGCGGGCCGAGCGGCGCGGCGGGACCCCGCTGGTGCCGCCCAGCCTGCTGCGCATCCCCGAGATGCGGCGCGGCCTCGGCATCGCGCTCCCCTACTTCGGCGGCTTCGGCGGCTTCATGTTCGTCATCGCGGTCGCCCTCCAGCAGGGCCTGCACCTCGGCCCGGTCGCGGCCGGCTGGGCGCTGGTCCCGATGGCCGTCGGCTACTTCACCGCCTCCCTCTCCGGCCCGCGCCTGATCGGCCGGTTCGGCAGCCGCGTGCTCACCGCCGGCGCCGCCGTCCAGGCCGCCGGCCTCGCCACCCTGGCCGCCACCGTCCTCGCCGACCCGGACGGTTTCTCCGCGCTGCGGATGGCTCCGGGCGTCGCCCTCGCCGGCATCGGCCAGGGACTGATCGGCACCCCGCTGTTCCGCGTCGTCCTCTCCAAGGTCCCCGCCGACCGGGCGGGCGTCGGCAGCGGTGTGCTCGCCACCAGCCAGCAGTCCAGCCTGGCTCTCGGCGTCGCCACCCTGGGCTCCCTCTACCTGGCCCTCTCGCCGAGCCTCGGCATGGACCGCGCGCTCGCCCTCTGCCTCGGCATCCAGCTCCTGGGCTCGTTCACCATCTTCTACCTGACGACCCGTCTCCCCCGTTCCATCGGCTGACGGCCGGGCCGGGTCCCCGGTTCCGTCGTGGCCACCGCCGGTCGGGCGGCCACGACGGAACCGTCCTACTCGGCCCCGCCGGGACGCAGCTCGCACCGCCCGTCGACGCACTCGCGCTGCAGCCGCCCCCGCGACACCGTCTCCAGCAGCCCGATCACCCAGCACGTCGGACACCCGCGGAACGCGAGCAGCCCGACCGGCAGCAGGAGCAACGCCACCGGCCCGGCGAACGGCAGCAGCGCGAAGGCCCCCAGCAACGCCGCGAATCCCACCCCGCCGCGTGCCAGATGCCCGGCCAGCGTCCGGCTGGCGTACCCCGAGTCCCCGGCCATCACCACTCCCCTGCGGTGGTGACGGCGCGGACCGCCGCCCGGGCCCGGTGCAGCCGCGACTTCATGGCGGCCGTGCTCAGCCCCAGCCGATCGGCGACCATCCGCCCGCTGAGCCCCTGCACGTCGCGCATGATCAGCACCCGCCGCTGGTCCGCCGGCAGCGCGGCGATCGCCTCCGCCACCCGCCCGGCCTCCAGCCGCCCCAGCACTTCCTCCTCGGCCGACCGGTACGGCGCCTCCCCCGCCACCGAACGCTCCCGTAGCACCAGGCGAGCCCGCCGCAGGCACTCGTTGCGCACGATCCGGAACATCCAGGAGCCCAGCGCCCCGGTCGCACGCAGCATCCCGATCTTGCGGTACAGGATGATCAGCGCCTCCTGCGCCGCGTCCTCGGCGTCCTCCGGCGTGGCGCACAGCGACCGCGCGAACCGCTGGACGTGCGGATGCGCCCCCGACACCAGCGCGGCGATCGCCTCCACGTCCCCGTCCTGCGCCGCGGCCACCACCGAACTCCCCGGCCACGCCCCCACCTCAGCCACGCCGCCGCCCCCACTTCCGCAGCACCGTCACACTGCACGCCCCGACCAGCGCCACCCCGACCGCCACAGCCACCCAGACCATCATCACAGCCTCCTCTTCCGCCCCGGCCCTCACCGAAGCCACCCATAAGAGGCGACCACCCCCCGAAAGGATTCACCCCACCCGCCCCCGCCCACACCGGAACGGGACGGAGCGGAACGGGACGCCGGGCAACGCCGCGCCCTCCCGCCGGCGCCCGGTCGGACCAGCCGTCACCGCGCGCCGCCCCTCAGGGCCGCCGGCGCGGAGCCTCGTCATCGGGGGTGTCGGGGCCGGCGAAGTGGAAGGGAACCGACAGGTGCGCGGCGAGAGCGCCGCCGGCCCGCTCGGCGGCCACCGCCGCCGGGTGGCGCGGGTGGTGATCCCCCTCCTCGCCGAGGTAGCGCTCGGCCGTCGACCAGTGGACGGTGGCCAACCGGGCCTCGCCCACGGGGTCGGCCGTGATGGCCAGCAGCCGCACGAACCAGTCGCGGACGGTGTCACCGTCCCAGATCGCCTCGATCGCCACGACGCGGCCGCCGCACCCGGCCGCCCGACAGGCCAGCGACTCCAGGTCGAGAGGACTCTCCGGCTCGCGGGCGATCCGGTCGCCGTAGTGGAGGTAGCGGTCGTTGGCGATCAGCTGCGCGGTTCCGACCCCGATGCCGTGCGGAACGAGACCGACGTCGGTGATCACATGCACCGCACCGAGCAGGGAGTCCTGAAGGACGTACCCGTCGATCTCCTCGCGGATCCCGGCCGGCAGACTCTCCCACCACACGGCCCTGGCCGCCTTGTCCATGACCATCGAGCCCCCACCCCCCTCGGAGACCTCGACGACGGAGCCGCGCGCCACCCTACTGCGCCCTCGAAGCCGCAGCGTGTGCTCGTCCGTCGCGCGGCACTCCGTCAGGCGACCACCCGGCAAGCCGGTCGAGGCGCGGCGGGTCGGCTGGGGGCGGGTGGGGCCGGCAGGTGGGTGGTCAGGTGAACCAGACGATCTTGCGGTGGCCCACCAGAAGGCCGCGTGCCCCGGGCGGTCACGGCGAGGCGGGAGGTTCACCGCGTTCACCGCGTTCGCCGCGTTCGCCGCGTTCGCCGCGTTCGCCGTGCTCACCGCGTTCGGTGAGCAGAGCGGCGAGGAACGGGGAAGGCGGCCCCACCGGCAACAGCGGTGGGGCCGCCTTCAGTTCACGGGCGGTACGTCAGTGCCGGTGGCGCCGACGGCGCGAGGCGAGGACGAGGGCCGCGCCGCCGAGGGCGACGGCGGCACCGATGCCGCCGATCAGCGCGACCTGGCTGCCCGTCTCGGCGAGGCCGCCACCGCCGGGCTGGTGCGGCTTGCCGCTGTGCGACGGGTGCGGGCTGTGACTGCCGGTCGCGGTGGGCGAGGGCTCCGACGTGGGCGAGCCGGTCGGCTCGGGCGTCGGGGAGGTGGTGGCGGTCGGGGAGGAGGTCGGGGACGCCGTCGGCGACGGCGAGGACGTGGTCACCGTGACCGTGGCCGTGCACTCCCCCGCCGTCGTCCCGGGCGGGCAGTTGCCGCCGGGCCGGTCGGACACCACGGTGTTGCGCAGCGTGTGGTCCCCGGCGGCCGGGTCCTTGACCTTCACCGTGTACGTCACCCGGGCGACGGCGCCGACCGCCAGGTCGCCGGTCCAGCTGAGCACCGGCTGGGCGTAGGACGGCGTGCCGGCGGTGGCGGTGGCGTCGTTGTTGTACGTGGCGTCGTCGAGGACGGCGCTCAGGTCGTCGGTGACGGTCAGTCCGGTGAGCGCCGCGTTGCCGGTGTTGGTGATGTCCACGTGGTACGTGACGGTGTCACCGGGGAGGGCCTGCGCCTTGTCGGCGCTCTTGGCGAGCCGGTAGCCGGCGTGCTCGGTGACGGTGTTGCGCACGGTGTTGCTGGTCCGCTGCTGGTCACGGCCGGTCTGGGGGCTGTGGTAGGCGAGGGACGAGGTGTTGTCGAGCTTGGTGCCCGGCGCGAGTGCGGCGTCGACCCGGGCCCGGAAGGAGATCGTCGCCTCGGCGCCCGGCGCGAGGTCGGCGGCGGTGCAGGTGACGTTCTGCCCGGAGGCGGTGCAGCCGGCGCCGGAGCCCTCGACGTAGGTGGTGCCGGCGGGCAGCACGTCGGTCAGGGTGACGCCGGTGGCGGTGTCCAGGTCGGCGGTGCTGCCGTCCGAGTGCCGGTTGGCGATGGCGAAGGAGTAGGTGATCTCGGCGCCGGGGTCGACGAGCCCGGGCGGGTTGTCCGTGGTGGAGCCGGCCGGGTTGTTGGCCTTGGTGATCTGCAGGTCCGGTTCGAGGGCGTCGACGGCGAGCCAGACCGCCTGCGGGTGCAGCGCGTCGCCCGCGCCGTTGATCCGGAGCACGGCCTGGGTGCTGCCCGCGGGGATCTTGCCGGTGACGTCGATCATCCGGGCGTCGTAGCCGTAGTTGTTGACCGGCGCGGGGTCCCGGGTGGTGATGTTGGTGCCGGTGCCGTCCGCCGCGACGTGGTCGATCCGGCTGGTGAAGGCGTTGTCGGTGGTGACGCCGCCGAACGGGTTGGGCATCGGCAGCAGCGTCAGGTTGTCGGTCGAGGAGCCGACCAGCAGCTGGTCGCCCTGGATCGGCACGTCGCCGTCGCCGACGGTGACACCCATGGTGGCCGGCGGGGCGGTGGCGGGTGTGCGGATGCCGGCGAGGGTGAGCGTCGCCAGGTTGTCGGGGCTGCGCAGCAGCTGGAAGCCGTCCCAGACCTGGAGGTAGCGCAGCGGCTCCGCCTGGTCCTCGTAGGCGACCACCAGTGACCAGCCGCCCCAGCAGCCCACGTTGTTGCCGCCGAAGTTCTGCGCGGAGGAGCGTCCGGCGCACGCCTGGATGTCGGCGACGGTGTAGCTGCCCGGACCGGCGGCCTTCACCTGGGCGGTGACGTCCTTCACGCCCGCACCGGCCAGCAGCGGCTCCGGCGGGTTGCCGCCGACCTGCTGGTCGAACCAGTCGTAGGTGTCGGCGGTGAGCTGCTCGTAGGAGGAGCTGCCCGGGACCTTCCAGGACACCAGGTTGCCGGTGTTGATGTCCCCGGAGGTGCCGCCGGCGGTGCTGGTGTTGGTCGGGTTGAACTGCCAGTACAGGCGGGCCGACAGCACCTGGGCGCCGGCCGGGATCACCAGCTGCGCGGAGGACGCGTTGTCGCCGGGCGCGTTCGGGTCGGTCTTGACGTACTTGGTGCGGCCGTTGTTGGTGCCCTCGGTGTCGTTGCAGACCGAGCCGTCGCTGTCGTCACAGGTCAGCACCGAGTTCGACGCCATCGTGAGGTTGCCGTGCGCCAGCAGGTCGAGCACCGGGTCCGGGCCGATCGGCCGCTGGGTCCCGAGACCGCGAACCGCCTTGCCGGCCTTGCCCGCCGGAGCCTGGGCCTTGCCCGATGAGGACGAGGCCGACGGAGCCGACGGCGAGGTGGACGCCGACGGGGCGGCGAGCGGCGCGGAGGGGGCGAGCGCCAGCGCCGAGGCGGCGAGGGCACCGAGCACCGCGCGACTGGGCAGACGGCGGACCCGGCTTCCGGATGCCGGGCGTTCTCCGCGCGTGGCGGGTGGCGTGCGGTCTCTCACGGGGGACTCCAGGAGATGTTCGAGGGTACGGGAGGGTGAGGGGGCCCTCCCGGACGAATCATGACGTTACGTCCGGATTCGACCAGGTCGAATAATATGTCACATTCGCTCATCTCCCTCTCACGAACGTTCGTCACCCCGCGGCGCCGGGCGGAGAAATAACCCATTGGCCGCACCGGACCCCTTCGTGTCAGCATGACGATATGAGCGACGAACGCACGACCGACCCCGTCGACACCCGCGACCGCGCCGCGCTGACCGCCGCCGTGGCGGCCGGGGCGGAGCCCAAGTGGCTGATGTTCTGGGGCCACCAGGAGCAGCGGGACGGCTCGCTCGGGCCCGGGGTGCTGAGCCAGTGGTGGCCCGGGCACCCGTTCACCGTCGACGGCGTCGGGTACGCGACCGCCGAGCACTGGATGATGGCGGGCAAGGCCCGGATGTTCGGGGACGAGCGGACGCTCGCCCGGATCCTCGCGGCGGCGAGCCCCGGCGAGGCGAAGAAGCTGGGCCGCCAGGTCCGGAACTTCGACGACGCGGCCTGGACCGCCGGACGGTTCGAACTGGTCGTCCGGGGCAATGTCGCCAAGTTCGGCGGCCACGAGGAGCTGCGCGGATACCTGCTGTCGACGCGTCAGCGGGTCCTGGTGGAGGCCAGCCCGCTGGACCGGATCTGGGGCATCGGCCTCGGCGCCGACGACGAGCGCGCCCCGCGCCCGGCCGAATGGCGCGGCGAGAACCTGCTCGGCTTCGCCCTCATGGAGGCCCGCACCCGGCTGGCGGCAGCCGCCGCCGGGTGAGCGCCGCCGGCGCCTCCCGCGGGACGGCGCTCCCGCGGGGCGCGTGCGCCGGGTCGCCCACCACTCGCGCACTCCGTGCGCCCCCGGACACCACTCGCAAGCCAGTGGACGTACTCCCGTAACGCCGTCGCCGTATTTCGACGCGAGGATGTCTGGCCGTCAGGGTCACGATGGACAGGTTGCGGTGATCATGCGTACACGGCACACGGAACGGCCCCTCGGCGCGGACCCGGGCGGCGGCGAGGGCGAGCAGGCGGCTCTCGAACTCAGGGCGCAGCTGGACGAGTTGCTCCGCGCCCGGCAGTACGCGGGACAGCGTGAGCGGCGGCTCGCCGAGGCCCTGCGGGCGCTGCCCGAACGGCAGCACCCGGACGGGGAGCTGCTGCGGCAGCTGACCCAGGCGCGGACGCTGCGCGAGGGGCTGGGCGCCCGCTGCCTGGAGCTCAGCGACCGGCTGAAGGCGCTGGAGGAGCAGTTGCGCCAGCCGTCCCCCCGCCGCTGGATCCCGCGCCAGCCCGTCGACACGCCCCTCGGCGCTCCCTTCGACACCCCCCTCGCGACGCCCGCCGACGCCTTCGCCGGCCGGTCCGCCGCCGCGTCCGCCGACCCGTCCGCGGGCACGCCCGGCGACACCTACGCCGATACGCGCGCCGGCGGACCCGTCGACGCGACCGGCGGCACGCACGGGAGCACGCACGGGAGCGAGGCCGGCTCCGGCGGCGCGCAGGACGACGGGCGGGCCGCCGCCGAGCCGCAGGCGCCCCCCGCCCCGCCCCGGCGCCGCTCCCCCGGCGAACTGGCCGCCCTCGCCGAGCGCATCACGACCCTGTACCGCCGGGCCTCCCCGGACGAGGCCGCCGGCATCCTGGACCAGGGCGCCGAGCACCTCACCCCGCACGACACGGCCCAACTGGCCGCCCTGCTCGCCCGGCGCGGACCGACCGGCGCCTCCGTCCAGCTGGTCCGCAGCGCCGTCCACGCCGGACCCCAGCACGCCGCCACCACCCTCGCCGAACTCCGCCAGGCGGGGCTCGCCGAGGAGGCCGGCGACCTCTTCCACGCGCTGCGCTCCTGCCCGGCCGCCACCCTGCCCGCCCTGCTGGACGCCCTGGAGCGGGCGGGTCAGCACGCCGACGGCGCCACCCTGCTCTGGGAGTGGGGCTCCGCGCCGACCGCCGAGCTGGCCGCGCTGGCCACCGGGCTCTACCGGGCGGACCGCGCCGCCGACGCCCGGACCCTGCTGCGCCAGGCGGCCGGCCGGCCCACCGGCGACCTCGCCGCGCTCGCCGTCACCATGGCCCCGCCGCTGCCCACCCTGCTGCTGGGCGAGCTGGCGGCGCTGCGTCCGCCGGCCGAACTGGTCCGGCTGGCCGCCGCGCTGGCCGGCCGCCCGGACCTGTACGAGGCGCTGCTCACGCCGCTGCTCGACGACCCCGCGCGCCACCGCACCACGCTCGCCGCCCTGCGCACGGCCGGCCTGCCGGCCACCCCGGCCAGCCGCCCGCGCTCCCGCTGGGGCCGCCGGTAGGCGCGGACGCGGAGCACCGGGCACCGGGCACCAAGCACGGAGCCCCCGACCGCCCTCGGAAGGGCGACGGGGGCTCCGCGCGGGCGGACGGACGTCAGCAGCCGATGAGGCGCGCCGCCAGGTAGGACTTCACCTGGTCGAGCGAGACGCGCTCCTGCGTCATGGTGTCGCGCTCGCGCACGGTCACCGCGTTGTCCTCCAGGGTGTCGAAGTCGACCGTCACGCAGAACGGCGTGCCGATCTCGTCCTGGCGGCGGTAGCGCTTGCCGATGGCGCCGGCGTCGTCGAACTCGACGTTCCACGCGGTGCGCAGGTCGGCGGCCAGGCCGCGGGCCTTCGGCGAGAGGTCGGCGTTGCGCGACAGCGGCAGCACCGCGACCTTGACCGGCGCCAGGCGCGGGTCCAGACGCATGCCGACGCGCTTCTCCATGACGCCCTTGGCGTTGGGCGCCTCGTCCTCGAAGTAGGCGTCGAGCAGGAAGGCGAGCAGGGCGCGGTTGAGACCGGCCGCCGGCTCGATGACGTACGGGAAGTACCGCTCGCCGGACTCCTGGTCGAAGTACTTGAGGTCCTGGCCGGAGGCCTCGCTGTGCACCGACAGGTCGTAGTCGGTGCGGTTGGCGATGCCCTCCAGCTCGGAGAACTCACTGCCGCCGAAGTTGAAGCGGTACTCGATGTCCACCGTGCGCTTGGCGTAGTGGGAGAGCTTCTCCTTCGGGTGCTCGAACAGGCGCATGTTCTCGGTGCGCAGGCCGAGGCCGACGTACCAGTCCCAGCGCTGCTGCAGCCAGTACTCGTGCCACTGCTCGTCCTCGCCCGGCTTGACGAAGAACTCCATCTCCATCTGCTCGAACTCGCGGGTCCGGAAGATGAAGTTGCCGGGGGTGATCTCGTTGCGGAAGCTCTTGCCGACCTGGGCGATGCCGAACGGCGGCTTCTTGCGCGAGGTGGTCTGGACGGCCTTGAAGTTGGTGAAGATGCCCTGGGCGGTCTCCGGGCGCAGGTAGGCCAGGCCGCTCGCCTCCTCGGTGACGCCGAGGTGGGTCTTCAGCATGCCCGAGAAGTCCTTGGGCTCGGTGAACTGGCCCTTGGTGCCGCAGTCGGGACAGTTGATGTCCTGCAGGCCGTTCGGCGGCGGGAAGCCGTGCTTGGCCTCGTACTTCTCCTCCAGGTGGTCGGCCCGGTGGCGCTTGTGGCAGGAGAGGCACTCGGTCAGCGGGTCGTTGAAGGTCTGGACGTGGCCGGACGCCTCCCAGACCTCGCGGGCCAGGATCACCGACGAGTCGAGTCCGACGACGTCCTCGCGGGCCTGGACCATCGCGCGCCACCACTGGCGCTTGATGTTCTCCTTGAGCTCGACGCCCAGCGGTCCGTAGTCCCAGGCGGCACGCGTGCCGCCGTAGATCTCGCTGCAGGGGTAGACGAAGCCACGGCGCTTGCTCAGGCTGACGATCGTCTCGATCTTGTCGGCTGCCACAGTGCTCTCTTCAGTACGTACGGCACGGTCAGGGCACGGCTGGTTGCGCGTACCCGAATACCTCAGGTTACCGGCCATATGGGTACGGGGTTCAAATCGGTATCGCCGGTACCGGCCCACTCACCGTCACCGCCCGTTCACCCGTCCGAGTGATTTGACAATCATTTCCATCTAATCTGAGAATGGTTGTCATGATGATCAGACGACGTGCCCGCAGCGTCCTGGCCCTGACGGCCACCGCCCTCGCCGCCGCCCTCACCCTGACGGCCTGCGGCAGCGGCGGCGCCGGGTCCGCGGACGGCCGGCTTGACGTCGTCGCGTCCTTCTACCCGATGGAGTTCCTCGCCTCGCAGATCGGCGGCGAGCACGTGAAGGTCACCGGCCTGACCGCCGCCGGCGTCGAGCCGCACGACCTCGAACTCACCGCCAAGCAGGTCGGGCGCGTCCAGAAGGCCGACGCGGTCGTCTACCTCAAGGGCCTGCAGCCCACCGTCGACAAGGCGGTCGCCGACTCCCGCGCCAAGCAGAAGATCGACGCCACCGCGGCCGCCCCGCTGGAGGACCACCACCTCTCCGAGGGCCACACCGAGGACGACGGCCACGACCACGCCGACGAGCACGCCGACGGCCACCACCACGACGAGGCCGCCGGCGACCCGCACATCTGGCTCGACCCGACCCGCTACGCCGCCGTGGCCCGGAGCGTCGGCGCCGGGTTCGCCGAGGCCGACCCGGCGCACGCCGACGACTACCGGCGCAACACCGACGAACTGGTCGGCCGACTCACCGCCCTGGACCAGGAGTTCAAGGACGGGCTGAAGGACGCCACCACGCGCACCTTCGTCACCAGCCACGCCGCCTTCGGCTACCTCGCCGAGGCCTACGGCCTCACCCAGGTCTCCATCAACGGCGTCGACCCCGAGTCCGAGCCCACCCCGGCCCGCCTCGCCGACGTCCAGAAGGCCGCCAAGGAGAACGGCGTCACCACGATCTTCTTCGAGACCCTGGCCAGCCCCAGGCTCGCCGAGACCGTCGCCAAGGACCTCGGCCTCAAGACCGCCGTCCTCGACCCCCTGGAAGGCGTCAAGGACCGGGCGAAGGACGACTACCTGTCGGTCATGAGGCAGAACCTGACCAACCTCAGGGCCGCCCTCGGCGCCACCGCCCTCACCAGCTGACGGGACCACGGCATGACTCCCCCGACACCCCCGGCCGTCCGCCTGCACGACGCCGTCGCCTCCCGCGGCGGGCGCCCGGTGCTGCGCGGCGTCGACCTCACCGTCCGCCCCGGCGAGGTGGTCGCCCTGCTCGGCGCCAACGGCTCCGGCAAGTCCACCACCGTCAAGGCCGTCACCGGCGCCGTCCCGCTGGAGCGCGGCGGCCTGGAACTCTTCGGCACCCCGCTCGCCCGGTTCCGCGCCTGGCACCGGATCGGCTACGTCCCGCAGCGCACCACCGCCGCCTCCGGCGTCCCCGCCACCGTGCGCGAGGTCGTCGCCACCGGCCGGCTGCCGCTGCACCGGCTGCTGCCGCTGCGCCGCGCCGACCGCGCCGCCGTGGACCGCGCGCTGGCCGCCGTCGGCATGCTCGACCGGGCCCGCGACGGTGTCGGCGACCTCTCCGGCGGCCAGCAGCAGCGGGTGCTGATCGCCCGCGCGCTGGCCGGCGCCCCCGACCTGCTGATCATGGACGAGCCGATGGCCGGCGTGGACGCCGCCAGCCAGCAGGTGCTCGCCGACACCCTGCGCGCCGAGGTCGCGCGCGGCGCGGCCGTCCTGCTGGTGCTGCACGAACTCGGGCCGCTGGAACCGCTGATCGACCGCGCCGTGGTGCTCCGCGACGGCTGCGTCGCGCACGACGGCCCGCCCGTGCCCAACACCGGCCTGCACGCCCTGCCCGGCCACGACCACGTCCACCCGCACGCCGACCACGGCCACGACCACGAACGGATCCGGGGACTGCTGTCATGACCGAGATGCTCAGCTACGACTTCATGCAGCGGGCGCTGCTCGCCGCCGTCCTGGTCGGCGTCACCGCCCCCGCCGTCGGCATCTACCTGGTGCAGCGCCGCCAGGCCCTGATGGGCGACGGCATGGGCCACGTCGCGATGACCGGCGTCGGCCTCGGCTTCATCTTCCAGACCAGCCCGGTCTGGACGGCCGTCCTGGTCTGCGTCGTCGGCGCCGTCACGATGGAACTGGTCCGCTCGCGCGGCAACCAGCGCGGCGACATCGCCCTCGCGATGCTCTTCTACGGCGGCATGGCCTGCGGCAAGCTGCTGGTCTCCAAGTCCGCCCAGGCGGGCGCGGGTTCGCTGGAGAGCTACCTCTGGGGCTCCATCCTGACCGTCTCCCCCGCCGACCTGGCCACGATCGCCGCGCTCGGCGCCGTCGTCATCGCCGTCACCCTCGGCCTGCGCCGCCAGCTCTTCGCGATCTGCCAGGACGAGGACTTCGCCAAGGTCACCGGCGTCCCGGTGCGGCTGCTCAACCTGCTGCTCGCGGTGATGGCCGCGGTCACCGTCACCGTCGCCATGCGCGTGGTCGGCCTGCTGCTGGTCAGCGCCCTGATGGTGGTCCCGGTGGCGGCCGCCCAGCAGCTCACCCGCTCCTTCGCCGCCACCCAGGCCGGCGCGATCGCGGTCGGTGTGATCGTCGCCCTGGCCGGCGTCACCGGCTCCTACCAGCTCGACGTGCCGTCCGGCCCGGCCATCGTGCTCCTCGCCATCGCGGTCTTCGCACTGTTCAGCGCGATCGCCGCACCGCTCGCCCGGCGCCGCCACCGCGGCACCCCGGAAGCCGGACCGCAGGTCTGCGACGTCCGGCTGCCGGACCCGCAGCAGTCCGGCGACACCGCCCCGGAGCGCACCGCCCCGCTCGCCCCGGGCCGGGCCGACGCGCTCTCTCCGGCGCCCGGTGCGGGGCTGGCACAATGAGGTGCCAGTCGCCCACACCACCAGGAGGACCCACGGTGACCACCGCAGGCCCGTCGCCGCGAGCCCGATCGACCCGGCAGCGCGCCGCCGTCTCGGCGGTCCTGGACGAGATCGAGGACTTCCGCAGCGCGCAGGAGCTCCACGACATGCTGAAGCACCGGGGTGACTCGGTCGGCCTCACCACCGTCTACCGGACGCTCCAGTCGCTCGCCGACGCCGGTGAGGTGGACGTCCTGCGCACCGCCGACGGCGAGGCCGTCTACCGCCGGTGCAGCAGCGGGCACCACCACCACCTGGTCTGCCGCCAGTGCGGCGCCACCGTCGAGGTCGAGGGACCGGCCGTCGAGCGCTGGGCCAACTCGGTCGCCGCCGAGCACGGGTTCAGCGACATCGCGCACACCCTGGAGATCTTCGGCACCTGCGCGGAGTGCGCCAAGCTCGGCTGAACCGCACCGCGAACGGCACCGCACCGCGAACGACACGAGGGCCCGCGGGAGTCATCTCCCGCGGGCCCTCGCGCACACGCGCAGGCGCGATCAGCGCTGCGCCGGCACCTCGGCGGCCAGCTCGGCCGGCACCTCGTTCGGGATCGCCCCGCCGAACCGGCGGTCGCGCATCGCGAACTGCTCGCAGGCCCGCCAGAGGTCACGGCGGTCGAAGTCCGGCCAGAGCACGTCCTGGAACACGAACTCCGCGTACGCCGACTGCCAGAGCAGGAAGTTGGACGTCCGCTGCTCGCCGCTGGGGCGCAGGAAGAGGTCCACGTCCGGCATGTCCGGGTGGTACAGGTACTTGGCGAGGGTCTTCTCGTTGACCTTCTTCGGGTCCAGCCGGCCCGCCGCCACATCGGCCGCGATGGCCGCCGCGGCGTCCGCGATCTCGGCCCGCCCGCCGTAGTTGACACACATGTACAGCGTGACGGCGTCGTTGTCCCTGGTCTGCTCCTCGGCGACCTGGAGCTCCTGGACGACGCTCTTCCACAGCTTGGGCATCCGGCCCGCCCAGCGCACCCGCACGCCCATCGCGTCCATCTCGTCGCGGCGGCGGTGGATGACGTCCCGGTTGAAGTTCATCAGGAACTTCACCTCGTCGGGTGAGCGCTTCCAGTTCTCGGTGGAGAACGCGTACAGCGAGATGTTCTTCACGCCCAGCTCGATGGCGCCCTTCAGCACGTCCAGCACGACGCCCTCGCCGACCTTGTGGCCCTCGGTGCGCGGCAGCCCGCGCTCCTTCGCCCAGCGGCCGTTGCCGTCCATGACGATCGCGACGTGGTTGGGGACCAGCTCGCCGGGGATCTTCGGGGGCCGGGCACCGCTGGGATGCGGGGTCGGGGGGAGGTACTCCCTCTGCTTGCCGCCGCCGAAGAGCCGTCGCGCTGCCATGTGCTCACTTCTCCACGTATCTCATCGAGCGGATACCCCGCTCCAGGTGCCACTGCAGATAGGCCGCGACCAGGCCGCTGCCCTCCCGCCAGTACCTCGGCTCGCAGGCGTCGGCCGTCTGCCAGTCCCCTGACAGCAGCGCCCCGAGCAGTACCAGTGTCTCAGGGGAGGGTACGGCACATCCGGGGACCCGGCAGTCCGGGCACAGGACCCCGCCGGCCGGGAGCGAGAAGAACCGGTTGGGGCCCTCCATGCCGCACTTGGCGCAGTCGTCGAAGCTCGCGCCGTACCCGTTGACGGCGAGCGAACGCAGCAGGAAGGCGTCCAGCACCAGGTGCGATTCGTGCTGCCCGGCCGCCAGCGTGCGCAGACCGCCGACCAGCAGCAGGTACTGCTGGACGGCCGGCTGGCCCTCGTTCTCGGCGAACCGTTCCGCCGTCTCCAGCATGGCCGTGCCGGCGGTGTAGCGGCCGTAGTCGGTGACGATCGAGCCGCCGTACGGGGCGATCGTCTCCACCTGGGTGCACAGCGGCAGCCCGCGCCCGAGCAGCTCACTCCCGCGGCTGAAGAACTGCACGTCCACGTGCGAGAACGGCTCCAGCCGCGCCCCGAACTTCGACTTGGTCTTGCGCACCCCGCGCGCCACCGCGCGCACCTTGCCGTGGTGGCGGGTGAGCAGGGTGATGATCCGGTCGGCCTCACCGAGCTTCTGCGCCCGGAGCACCACGCCGTCGTCCCGGAAGAGGCTCATGCGCCCGCCTCGCCGCGGCGGACCTCGAACAGTGCGGACATCCCCCCATTGTCCCCCAGCCGTCCCCCGGTCACGGACAGCCGTGTGCCCGCACCGGGCCGTGGGGGATCGCCGAACGGTGCGGGTCACGGCGGGCCCGGAGGGGGGTGGGCCCGGTTTTGTGGGGGTCGGAGGGAAGAGGAGAGGGAGCCCCAGGTGCGACAGGGGCCTAGTAGGGCGTGCGGGTCGCCGCCTCCAGCAGCGCCCCCACCCGTGCCTGCGGCAGGTCCAGGCAGCGCCCGACGGCGTCCAGCGCCTCCCGCTCCTGCGGCCGGTACCGGCCGTCGGCCAGGGCGATCGCCGCGCCCTGCAGCAGCAGCCGCTCCCGGCCTGGCTGGGCCAGGTGCGGGGCCAGCGGTTCGAGCACCGCGTGCAGCTCCACGGCCAGCCCGCCGGCCATGCCGTGCGCGTCGTACAGCTCGCCGCCGAGCCCGGACAGCGCCGCCAGCGCGGCCAGCACCTGGGCCTCGCCGCAGTCCTCGAACCCGGCGTCGCGGACCGCCGCGCAGGCCGCCTCGCGGGCCGCGCGGTGCGCGGTGCCGCCGGCGGCCAGCAGGGCCAGCGCGACGGTGTACTGCGCGTCGCGCAGCATCCCGCCCAGGCGGACGCAGGTGGGCTGCTCCAGGCTCTCCACCCCGAACCGGCCGTGGCAGCTGGTGCACTGCACGCTGCCGATCACCGGGCCGAGCGGAAGCACCGGGGTCCCCAGCAGCCGCAGCCACCGCCGGCCGTGCTGCCGGCGGTAGTTGCGGTCCCCGCCGCAGCCTGGACAGAAGAAGTCACCGAGAACGTCAGTCCGCCACCGCGGGCGAACACCCCACATCCCTGTCACGGCGCCACTCCCCAGACATGGCAGGCGGCCTGCACAACAATGGGCAGGTCACGCGACCGGCCACCGGGCCGTCCCACCGACCCGGCTTTCCGGTGGGACGATGTTGCCACGGTTGCCGACACGTGTCAGTACTTCGAACGGCCCGATCACCGAAAAAATGTGGCGCAGGACACAGCGGCCGCGCCCCGGTCCCGGGGACCGCCCGGCCCGGCCCGGGAACGCCACCGGGCCGCCCCGAACGGGACGGCCCGGCCACGACCACTCGCACGAACTAGCCGCGCTGCGCCCGGTTGACGGCGCTGATCATCGCCTTCAGCGAGGCCAGCACGGTGTTGCCGTCGATCCCGACGCCCCACAGCACCCGGCCGTCCACCGCGCACTCGACGTACGCGGCGGCCTGGGCGTCGCCGCCCTCGCTCAGCGCGTGCTCCGCGTAGTCCAGCACCCGTACGTCCACACCGATCTGCGCCAGCGCGTCGGCGAACGCCGAGACCGGGCCGTTGCCGGTACCGGCCAGGGTGACCGGCGTGCCGTCCAGCACGGCCTCGGCCGTCAGCGCGTCCCGGCCGTCCTCGGTGGTCAGGGTGCGCGAGCCGCTCAGCGAGATCCGGCCCCACGGGTTCGCCGGGGTGGGCAGGTACTCGTCCTCGAAGACCCGCCAGATCTCGGCCGGGGTGACCTCGCCGCCCTCGGCGTCGGTCTTGGCCTGGATGATCCGGGAGAACTCGATCTGCATCCGGCGCGGCAGGTCCAGCTTGTGGTCGTTCTTCAGCACGTACGCCACGCCGCCCTTGCCGGACTGGCTGTTGACCCGGATGACCGCCTCGTAGGTGCGGCCGACGTCCTTCGGGTCGATCGGCAGGTACGGCACGCCCCAGGTGTGCTCCTCGACCGGCACGCCCGCCGCGGCCGCGTCCGCCGCCAGGACGTCGAAGCCCTTCTTGATGGCGTCCTGGTGGGAGCCGGAGAAGGAGGTGTACACCAGGTCACCGGCGTACGGGTGACGCGGGTGCACCTCCATCTGGTTGCAGTACTCGGCGGTGCGGCGCACCTCGTCGATGTCGGAGAAGTCGATCTGCGGGTCGACGCCCTGCGAGAACAGGTTCATGCCCAGCGTCACCAGGTCGACGTTGCCGGTCCGCTCGCCCTGCCCGAACAGGCAGCCCTCGATCCGGTCGGCACCGGCCATGTGGGCCAGTTCGGCGGAGGCGACGGCGGTGCCCCGGTCGTTGTGCGGGTGCGCCGACAGACAGACGAACTCGCGGCGCGACAGGTGGCGCGACATCCACTCGAACTGGTCGGCCTGGACGTTCGGGGTGGCCCGCTCGATGGTGGCCGGCAGGTTCAGGATGATCTCGCGGCCCTCGCCGGGCTGCCAGACGTCCATGACCGCCTCGCAGACCTCCAGCGCGAAGTCCAGCTCGGTGTCGACGAAGATCTCCGGCGAGTACTGGTAGCCGAAGACGGTCTCCTCGCCCAGCAGCTTCTCGGCGTACTCCATCACCAGCCGGGTGCCGTCGACGGCGATCGCCTTGGTGGCCTCCCGGTCGTTGCGGAACACCACCCGGCGGAACAGCGGCGCGGTCGCGTTGTACAGGTGCACGGTCGCGCGCGGCGCGCCGACCAGCGACTCGACCGTCTTCTCGATCAGCTCCTCGCGCGCCTGGGTCAGCACCGAGATGGTGACGTCCTCCGGGATCGCCCCCTCCTCGATCAGCGAGCGCACGAAGGCGTGGTCGGTGGCCCCGGAGGAGGGGAAGCCGACCTCGATCTCCTTGTAACCCATCGCGACCAGCAGGTCGAACATCTTGCGCTTGCGCGCCGGGGACATCGGGTCGATCAGCGCCTGGTTGCCGTCCCGCAGGTCGGTGGAGAGCCAGCGCGGGGCCTTGGTGATCACCTTCGACGGCCAGGTGCGGTCCGGCAGGTCGACGGTGCCGAAGGGCAGGTAGCGGCCGTGCCGCATGCCGGACGGCCGCTGGCGTACCGAGCCGGCGGTGATCGGGGTGGGGCGGCCGGCGAACGCGCGGGCGGCGGGAACGGGCACGGCGGAACTCTGCTCGGTCATGGAGGTGAGTCTCGGCTTCCTGTGGTGCGTGATGCGGGCTGGTCGGGGCGGTGTCCTCACCCGACTCGGCCGGCCTGCTGCCGCTCGCGACCCCTCGGCGGGTCGCCCGAAATCCAGCGCGCAGCACAGTCCCCGCGGCGAGGGGGCCGGCCCTTGGTGGACTACAGGCCCTCGACGCGGCAGCTAAGAAGAAGCAGGCCGTAGCGCATGATGCGAACCAGCCTAACAAAGCACCGCGCGAGCCCGAAGCGGGGCGGTTGATCTTCCCAGTCCTTGAGACGGCGCGCGGCGGCGGCCGGGCGGCGCGCAATCCTGTCCGCGCCGGTGACAACACGTCATCGATGCCTCACGCTGGGCCACATGACAGCCGAACCGACGCTCTGCGCGATCGTTCCGCCGTACGTCCTGGACCGCCTCGCCGAGGACGGTCACGAGCCCGCCGCCCGCTCCCTCGCCCTCGACGCCGCGCACCGGGCCGCGCGGCTCACCGCCGTCCTCCCCGAACGGGCCGCCGAACGGGCCGCCGACCGCCTGGAACGGGTGATCTCCGACGCCGGCCACCGCGAACGGCTGCCCGGCCGCACCGTCCGCCGGGAGGGCGAGGGCCCCCTGCCCGACCAGTCCGTCAACCACGCCTACGACGGCCTCGGCGCGACCTGGACGCTGTTCTCCGCCGTCTACGGGCGGCACTCCATCGACGACCGGGGCCTGCGGCTGGACGCCACCGTCCACTACGGCCAGGACTACGACAACGCCTTCTGGGACGGCGAGCGGATGGTCTTCGGCGACGGCGACGGCGAGGTGTTCGGCGACTTCACCGTCTGCATCGACGTCATCGGCCACGAACTGGCCCACGGCGTCACCCAGTTCACCGCCGGCCTGGAGTACCGCGACCAGCCCGGCGCGCTCAACGAGTCGGTCTCCGACGTCTTCGGCTCGCTGGTCAAGCAGTACGCGCTGCAACAGGACGCCGCCGCCGCGGACTGGCTGATCGGCGCCGGACTGCTCGCCCCCGGCGTGCAGGGGGTCGCACTGCGCTCGATGAGGGCGCCCGGCACCGCCTACGACGACCCGCGGCTGGGCAAGGACCCGCAGCCCGCCCACATGCGCGACTACGTGCGCACCGGCCGGGACAACGGCGGGGTGCACATCAACTCGGGCATCCCCAACCACGCCTTCTACCTGCTCGCCACCGCGCTCGGCGGACCGGCCTGGGAGCGCGCGGGCCGGATCTGGTACGACGCGCTGACCGGCCGGCGGCTGCCCTCCGACGCCGGCTTCACCGCCTTCGCCCGGGCCACCGTGGCCGCCGCCAAGGCCCGCTACCCGGAGCCCGAGGTGGCCGACACGGTCACCGCGTCCTGGGCGAAGGTCGGCATCAGCCCGACTTGAGTCGCGCTTAAGTCAAGGTCCGGGAAAACCCCGGCAAACGCCATCGCTGGGTAGCACCATGGACACCATGCGTATCCAGGTGACCCGGACCGGCGGCCTCGCGGGACACGTCCGCCGCGCGGAGCTCGACACCACCGAGCGGGTGGACGCCCCGCACGTGCACGCGCTCGCCCGCGAGGCCGTCGCGGGCGGGCTGCGCACGCCCTCCTACGGGGTGCCGGACGGCTTCCACTACGAGATCACCGTCGACGGCCGGACGGTGCACTGCGCGGACCCGAAGCTCACCGAGTCCCAGCGCGAGCTGGTCTCCCTCGTCCTGCGCGAAGGCGCCTAGGGTCCGCCTCCGGACCCCCGCCCGGCGGGTCACAGCCAGCCGTCGAGGGAGGCCAGGAAGCCCGGGAGGTCGTCCCGGTGGATGGTGTGGCCGGCCCCGGCCACCGTGCGCAGCCGGTAGCCGAGACCGCGCAGGGCCTCGGCGTCCTCGGGCCCGACCAGCCAGCTGTTGTCGGCGAGCTGCACCAGCGAGGGCACGGCCGGGGCGCCGGGCAGCGTGGCCCGGCCGTGCAGCGCGGAGAGCGCGAACGCGGTCTCCGGGTCCCACAGCGCCAGGGTGGCCAGCTCGACGTCCACGTCGGCGGCGTCCCAGCGCGGGTTGACCGCGGTGATCTGCTCCCGGGTGGCCTCCTTGAACCGGACGAAGACCGCCGGGTCGAAGAGGCCCGGCTGGGCGAACCTCCAGGCCGGGTCGGAGTAGACCACCCGGGCCGGGCGCAGCCGCCCGACGGCGTGCAGCAGGGTCAGCCCGCCCAGCGAGTGGCCGATGGCCAGGTCGGCACCCCGCGGCAGGGTGTCGACCAGGTCGTCGGCGTAGCGCTCGGGGGCGTAGCGCTCCACCGCGGTGGAGCCCTCGCCGCGCGGGCTGGCGCCGTGGCCGCGCAGGTCGACGGCGATCACCCGGTAGCCGCGCTCGGCGAGCGCCGGGCCGACCGACCGCCAGGTGCGGTGGTCGGACATGATCCCGTGGACCAGCAGCGCGATCCGCTCGCCGGTGCCCCACTCGTGGGTGTGCAGCTTCATGCCGGGCTCCCCCGCCGTGTTCGGACGTCGTGGTCGTCGGACGCGGTCAGAACCCGAGCTTGCGCAGCTGCTTCGGGTCCCGCTGCCAGTCCTTGGCGACCTTGACGTGCAGGTCCAGGAAGACCGGGGTGCCGAGCAGCGCCTCGATGTGCTTGCGGGCGGTGGTGCCGACGTGCTTGAGCCGGGCGCCCTTGGCCCCGATCACGATCGCCTTCTGGCTCTGCCGCTCGATGTAGACGTTGGCGTGGATGTCGAGCAGCGGCCGGTCGGCCGGGCGGCCCTCCCGCGGCAGCATCTCCTCGACCACGACGGCCAGCGAGTGCGGCAGCTCGTCGCGCACGCCCTCCAGCGCGGCCTCGCGGATCAGCTCGGCCACCATGATCTGCTCGGGCTCGTCGGTGAGGTCGCCGTCCGGATAGAGCGGCATGCCCTCCGGCAGCAGCTTGCTGATCAGCTCGCCGACCAGCTCCACCTGCTTGTCGCCGACGGCCGAGACCGGGATGATCTCGGCCCACTCGATGCCCAGCTCGGCGCCGAGCTGATGGACGGCGATCAGCTGCTCGGCCAGCCGCTTGGAGTCGACCAGGTCGGTCTTGGTGACGATGGCCACCTTGGGGGTCTTCTTGATCTCGGCGAGTTCCTTGGCGATGAACTTGTCGCCGGGGCCGAGCTTCTGGTCGGCGGGCAGGCAGAAGCCGATCACGTCGACCTCGGCCCAGGTGGAGCGGACCAGGTCGTTGAGGCGCTCGCCGAGCAGGGTGCGCGGCTTGTGCAGGCCGGGGGTGTCCACCAGCACCAGCTGGGCGTCCGGGCGGTGCACGATGCCGCGGACGGTGTGCCGGGTGGTCTGCGGGCGGTCGGAGGTGATCGCGACCTTCGTCCCCACCAGAGCGTTGGTCAGGGTCGACTTGCCCGCGTTGGGCCGGCCGACGAAGCACGCGAAGCCGGAGCGGTACGAGGAGGAAGGGGCATTCATGGGCTCCATTCTCCCTGATCACCCCCGGCGGGGCGGACACCGCCCGTCCGAGCGGTCACTTCCGGCCGCCGAACAGCGCGCCGAGGCCCCAGCCGAGCACCAGCAGCAGGAAGGAGACCGAGCCCCAGAGCCAGAACGGCGAGCCGGTCTCCTGCCACTTGCCCATGCCCATCACACCCAGCAGCAGCCCCGCGAAGAACGCGTACGGCCCCATCGCCCAGCCCCCTCACCGCGCCGGTTCCCCGCGCAGATTCCCCGCCCGTCCCCGGTGAGATTATCCGCCGATTCCAGGGGTCCCGGAACGCGCCGGCGCCCGGGGCGGGAACCCCGGGCACCGTGCGGAGCGCGCGCCTCCCGGACGCTCAGCGGGCCTCGGCCGCGACCCGCAGCGTGCCGTCCGGGCCGGCCAGCAGCAGCGGGGTGCCCGCGCCGCCGAGGTCGCGCACCGCCGCCAGGTCGGCCGGCGAGGGCTGCTCGGCCTCGGTCACCACGGCCGCCGCCTCCAGCGACTTCGCGCCGCTGGCCACCGCCATCGCCACCGCCGTCTGCACCGCGCTCAGCCGCAGCGACTCCAGCGCGACCGTGCCGGCCACATAGGTGCGGCCGGTCTCGTCACGCACCGCGGCCCCCTCCGCGACGCCGTTGCGGGCGCGGGCGGAGCGGGCCAGGGTGATGATCTTCTTGTCCTCGGGGTCCAGCTCGACGATGTCACTCATGCCCAGGAGCATAGGCCCCGGTGACGGAGCCGGTCAGTGCCCGATCGGGTTGGGCGGCCCGGGCCGCATCACCTTCACGAAGGTCTTGGGACCGGCGGGCAGCTCCTGCTCCTCATCCGCGCGCTTGCGCCAGTACGGGTTGTCGTGCGGCAGGTGGCTGCTGACCCGCCCGTACATCCCGAACGCGGTGATCACCACGCCGAAGGCGAACGCGAAGATCACGTTGTGGATGCCGAAGTTCAGGAGGTTGGCGTCCGGCCGTTCGAGCACCGTCAGCCCGTAGAACCCGGACAGGATGAACAGCACCCCGGCCGCCATGTTCAGGTTGGCGGCGAAGTTCCCGCCGATGAACGCGCCGATCACCAGGATCCCGCCCACCACGATGGACAGGATGCTCAGCGCGCCGTTGGTGGACATCCCGGCGATCTCGTTGCCTTCGGTGGACAGGAAGCCCGGGTGGTCGGCCAGCCCCAGGCAGCCGAACACGATCAGGAAGACCCCGCCGAGCCCCGCCCCGATCCGCCAGACCAGCAGCAGCTTGTGGTCGACGGGCAGTTCGTCTTGCAGCTTCATGGCGACCTCCGAGGTGGCCGTAGCGCCTTGCCCTGCACCCGGGTGCAGCTAGCTGTAGGGGTGGCTCCCCTCCATGTGCGGCACCTCGTGCATGTACAGCGAGCCGCACTGCTGGCAGCCCCGGAGCCCGGTCCCCCACTCCTGCTCCGGCCGGGTCTGCGCCTCGGCGGGGATGGTCCGGCCGCACAGCGCGGTGGCCGGATCCCCCTCCCGCACGACGTGCCAGACCTTCACCCCGCCCGCGCTCCCCTGCGGGCCGTACTCCGCGCGAAGTTGGTGAGTCATGCCTCCCATCGTCGCCCCGGACGCACCCGAACGCTACTCGCCGCCCTCCGGGGCGGCGTCCGGCCCGGCGTGGACGGGGGCGGCGACGACGGAGCCGATCCGGTTGCGGCGCCCGGCCGAGCTCTCCGCGGTCAGCCGGATGGCGGTCAGACCGCCCGGGACCTCCTCCGGCAGCGGGATGTCGCAGGACGAGCCGGGGATCGGCACCCGGCCCAGGTGCTTGGCCAGCAGGCCGCCGACCGTCTCGACGTCCTCGTCCTCCAGCTCGATCCCGAACAGCTCGCCGAGGTCCTCCACCAGCAGCCGGGCGGTGATCCGGTAGGAGCCGTCCCCGAGGTCCTCCACCGGGGCGATCTCCCGGTCGTACTCGTCGGTGATCTCGCCGACGATCTCCTCCAGGATGTCCTCGATGGTGACCAGGCCGGCCGTGCCGCCGTACTCGTCGATCACGATCGCCACGTGCGAGCGCATCTTCTGCATCTCGCGCAGCAGGTCGGCGGCCGGCTTGGAGTCCGGGACGAACACCGCCGGCCGCAGCACCGCGCCGACCTCGTCGGACTCCGAGTCCCGGTTGATGTGGGTGCGGCGCACCAGGTCCTTGAGGTAGACGATGCCGACCACGTCGTCCTCGTTGTCGCCGACCACCGGGATCCGCGAGAAGCCCGAGCGCAGCGCCAGGGTCAGCGCCTGCCGCACGGTCTTGTGCCGCTCGATCATCACCAGGTCGGTGCGCGGCACCATCACCTCGCGGACGATGGTGTCGCCCAGCTCGAAGACCGAGTGCACCATCCGGCGCTCCTCGTCCTCGATGACGTCGTTCTTCTCCGCCAGGTCGACCAGGGCCCGCAGCTCCGCCTCGGAGGCGAACGGACCCTCCTTGTAGCCCTTGCCCGGGGTCAGGGCGTTGCCGAGCAGGATCAGCAGCCGCGGGATCGGGCCGAGGATCCGGGCCAGCGGCAGCAGCACGAAGGAGGCCGCGGTCGCGGTGGTCAGCGGGTGCTGGCGGCCGATCGTGCGCGGCGAGACGCCCACCGCCACGAACGACACCAGCACCATCACGCCGAACGCCAGCAGCACGGCCTGCCAGGTCGTGTCGATGGTGCGCACCGACACCACGGTGACCAGGACCGCCGCCGCCATCTCACTGGCCACCCGGATCAGGGTGGCCAGGTTGAGATAGCGGATCGGGTCGGTGGCCAGCGCCAGCAGCCGGGCCGAGCCCTTGCGCCCGGAGCGCACGGCCTCCTCCGCCCGGAACCGGGAGACCCGGGAGATGCCCGCCTCGGCGCACGCGGCCAGCCAGCCGAGCACGACGAGCAGCACGGCACCGAGGATGAAACTCGTACTCTCACCACTCACAGGGGTTCGCGCTCCGCGCTCAGTGGGTGGTGGGGGCCGGGGAGATGCCCCCGAGGCCCCGCTCGGCCCGCCAGCCGTCGAGGATCGCCTTCTGCAGGCCGAACATCTCGGCCTCCTCGTCCGGCTCCTCGTGGTCGTAGCCGAGCACGTGCAGCACGCCGTGCACGGTGAGCAGCTGCAGCTCCTCGTCCATCGAGTGCTTCGACGGGGCCGCCTTGCCCTGCTGCTCGGCGACCTCGGGGCAGAGCACGATGTCGCCGAGCAGGCCCTGCGGCAGCTCCTCGCCCTCCTTGCCGGGGCGCAGCTCGTCCATCGGGAAGGACATCACGTCCGTCGGGCCCGGGAGGTCCATCCACTGGATGTGCAGCTCCTCCATCGCCGCCCCGTCCACGAGGATCACGGACAGTTCGGACTGCGGGTGGATCCGCATCTTCTCCAGTGCGTAGCGGGCGACGTCGAGGATGGACTCCTCGTCGACGTCCCAACCGGACTCGTTGGCGATGTCGATCGACATGACGGGCTGGTTACTCAGCTTTCGGTGCGATGGGACTGTCGGGGTGCGCGCGAGCCGCGCCGCTGGGCGGGCTTGACCGGGAGCCTGCGCTCCTCGGTCTCCTGGGCCTCCTGGCGGGCGTCCCAGCGCTCGTACGCGTCCACGATCCGGCCGACCAGCTTGTGGCGGACCACGTCGGTGCTGGTGAGGACGGAGAAGTGGATGTCGGGCACGTCGGCCAGGATCTCCTGGACGACCTTGAGGCCGCTGCGGGTGCCGCCCGGGAGGTCGATCTGGCTGGTGTCGCCGGTGACGACCACCCGGGAGTTGAACCCGAGGCGGGTGAGGAACATCTTCATCTGCTCGGGCGAGGTGTTCTGGGCCTCGTCGAGGATGATGAAGGCGTCGTTGAGGGTACGTCCGCGCATGTAGGCGAGCGGCGCGACCTCGATGGTCCCGGCGGCCATCAGGCGCGGGATGGAGTCCGGGTCCATCATGTCGTGCAGCGCGTCGTACAGCGGGCGCAGGTACGGGTCGATCTTCTCGTAGAGGGTGCCGGGCAGGAAGCCCAGCCGCTCGCCCGCCTCGACGGCCGGACGGGTCAGGATGATCCGGTTGACCTCCTTGGCCTGCAGGGCCTGGACGGCCTTGGCCATCGCCAGGTAGGTCTTGCCGGTGCCCGCCGGGCCGAGGCCGAAGACGATCGTGTGCTTGTCGATCGCGTCGACGTAGCGCTGCTGGTTGAGGGTCTTGGGACGGATGGTCCGGCCCCGGTTGGACAGGATGTTCGCGGTGAACACCTGCGACGGCGCCGGGCTGTCGGGGTCCTCCGCGGCACCGCGGAGCATGGCGATGGAACGCTCCACGGCGTCCTCCGTCAGGGGTTGGCCGGTGCGCAGCACCAGCATCATCTCGCTGAACAGCTGCTTGACGAGGGCCACCTCGGCGCGCTCGCCGGTCGCGGTCACCTCGTTGCCGCGGACGTGGATGTCGGCGGCGGGGAAGCCCTCCTCGATCACCCGCAGCAGCGAGTCGGCGGCGCCGAGCAGGGTGACCATCGGATGCTTCTCGGGGATGACGAAACGGGCGCTGACGCGGCCGTTGTCGGCCGGCTCGGGGCGCGGCCCTCCGTTGGTACGGGTCTGCGATGTGTCACTCATAGGTCGGCGCTGGGGCCTGCCTCATCCCATCCGTGTCTCGTGGTGCCGCTGGGTCTCTCCGGGGCACCAGGGTACGCCGCGCACGTGATCGACGCGGCGGGCGGCGGGGCCGCACCCGACGATGCTGCGGCAGAGCGCCCGGGTGGCGCGAGCGGTTTTCCGGGCCGCTCACGGGCCGGGCGGGCCGGGCGGGCCGGTCATGCGTGCCGGGGCGGTACAGGTACCCGGGCGAGGTCCTCGGCAAGCACGATCGGGCCGTCGAAGTGCTTGCGGGCGTCGGCGAGGTGCTGGCCGAGGTCCGGGTAGCGCTGCGAGAAGTGGGTGAGCACCAGCGTGCGGGCGCCCGCCTCGGCGGCGACCTTGCCGGCCTGGCCGGCGGTGAGGTGGCCGTGCTCCTCGGCGAGCCGGGCGTCGGCGTCGGTGAAGGTGGCCTCGACGACCAGCAGGTCGGCGCGCTCGGCGAGCTCGTGCACCCCCTCGCAGAGCCGGGTGTCCATGACGAAGGCGAACCGCTGGCCGGGCCGGGGCTCGCTGACCTCCTCCAGGGTCACCCGCCGGCCGGCCGCCTCGATCGCGCCCTGCTGCTGGAGCCGGCCGACGTCCGGGCCGGCGATGCCCAGGGCGGCCAGCCGTCCGGGCACCAGCCGGCGGCCGTCCGGCTCGCGCAGCCGGTAGCCGAAGGACTCCACCGGGTGCGAGAGCCGCACGGCGTCCAGCGCGAAGCGGGCGCCGGGCGCCGGCAGCGGGCCGGGCTCCTCGATCGGGCGGGGCCGCAGCACGGCCGTCTCGTGGAAGGCGGTGGCGTGCCGCAGCCGCTCGAAGTACACCTCGCCGGAGGCCGGGAAGTAGACGTCCACCGGGTGCGGGACCCGGTCGAGGTTGATCCGCTGGATCACCCCGGCGAGGCCCAGGCTGTGGTCGCCGTGGAAGTGCGTGACGGCGATCCGGGTGATCTGGGTGGCCGAGACCCCGGCGCGCAGCATCTGGCGCTGGGTGCCCTCGCCGGGGTCGAGGAGCAGGCCCTCGCCGTCCCAGCGCAGCAGGTAGCCGTTGTGGTTGCGGTGCCGGGTCGGGACCTGGCTGGCGGTCCCGAGGACCACGAGTTCGCGCTGGGACACCAGCGTCAGACCATGCGCTCGGTCATCGGCCGGCCGCCGAGCACGTGGACGTGGGCGTGGAAGACCGTCTGCCCGGCGCCGGCGCCGGTGTTGAAGATCAGCCGGTAGTCCTCGACGCCCTCGTCGACGGCGACCCGGCCGGCCTCGGCGAGCAGCTCGCCGGCGATCTCCGGCTCCTCGGCGGCCAGCGCGGCCGCGTTCGGGTAGTGGGCGTGCGGGATCACCAGGACGTGCACCGGGGCCTTGGGGGCGATGTCGCGGAAGGCGAGCACCCGGTCGGTCTTGCGCACCACGGTGGCCGGGATCTCGCCCGCCACGATCTTGCAGAACAGGCAGTCGGGCTGCGGCTCGCCGGCCATCGGGTCTCCTCGCGGGGTGCTGGTGCTGGTCGGGTCGGTGCGTACGGCGGCATGCTAGGCCCTCTCTTTCGGATCACGCCAGGCGGTCGCCGCCGGGAGCGGGGGCCCGCGCCCCCGCCCCCGGCGTGCTCCTACCGCGCGCCGGGCACCGGCGGCGCGGTCCTCGCCGGCCGCTCGGCCAGCGCCTCCAGGGCCAGCCGGACGCCCTCGGCGAGCTGCGGGTCCTCCCCCGCCGCCCAGGCGTGCGGCGGGAAGGGCACCTCGACGTCCGGGTCCACCCCGTGGTTCTCCAGGCCCCAGCCGACCCGCTCCGACCAGAACGCGTACTTCGGCTGGGTCACCAGGGTGCCGTCCACCAGCGAGTACCGGCTGTCGATGCCGATCACCCCGCCCCAGGTGCGGGTGCCGACCACCGGGCCGATGCCGAGCGCCTGGATGGCCGCGTTGACGATGTCGCCGTCCGAACCGGAGTACTCGTCGGCCAGCGCGACCACCGGCCCGCGCGGGGCGTCCTCGGGGTACGGCGAGGGGTTGGCGACGTCCCGGGCGACGCCCCAGCCGATGATCCGGCGGGAGAGCTTCTCGACCACCAGCTGCGAGGTGTGCCCGCCCCGGTTGCCCCGGATGTCGACGATCACGCCCTCCCGGGCCATCTCCGAGCGCAGGTCGCGGTGGATCTGCGCCCAGCCGGTGGTCTGCATGTCGGGGATGTGCAGGTAGCCGAGCCGGCCGCCGGAGAGCTCGCGCACGGCGGCCCGCCGGCCGGCCACCCAGTCGTGGTAGCGCAGCGCCTCGTCGTCGGCGAGCGGGACGACCACCGGGTGGCGCCGGTCGGTGCCGTCCTTGCCGGCCACGGTCAGCTCCACCGGCTGCCCGGCGGTGCCGGCCAGCAGCGGCGCCGGGCCGGTCACCGGGTCCACCGGGCGGCCGTTGACCGCCAGGACGGCGTCCCCCGGGCGGATCGCGGCGCCCGGTGCGGCCAGCGGCGAGTGCGCCCGCGGGTCCGAGGACTCGCCGGGCAGGATCCGGGCGATCCGCCACACCTCGCCGTCGCGGACCAGGTCGGCGCCGAGCAGGCCCTGCCGGCGGGCCGGCTCGGTGTGCCGGCCGTGCGGCACCACGTAGGCGTGCGAGGTGCCCAGCTCGCCGTGCACCTCCCAGAGCAGGTCCACCAGGTCGTCGTGCGAGCCGAGCCGCTCCACCAGCGGGCGGTAGCGGGCCAGCACGCCGTCCCAGTCCACCCCGGAGAGGTCCGCGCGCCAGAAGTTGTCCCGCATCAGGCGGCCGTTCTCGTCGTACATCTGCCGCCACTCGGCCGCCGGGTCGACGCTCACCCGCAGCCGGTCCAGGTCGACGTCGATCTCCTCGTCCTCGCCGGACGCCTTGTGGTCGGCGGGCAGGATCCGCAGCTCGCCCTCGTCCAGCACGGCCAGCCGGGTGCCGTCGCCGCTGACCGCGAACGCGTCCAGGCCGTCCACCAGCTGCTCGGCCCGGCGCTTGCGGAAGTCGAAGCGCTCCAGGGCGGGCCGCGGGCGCTCGTCCTCCAGCGAGGCGGCCTCGTCGCCCAGCTCGCCGACCAGCGGGACGCGGGTCCACAGCACGCCGTCCTTGGCGGCCCGCAGGCTGCCGAACCGGCCGCCCTCCACCGGGAACGCCACGATCCGGTCGGCGATGCCGTCCAGGTCGACCCGGGTCACCGGCGGCGCGTCGGCCCCGCCCTCCTCGCCGTCCGTCCGCTTGCCGCGGGGCTCCTCGTCCTCGCCGCCGGCCGCCCGCCCGGCCCGGCTCGGCCCGAACGGGGACGGCGTGTCGGCGGCCAGGGTGATCAGGTACGGGCGGCAGCCGTTGGGGAACGACAGGTCGAAGACGTGCGAGTCGTACACCGGGTCGAAGTTGCGCACCGACAGGAACGCCAGATGCCGGCCGTCCGCGGTGAACGCCGGCGAGGTGTCGATGAACCGCTGCGGGGTCGCCTCGGAGACCGTCCGGGTGGCCAGGTTGGCCAGCACGATCTGGCGCAGCGACCACGGCCCGAGGGCCGGCTGCGACCAGGCCAGCCACGCCGAGTCCGGGCTGAACGCCAGCCCGCTGACCTCGCCGTCCGCGCTGTGCGCCAGCTCGTGCACGGCCCCGTCGGCCAGCGCGACCAGCAGCACCCGGCCGTCGTGGGCGCCGGCCGCCAGCTGCTTGCCGTCCGGCGACACCACCAGCGTGCGGACCCGCCCCAGCCGCCCGGCGGCCAGCCGGCGGCGCTCGGCGCCGAGCACGGCGGGCGCGTACTCGATCGCGTCCTCGCCCTCGGCGTCGGTCACCCAGACCACGCCCTGCGCGGCGTCCTCGCCGGCCGCGCCCGGCACCACCCGGGCGAGGCGCCCGCGCACCCCCGGCGTCTCGTCCAGCACCCGGGCCGGGCCCTCCCGGTGGGTCAGCCAGTGCACGGTGCCGCGCACCACCACCGCGCCGGCCCGGCCGGTGCGGTCCGGGGCGGCGCCCTCCAGCCAGTACGCGGCGGACACCGGGCGGGGGCGCCGGCCGGTGAGCGGGCCGGACGGGCGGACGTCCGGGCGGCGCGGCTCGGCGCCGGCCAGGTCGTCCAGCAGCCACAGCTCCCCGGCGCTGTGCCAGACCACCCGGGTGCCGTCGGTGGCGGCGTCGCGGGCGTAGAAGCCCTCCGGGGAGGTGCCGTGGCGGCGCAGGTCGGATCCGTCCGGGAGGCTGGAGTACAGGGCGCCGACGCCCTCGTGGTCGGAGAGGAAGGCGATGCGCTCGCCGACCCACAGCGGCGACTCGATGTTGCCGGTCAGCTCCTCGTGGACGCGCTCGAAGCGGTCGGTGCCGATCCACAGCTTGCCGGTCCTGCCGCCCCGGTACCGCTTCCACCAGGCCGGCTCCACGCCGAAGGCCGAGACCAGCAGCGTCCGGTCGCCGCCCGGCTCGAAGGCCAGCCCGCCGACCGGCCCGTACGGCAGGCGCTGCGGCTCGCCGCCGTCCAGCGGCACGGCGTGCGCCCAGGTGCGGCGCAGCGAGGCCTGTCCGGCGGCGGTGGTGGCGATCGGGCGGCCGTCCGCCGTCCAGCCGCGCAGCTGGGTCTGCGCGTCGCCCCAGTAGGTGAGCCGGCGCGACGGGCCGCCGTCCACCGGCACGAGGTGCACCTCGGGGGCGCCGTCCCGGGTCGAGGTGAAGGCCACGTGCCGGCCGTCCGGGGAGAACCGGGGGCGGCGGACCGGGACGTGATCGGCCGTCAGCCGCCAGGCCCGGCCGCCGTCCAGCGGGGCGAGCCACACGTCGTTCTCGGCCACGAAGGTGATCAGGTCACCGTGCAGGTGCGGGTGGCGCAGATAGGCGCCCACGGAGGTGCTCTCGGGTTCGCTCACACCCGTCACCCTGGCACGGGGCCGGTCCCCCGCGCCCGGACTTTCCCGACCCCGGCCCCCTGCGGGGGACGCGTGCTAGGACCAGCGGCCGGTGCGGCCCAGCAGCAGCGCGCCGGCGGCCACGCCCGCGGTGGAGGTGCGCAGCACCGACGGGCCGAGCCGGTACGGCTTGGCGCCGTCCGCGGCGAAGGCGGCCAGTTCCTCCGGGGAGACCCCGCCCTCCGGGCCGACCACCAGCACCAGGTCCCCGGTGCCCGGCAGCGCGGCGCCGGCCAGCGGCTCGGCGCCCTCCTCGTGCAGCACGGCCGCGAACGCGGCGCCGAGCAGCACCGGGGCCAGCTGCCGGGTGGTCATCACGTCGCGGACCACGGGGAAGCGCAGCCGGCGGGACTGCTTGCCGGCCTCCCGCGCGGTGGCCCGCCACTTGGCGAGCGCCTTGCCGCCGCGCTCGCCCTTCCACTGGGTGATGCAGCGCGAGGCCGCCCAGGGGATCACCACGTCCACGCCGACCTCGGTCATGGTCTCCACGGCCAGCTCGCCCCGGTCGCCCTTGGGCAGCGCCTGGACGACGACGATCCGCGGCGCCGGCTCCGGCTCGCGGCGCACGGCCGCCACCGTCACGTCGATCTCGTCCTTGCCGGGCACCGCCGCGACGGTGCCGTCCACGCCGAGGCCGAGCCCGTCCGTCAGGGTGAGCGCCTCGCCCGGCTCCAGCCGCTTCACGGCGGCCGCGTGCCGGCCCTCCGGCCCGTCCAGCCGCACCAGCGCGCCGGGCGCGGCGCCGGCGATCCGCTCGGTCTCGACGACGAACACGGGCGCGGTCATGCGGGGAACCTCCGGGGTGGGAAGGGGAACGGGGACGCGAAAGGGGTGCCGAGAAAGCCTCGGCACCCCCGCGCGGGACGGCTACCGGCCGTTGAAGGCGTCCTTCAGCCGGGAGAACAGCCCCTGCTGCCCGGGCGCGAACTGGCCGGACGGCCGTTCCTCGCCGCGCAGCACCGCCAGGCGGCGCAGCAGCTCCTCCTGCTCGGCGTCGAGCTTGGTGGGCGTCTGCACCTCGACATGCACTATCAGGTCGCCCCGGCCGCCGCCGCGCAGGTGGGTGATGCCCCGGCCGTGCAGCGGGATGGACTGGCCGGACTGGGTGCCGGGCCGGATGTCGACCTCCTCCACCCCGTCCAGGGTCTGCAGCGGCACCTGGGTGCCGAGCGAGGCCGCCGTCATCGGGATGGTGACGGTGCAGTGCAGGTCGTCGCCGCGCCGCTGGAACACGCTGTGGGTGGTCTCGGCGATCTCGACGTACAGGTCGCCGGCCGGGCCGCCGCCGGGGCCGACCTCGCCCTCGCCGGCCAGCTGGATCCGGGTGCCGTTGTCGACACCGGCGGGGATCTTGACGGTCAGGGTGCGGCGGGCGCGGACCCGTCCGTCACCGGCGCACTCCGGGCACGGGGTCGGCACGACGGTGCCGAAGCCCTGGCACTGCGGGCAGGGGCGGGAGGTCATGACCTGGCCCAGGAAGGACCGGGTGACCTGGGAGACCTCGCCCTTGCCGCGGCACATGTCACACGTCTGCGCGGAGGTGCCGGGCGCGGCACCCTCGCCGCTGCAGGTGGTACAGGTGACGGCGGTGTCCACCTGGAGTTCCTTGGTGGTGCCGAACGCGGCCTCCTCCAGGGTGATCTCCAGGCGGATCATCGCGTCCTGGCCGCGCCGGGTGCGCGAGCGCGGGCCGCGCTGGCCGGAGGCGGCGCCGAAGAAGGCGTCCATGATGTCGGAGAAGCCGAAGCCGGCCGCGCCCGCGCCGAAGCCGCCCGCCCCGCCGCCGCCGTTCGGCGAGAGCGGGTCGCCGCCGAGGTCGTAGACCTGGCGCTTCTGCGGGTCGGAGAGCACCTCGTAGGCGGCGTTGATCTCCTTGAACCGCTCCTGCGTCTTCGGGTCCGGGTTGACGTCCGGGTGCAGTTCGCGCGCCAGGCGCCGGAACGCCTTCTTGATCTCGTCCTGCCCCGCATCCCGTCGGACGCCGAGTACCGCGTAGTAGTCCGTGGCCACCAAATGCTCCGCTTGTTCCGCCTGTAAGAGTGCTTGCGACTTGGGCGCCGTCAAATTTTTGACGGCGCCGTTCCTACGACTCGGCCAGGATCTGGCCCACGTACCGTGCCACCGCTCGCACCGCCCCCATTGTGCCCGGATAGTCCATCCGGGTCGGACCGATCACACCCAGTTTGGCCACGCTCTCGTCGCCCGAACCGTAGCCGACCGAGACGACCGACGTGGAATTCAGCCCCTCGTAGGCGTTCTCCCGGCCGATCCGCACCGTCATCCCGGCGTCCGCGGTCTCACCCAGGAGGCGGAGCAGGACGACCTGCTCCTCCAGCGCCTCCAGCACCGGCTGGATGGTGAGGGGGAAGTCGTGGCCGAAACGGGTCAGGTTGGCCGTGCCGGCCAGCATGATCCGTTCCTCGCTCTGCTCGGCGAGCGTCTCGAAGAGCGTCGCCAGCACCACCGTGACGGTCGGCCGGTCGGCCGCCTCGAACAGCGCGGGCAGGTCGTCGAGCAGCCCGGGGACGTCCGGGAGCCGCTGGCCGGCGGCCCGCGCGTTGACCCGGGCCCGCAGATCCGCCAGCAGCGTCTCGCCGACCGTGCCCGGGCAGTCCACCAGCCGCTGCTCGACCCGGCCGGTGTTGGTGATCAGCACCAGCATCACCTTCGCCGGGGCCAGCGCGACCAGCTCGATGTGCCGGACCGTGGAGCGGCTCAGCGAGGGGTACTGCACCACCGCGACCTGGCGGGTCAGCTGGGCCAGCAGCCGCACCGTGCGGGCGACCACGTCGTCGAGGTCCACCGCGCCGTCCAGGAAGTGCCGGATCGCCCGCCGCTCGGGCGCGCTCATCGGCTTGACCTCGGCCAGCTTGTCGACGAACAGCCGGTAGCCCTTGTCGGTGGGGATGCGCCCGGCGCTGGTGTGCGGCTGGTGGATGTAGCCCTCCTCCTCCAGCGCGGCCATGTCGTTGCGGACGGTGGCCGGGGAGACCCCGAGGTTGTGGCGGTCCACCAGGGCCTTGGAGCCGACCGGCTCCTCCGTCCCCACGTAGTCCTGGACGATCGCGCGAAGCACCGCGAGCTTGCGGTCGTCGAGCTGGCGGACCTCACCGGCCATGGGGCACGCACCTCCGTCTTCACGCGTTGTCCGTTGTGACACGCCGTTGTGGCACGTGTCCGTGTTCCGAGCTTCGGGCCGGCCCCGCAGGGCCCGGCCTTGGCACTCCGACCATCCGAGTGCCAGAACCGTACCTGCCAGTGTAAGGCCCGGGTCCGACGGCAGGAACGGCCCGGCCGGGGTGATCCTGCCCGCAGTTCGCGGCGCGCGGATGATGCCGCGGGCCCGTCCGGGTGGCAGCATCGGAAGCGGACGGCGAACGGAGGAACAGCGATGTCGACCCCGGGCCAGCACACCCGTTTCGCCCCCGACCGCGGCCTGACCGGCCGGATGGTGGGGACGATGTTCCTGATCGGACTGCTGTACGTCGGATTCACCGGGCTGCTGATCGCACTGCTGCGCGGCGCCTGGCCGATCATCGTCCTGATCTCCGGCGGCCTGTTCGTCGCCCAGTTCTGGTTCAGCGACAAGATCACCGAGCGGGCGATGGGCGCCCACCGGGTCTCCCCCGAGCAGTACCCGCAGCTGCACGGCGCCGTCGACCGGCTCTGCGCGCTCGCCGACATGCCCAAGCCCCGGGTCGCCGTCGCCGACAACGACATGCCGAACGCCTTCGCCACCGGCCGCAACCCGCAGAACGCGGTGGTCTGCGTCACCACCGGCCTGCTGCGCCGGCTGGAGCCGGAGGAACTGGAAGGCGTGCTCGCGCACGAGCTGTCGCACGTCGCCCACCGGGACGTCGCCGTCATGACGGTGGCCGGCTTCCTCGGCGTGCTGGCCGGCGCGATGACCAGGATCGCCATGTACGGCGGCTTCATGGGCGGCGGGCGCAACAGCAACGACTCCAACGCGGCGATCGCCGCGCTGGTCATTCCGCTGGTGTCGATCGCGGTCTACGCGATCAGCTTCCTGCTGACCCGGCTGCTGTCCCGCTACCGGGAGCTGGCCGCCGACCGGGCCGCCGCCCAGCTCACCGGCAGGCCCAGCGCGCTGGCCTCGGCGCTCACCAAGGTGACCGGCCAGATCGCCGCCATCCCGACCAAGGACCTGCGCCAGGCGCAGGCCTACAACGCCTTCTACTTCGCCCCCGCGCTGAGCGCCCGCGAGGCCGCCACCCAGCTGTTCTCCACCCACCCTTCGCTGGAGCAGCGGCTGGCCCAGCTGGCGAAGATCTCCGCGCGGCTCGGCCGCTGACCCGCCGACCGGCTCAGCCGCCGGCCCCGACCCGGAAGGACCGCCGTGGGAATCCTGGACGCGCTGTTCGGCCGCACCAAGCCCGTCAAGCCGGACCTCGACCAGTTGTTCGGGGTTCCCTCCGCCGCGCTGACCCTGGAGGCGGGAGCGGGACTGCGGCCCACCGGACTCGGCTCGGTCTGCTTCGCCTCGGTCGAGGGCGGGGCCTTCGACGAGGTCGAACGCCAGGTCCGGGCCCTGCTGGACGCCGACACCGAGCGCGGCGGCGTCCCCGTCGAGGCGTCCAGGGACGCGTACGGCTACTCCTGGCTGCTGGCCCGGCACACCCCCGAGGAGCTGCCGGAGCTGGTCAACGACCTGCACGCGGTCAACAGCGAGCTGGAGGCGCACGGCTTCGGGCCGCAGCTGCTCTGCTCGCTGGTCGGCTTCCGCGACGCCGACGGGCGCCGGCCGCTGGCCCTGGTCTACCTGTACAAGCGCGGCACCTTCTACCCCTTCGCGCCGCTGCCGGGCGGCGGGGAGAAGCGCGACAGCCCGCTGGAGCTGGAGGTCAACGCGATGCTCGGCAACGACCTGCGGCTGGAGAAGGACCTCACCCGCTGGTTCCCGGTCTGGGGCGCGCCGGGGCTGTGAAAACCGGTGGCCGCGGCGGTCCGGCGCCCCTAGGGTCCGACCATGATCGACTGGACCGGTATCGAGACCGCCGAACCCACCCCCGACCTGCTCGCCGCGGTGAGCGCCGCCCTGCGCTCGCCCGACCCCGAGACCCGCGACAGCCGCGCCTACGAGCAGCTGTGCCGCTGGGTGCCCCTGCTCACCCCGGAGCAGCGCCTGGCCCTCGGCGACGAGATGGCCGAGCGGCTGTCCGACCCCGAGATCCAGGCCCGCACCTTCGCCCCGCTGGTCCTCGCCGACCTCGCCGACCTCGGTGCGCACCGGAGCGCCTGGCTGGACGCCTTCGCCCGCTGGTACCTCGCCGAGACCGACCTGCGCGGCTTCGACGCCGAACTCGGCTGGCTGCACGCCCTCGCGCACGGCGCCGACTACCTGGCCGCCCTCGGGCGCGGCCCGCTGCTCGCCGACCCGACGCCGCTGCTGGAGCTGGTCGCCGCCCGGCTGCTCGCCCCCACCGACCACGTCCTGGACGCCCTGGAGGACGACCGGCTCGGCCGCGCCCTCGCGCAGATCCTCACCCGCCCCGAGCTGACCGAGCGGCAGGCACTGGGCTGGCTCGACGTGATCGCCGCCCAGCCGCCGCGCCGCCCCTCGGCGACCACCGGCGCCGTGCCCGCCGTCGTCTCCAACACCCTGCGCACGCTGCGGATGCTGTACGTGCTCGCCGACCGGGGCGTGCGGATGGAGCGCGGCGGCGACCCGGTGCCGCTGCCGCACTCGGCCGCGCTGCGCGAACGGATCGCCGGGATCCTGGTGGTGAACTCGCCGTTCACCGGCTGACGCCTCGTAGACTCCGTGGAATGCGCAGCCGCCAGTACGGACCCGACCTGACCCCGCCGTGGAAGAAACAGACCCCCGCCCCCGAGGTGCCCGCCGAGCGGGACCTGGTGGTCGAGGAGGCGGCGAGCGGCTTCTGCGGGGCGGTGGTGCGCTGCGAGAAGACCGCCGAGGGCTTCACCGTCACCCTGGAGGACCGTTTCGGCAAGCACCGGGTCTTCCCGATGGTCCCGCGCGGCTTCCTGCTGGAGGGCCGGACGGTCACCCTGGTCCGGCCCCCGGGCCCGGCCCCCGCACGCGCCCCGGGCCGGACCGCCTCCGGCTCGGTCGCCGTCCCCGGTGCCCGGGCCCGGGTGGCCCGCGAGTCGCGGATCTACGTCGAGGGCCGGCACGACGCCGAGCTGGTGGAGCGGGTCTGGGGCGACGACCTGCGGATCGAGGGCGTGGTCGTCGAGTACCTGGAGGGCGTCGACGACCTGCCCGCGATCGTCGCCGACTTCGCCCCCGGCCCGGGCCGCCGCCTCGGCGTCCTGGTCGACCACCTGCTCCCGGGCACCAAGGAGCACCGCATCGCCGCCCGGGTCACCGGCCCGCACGTGCTGGTCGTCGGCCACCCCTACATCGACGTCTGGCAGGCCGTGAAGCCCTCCTCCGTCGGCATCCCCGCGTGGCCCGCCGTCCCCAGGGGCGAGGACTGGAAGACCGGCACCTGCCGCCGCCTGGGCTGGCCCGAGGACGCCCCGGCGGCGTGGAAGCGGATCCTGTCGAGGGTGGACTCCTACCGGGACCTGGAGCCCGAGCTGCTGGGCAAGGTCGAGGAGCTGATCGACTTCGTGACCCTGCCGCCTCAGGAGTAGGTCCGGAACTCCGAGGTGTCGAGAACGACGCCCAACAGGTCCAGCGGCACCGGCTCGCCGAACTTGGTGGTCCGCTCGGCCACGTAGTCCGGCAGCCCCGAGGCACTCGCCTCGGTCGGCTCGGCCAGCAGCACACAGAGGCCCTTGATCGGATCGACGATCAGGTAGAGGGGGACAGCACCCTCCGCGTAGAGCTCCCGCTTGGTGCGGTAGTCGCGCAGCACACTGGTCTTCGACACGACTTCGACGACCAACGTCACGGCCGGCGCGGGCACCAGACGCCCCGGCCCCTCGACGGTTCCTCGCTCGATCACCACCAGATCCGGCTGCGGCTCGCTCGCGTCGGCGGGGAACGCCACGTCCTGGGTCTGGAGCCAGTGCCACCGCGTGCGCGGGATCTGGTCGACGATCGACTCGACGATGAGGTCGTGGGCCATGTCCGGCCCCGCCGTCATCACGGTTTCCCCCCTGATGAGCTCGGCCTTGAAGCCTTCCGGGACCTCCAGGTTCTCGAAGATCCCCGTCATCCGGTCATCGATGGCGGTCACTGCGCGCTCCCTCCGACGGCTGACACCACGTTAACGACACTCAGTCCACCAGGTCGCGCACCACCGCGTCCGCCAGCAGGCGGCCCCGGAGGGTGAGGGCGGCGCGGCCCCCGGACCAGGGCTCCGGGGCGAGGAGGCCGTCGGCCAGGTGCTGCCGCGCGGCCTTCAGGCCGGTCTCCGTCAGCAGGTCCAGCGGGATGCCCTCGGCCAGGCGCAGCTCCAGCAGGACGCGCTCGACGCGGCGGTCCTCGGCGGTGAGGCGCTCGCGGCCCTGGGCGGGGGTGCGCCCCTCGGCGAGGGCCCGGGCGTAGGCGGCGGGGTGCTTGGCGTTCCACCAGCGGACGCCGCCGACGTGGCTGTGCGCGCCGGGGCCGGCGCCCCACCAGTCGCCGCCGGTCCAGTACAGCTCGTTGTGGCGGCAGCGGCCCTCGGGGGTGGTGGACCAGTTGGAGACCTCGTACCAGGAGTAGCCGGCGGCGCCCAGCGCCTCCTCGGCGATCAGGTAGCGGTCGGCGTGCACGTCGTCGTCGATCATCGGCAGTTCGCCGCGCCCGACCCGGGCGGCCAGCCGGGTGCCCTCCTCGACGATCAGCGAGTAGGCGGAGACGTGGTCGGGGCCGGCTCCGATCGCGGCGTCCAGGGAGGCCCGCCAGTCGTCGTCGGACTCGCCGGGGGTGCCGTAGATGAGGTCGAGGTTGACGTGCTCGAAGCCGGCCGCGCGGGCCTCGGCGACGCAGGCCTCGGGGCGCCCGGGGGTGTGGTGGCGGTCGAGCAGCTTCAGCACGTGCGGGCGGGCGGACTGCATGCCGAAGGAGATCCGGTTGTAGCCGCCCTCGCGCAGCTCCGCCAGGTACGCCGGGTCCACCGACTCCGGGTTGGCCTCGGTGGTGACCTCGGCACCCTCGGCGAGCCCGAACTCCTCGCGGATCGCGGCGAGCATCCGCACCAGGTCACGGGCCGGCAGCAGGGTCGGGGTGCCGCCGCCCAGGAAGACGGTGCGCACCGGCGGCGCGTCCGCGCCGAGGACCCGCCGGGCCAGCCGGACCTCGGCCACCACGTTGTCCGCGTACGTCTCCTGCGAGGCGACGGTGCCCGAGGAGCGCAGCTCGGTGGCGGTGTAGGTGTTGAAGTCGCAGTAGCCGCAGCGGCTCGCGCAGTAGGGCACGTGCAGGTAGAAGCCGAACGGCCGCGAGCCCAGCCCGTCGAGGGCGTGCGCGGGCAGGGAACCGTCGGACGGCACCGGTTCGCCGTCGGGAAGTGCGGAGGGCATGACCCCATTGTCCCGTACAGCCGGCCCCGCCTGTCCCGTACGGCCCTCCGGGCGGTGCGGGACAGGCGGGGCCGGGCGCGGCGGGCGGGCCGGATCAGGCCTCGTTGGCGCCCGCGTACATCGCGGTGACCGCCTCCGCGTAGGTCCGCTCCACCACCGGGCGCTTGATCTTCAGGCTCGGGGTGAGCTCGCCGTGCTCGACGTCCAGGTCGCGCGGCAGCAGGTGGAACTTCTTGATCGTCTGCCAGCGCTGGAGCTGGCCGTTGAGCCGCCGCACGAAGCCGTCGATCAGCTCGTGGGTCCGCGGGTCGGCGACCACCTCGGCGTAGGAGCGGCCGGCCAGGCCGTGCTCGGCGGCCCACGGCATGATCACCGACTCGTCCAGGCCGATCAGCGCGGTGCAGTAGTTGCGGCCGTTGCCGATCACCAGGACGTTGCTGACGAACGGGCAGACCGCCTTGAACTTGCCCTCCACCTCGCTGGGCGCGACGTACTTGCCGCCGGAGGTCTTGAACAGGTCCTTCTTGCGGTCGGTGATCCGCAGGAAGCCGTCCGGCGACAGCTCGCCGATGTCCTCGGTGTGGAACCAGCCGTCCGCCTCCAGCACCTCGGCGGTCTTCTGGGGCAGGTTGTGGTAGCCGCGCATGACGCCGGGGCCGCGCAGCAGGATCTCGCCGTCCTCGGCGATCCGCACCTCGGTGCCCGGCAGCGGACGGCCCACCGTGCCCACCCGGATGTCCTCGGCCCGGTTGACGCTGGAGCCGGCGCTGGTCTCCGACAGCCCGTAGCCCTCCAGGATCGGCACCCCGGCGCCGACGAAGAAGTAGCCGATCTCCGGGGCCAGCGCGGCACTGCCGGACACCGCCCCGCGCAGCCGCCCGCCGAAGGCGGCCCGGATCTTCGCGTACACCAGCCGGTCGGCGAGGGCGTGCTTCATCCGCAGCGCCGCCGGGGCGCTGCCCACGCCGGTCGCCACCCGGGTCTCCTGGACGGTGCGGGCGTAGTCGCGGGCGGTGCGCGCCGCCCACAGGAAGATCTTGTACTTGGCGCCGCCCTCCGCGCGGGCCTTTCCGGCGATGCCGTTGTAGACCTTCTCGAAGATCCGCGGCGCCGAGGCCATGATGGTCGGCCGGATCACCGGCAGGTTGTGGATGATCCGCTCCACCCGGCCGTCCAGCGCCATCACGTGCCCGGTCGCGATCTGCCCCGAGATCAGCGTCTTGCCGAACACGTGCGACAGCGGCAGCCACATGAACTGCACGTCGTCGGCGGCCAGCAGACCGCTCGCCTCCTGTGCCCGCCCCTCGTAGGCCCAGCAGTCGTGCACCAGGCGCACGCCCTTGGGGCGGCCGGTGGTGCCGGAGGTGTAGATGAGGGTCGCCAGCTGCTCCCTGTCGAGGGCGGCGACCGCCTTGTCGACGGCGTCCGGGTGCGCGGCCAGGTGCTCGGCGCCGAGCCGCTCCAGTTCGGCGAGGGTGATCACCCGCAGCCGGCCGGCCGGCGGCGGCCCGTCCGGCGCGTCGAACAGGATCACCGTCTCCAGCCCGGGCAGCCGGTCCAGTTCGCCGGCCACCTTGTCCAGCTGGGCCGCGTTCTCGGCGAACAGGGCCCGGGAGCCGGAGTCGGAGAGGATGAAGGCCGTCTCGTCGGCGTTGGTGCTCGGGTAGACGGCCGTGGTGGCCGCGCCGGCGCACATGTTGCCGAGGTCGGCGAGGATCCACTCCAGCCGGGTGGAGGAGGCCAGCGCGACCCGGTCCTCGGCCTCGATGCCCAGCGACAGCAGCCCGGCCGCCACCGCGTACACCCGGGCCGCGGTCTGCGCCCAGGTCAGCGACCGCCACTGCTCGGCGCCGGGGGTGCTGTCCGCCGCGTGCTCGTCCACCGGGACGGGATAGCGGTAGGCCTCGCCACCGGGGGTCAGCGCGACCCGCTCCTGGAACAGGTGGGCGACGGAGGCCGGGCGACCGGCCACGATGTCGGTGCGGCCGGAGTCGATCAGGGACTGCGCGGAACTCAACGAGGACCTCCGGGAGCGGGTGGCCGTCTGGAAGATGTGGCGTCCGTGGGGGCGGCCGCCGGCCCCCACGGCAACCGGACCGGTACCGGCGAGTAACAACGAGGGCTGCCAGCAGCCTAGGGGGAAACCGGTCATTCCGTAAGAGGGCGGGCCGAGCTGGCACCCTCCCGAACCACCGGTGCACGGCACAACCGCGCCCCCCGGAACGTTCGGCAAAGGGCTGGACAAAGATCCGGCTCGCTTGCCCGGAATCTCATGTACCGGCCTCCCGAACAACGAGAATTGGGATGCCAACGCCGCCGCCGACGACAAGAGTGAGCCAGTGCTGATCAGACTGCTCAGGGCGTACCTGCGCCCCTACACCCGACCGATCACCCTGCTGGTGCTCCTCCAGCTGGTGTCCACCCTCGGGCTGCTCTACCTGCCCACGCTCAACGCCGACATCATCGACAGCGGAGTGATCAAGGGGGACACCGGCTACATCCTGCGCGTGGGCGCCGTGATGATCGCCGTCACCCTCCTGCAGACCCTCTGCTCGATCAGCGCCGTCTACTACGGCGCCCGCACCGCCATGGCCGTCGGCCGCGACATCCGCGCCGCCGTGTTCGACCGCGTCCAGGGCTTCTCCGCCCGCGAGGTCGGCCAGTTCGGCGCGCCCTCGCTGATCACCCGCACCACCAACGACGTCCAGCAGGTCCAGATGCTGGTGCTGATGTCGTTCACCCTGATGGTCGCCGCACCGATCATGTGCGTCGGCGGCATCATCATGGCGCTCAACCAGGACGTACCGCTGTCCGGACTGCTGCTCGCCGTCGTGCCCGCCCTCGGCCTCGTCGTCGCCCTCCTGGTCCGCCAGCTGCGCCCGCGCTTCCGCAGCATGCAGGAGAAGATCGACACCGTGAACCGGGTCCTGCGCGAGCAGATCACCGGCATCCGGGTCATCCGCGCCTTCGTCAAGGACGAACACGAGCAGAACCGGTTCGCCGACGCCAACGGGGACCTCACCGGCGTCTCGCTGCAGGTCGGCAAGCTGATGGCCTACCTGTTCCCCGGCGTCATGCTCGTCGTCAACATCTCCAGCGTCGCCGTGCTGTGGTTCGGCGCCCACCGGATCAACAGCGGCGAGATGGAGATCGGCGCCCTGACCGCGTTCCTCTCCTACCTGCTGCAGATCCTCATGAGCGTCATGATGGCCACCTTCATGTTCATGATGGTGCCGCGCGCCGAGGTCTGCGCCGAACGCATCCAGGAAGTGCTCGACACCCGCTCCAGCGTCGTGCCGCCCGCCGCCCCGGTCACCGAGGTGCTGCGCCGCGGCCACCTCGAACTGCGCGACGTCGACTTCCGCTACCCCGGCGCCGAGGCCTCCGTACTGCGCGGCATCGGCATCACCGCCCGCCCCGGCGAGACCACCGCCGTCATCGGCTCCACCGGCAGCGGCAAGTCCACCCTGCTCGGACTCGTCCCCCGGCTCTTCGACGCCACCTCCGGGCAGGTCCTGCTCGGCGGGGTCGACGTCCGCGAACTCGACCCGACGGCCCTGTCCGACAGCGTCGGACTCGTCCCGCAGAAGCCCTACCTGTTCTCCGGCACCGTCGCCAGCAACCTGCGCTACGGCCGCCCCGACGCCACCGACGAGGAACTCTGGCACGCCCTGGAGATCGCCCAGGCCAAGGACTTCGTCGAACAGCTCGCCGAAGGCCTGGACGCGCCCATCTCGCAGGGCGGCAGCAACGTCTCCGGCGGCCAGCGCCAGCGCCTGGCGATCGCCCGCACGCTGGTGCGCCGGCCCGACGTCTACCTCTTCGACGACTCCTTCTCGGCCCTCGACTACGCCACCGACGCCAGGCTGCGCAAGGCGCTCGCCCGCGAGACCTCCGAGGCCACCGTGGTGATCGTCGCCCAGCGCGTCTCCACCATCCGCGACGCCGACCGGATCATCGTCCTGGACGAGGGCGCCGTCGTCGGCAGCGGCACCCACGGCGAGCTCATGGCCGACAACCCGACGTACCGGGAGATCGTGCTCTCCCAGCTCACCGAGCAGGAGGCGGCGTGACCAGCCCCGACAAGTCCGCGCCCGGCTTCGACAAGGCACCCGGCGGGCGGCCCGGCGGTCCGGGCCGCCCGGGCGGCCCCGGTGGACCCGGTGGACCCGGCGCGGGCGGCCGCCCGCCCCAGCCGGCCGGCGACTCCCAGGCCGCCGCCGCCCGCCGCGGCCCCGCCGGCCCCGGCCGCTTCATGGGCGGCCAGGGCGCCGAGAAGTCCATGGACTTCAAGGCCTCCGGCAAGCGGCTGCTCAAGCTGCTGCGCCCCGAGCGCGCCCTGATCACCGGCGTCCTCGCCCTCGGCGTCCTCAGCATCGGCGCCGCCATCGTCGGCCCCAAGATCCTCGGCAACGCCACCGACCTGATCTTCGCCGGCGTCATCAGCAGCCGCTTCCCCGCCGACGCCTCCAAGCAGCAGATCATCGACTCCATGCGCGCCCGCGGCGACGGCGACCTCGCCAACCTGCTCTCCTCCGTGGACTTCACCCCCGGCCAGGGCATGGACTTCGACGCCATCGGCACCGTCCTGCTCTGGGTCCTCGCCATCTACGTCGCCTCCGCCGTCTTCGGCGTCGTCCAGGGCCGCCTCGCCGCCCGCGCCATCCAGCGCGCCGGCTACCGGCTGCGCCAGGACACCGAGGCCAAGCTCGCCCGGCTGCCGCTCAGCTACTTCGACAAGCAGCCCCGGGGCGAGGTCCTCAGCCGGGTCACCAACGACATCGACAACATCAGCCAGACCATGCAGCAGACCATGGGCCAGGTGGTCAACTCGCTGCTCACCGTCGTCGGCGTGCTCGCCATGATGTTCTGGATCTCCTGGCTGCTCGCCCTCATCGCGCTGATCGCCGTCCCGCTGTCCGTCGTCGTCGCCACCCGCGTCGGCAAGCGCGCCCAGCCCCAGTTCGTCCAGCAGTGGCGCTCCACCGGACAGCTCAACGCGCACATCGAGGAGATGTACACCGGCCACGCCCTGGTCAAGGTCTTCGGCCGGCAGAAGGAGTCCGCCGAGACCTTCCGCGAGCACAACGAGGCCCTCTACGCCTCCAGCTTCAAGGCCCAGTTCATCTCCGGCATCATCCAGCCCGCGATGATGCTCATCGGCAACCTCCAGTACGTGCTGATCGCCGTCGTCGGCGGCCTGCGGGTGGCCAGCGGCGCGCTGTCCATCGGCGACGTCCAGGCCTTCATCCAGTACTCCCGCCAGTTCAGCCAGCCGCTCACCCAGGTCGCCAGCATGGCCAACCTGGTGCAGTCCGGCGTCGCCTCCGCCGAGCGCGTCTTCGAACTCCTCGACGCCCCCGAGCAGACCCCCGAACCGGCCATGCCCGAGCGCCCCGACACCCTGCGCGGCCGGGTCGTCTTCCAGGACGTCGCCTTCCGCTACGACCCCGACAAGCCGCTCATCGAGGACCTCTCGCTCAAGGTCGAACCCGGCCAGACCGTCGCCATCGTCGGCCCCACCGGTGCCGGCAAGACCACCCTGGTCAACCTGCTGATGCGGTTCTACGAGGTCAGCTCCGGCCGGATCACCCTGGACGGCGTGGACATCGCCGCGATGTCCCGCGAGGAACTGCGCTCCGGCATCGGCATGGTCCTCCAGGACACCTGGCTGTTCGGCGGCACCATCGCCGACAACATCGCCTACGGCGCGGACGGAGGCGCGGAGCGCGGCGACCCGGCCAAGGATGGTGACGGGCGACGGACGGGCGCCACCCGCGAACAGGTCGTCGAGGCCGCCAGGGCCGCCCACGTCGACCGCTTCGTGCGCACCCTGCCCGAGGGCTACGACACCGTCATCGACGACGAGGGCACCGGCGTCAGCGCCGGCGAGAAGCAGCTCATCACCATCGCCCGGGCCTTCCTCGCCCAGCCCTCGATCCTCGTCCTCGACGAGGCCACCAGCTCCGTCGACACCCGCACCGAGGTACTCATCCAGCGGGCCATGGCCCGGCTGCGCACCGGCCGCACCAGCTTCGTCATCGCCCACCGGCTCTCCACCATCCGGGACGCCGACGTGATCCTGGTGATGGAGAACGGCTCCATCGTCGAGCAGGGCGGCCACGACGAGCTGATCGCCGCCGACGGGGCCTACGCCCGGCTCTACAAGGCGCAGTTCGCCGAGGCGGTGGCCGAGGTCGAGTAGCCGCGTGCCACCGGGAGCCCGGGGCGGACGGTCCTCGTGTCCGCCCCGGGCTCCCGCGCGTGCGGGCCCCGCCGCGCGCCGCCGGAACTCGCCGCCGCGGCGGCGGGCGCTACGGTATGGGCCGTGAGTGACGAACCGTCGACGACCGCCGCCGAGCCCGGAACCCCGGCCGAGGAGACCCCGGCCGCCGGTACCCCGACCACTGGTACCGCGGGCGCTGGTACCGCGGGCGCGCCCGCCGCCGGCGGCCCGGACGCCTTCGAGGAGCACCGGCGCTACCTCGGCTCCGTCGCCTACCGGATGCTCGGCTCCTTCACCGACGCCGAGGACGTCCTCCAGGAGGCCTGGCTGCGCTGGCGCGCCGCCGACCGCACCACCGTCGCCGACCCCCGCGCCTACCTCACCACCGTCGTCACCCGGCTCTGCTACGACCAGCTCGGCTCCGCCCGGGCCCGCCGCGAGTCCTACTTCGGCGAATGGCTGCCCGAACCGTCCCTCTCCTACCAGGACGCCCCCGCCTCCCCCGCCGACCTCGCCGAACGCGGCGAGTCCGTCTCCCTCGCGCTGCTCGCCGTCCTGGAACAGCTCACCCCCGCCGAGCGCGCCGCCTTCGTCCTGCACGACGTCTTCGCCGTCGGCTTCGACGAGATCGCCGCCTCCCTCGACCGCAGCCCCGACGCCGCCCGCCAGCTCGCCTCCCGCGCCCGCCGCCGGATCAAGGACGGCGGACGCCGGGCCACCGCCGACCCGGCCGAGCACCGGCAGGCCATCGAGGCGTTCGCCGCCGCCAGCGCCCGCGGCGACATCGAGAGCCTGCTCGCCGTCCTCGACCCCGGGATCGTCTGGCACTCCGACGGCGGCGGCGTCGTCACCGCCGGCGCCCGCGCGGTGCTCGGCGCCGACAAGGTCTCCCGGCTCGTGCTGGGCTTGGTCGCCAAGTGGGTCACGCCCGAGGCCACCGTGGAGTTCGCGCTGGTCAACGGCGAGCCCGGACTCGTCTGGTACACCCGGCCCGGCGTGGTCGGCGGCGTGCTGGCCTTCACCGTCGCCGACGGCCGGATCACCGAGGCGTACGCGGTGGTCAACCCGGAGAAGCTCGGCCACCTCAACGCCCCCGCCACCCCTCCGGAGGTGTGACGCAGGTCACGGTCACACTTCCCCGGGCGCCGTCGTCCCCCTTCCGAACACGCGGAGAAGCGCTCCCCGGCCACCCCGGGGGCGCCGCGAGAGGGCGTCGACGACGGCGCCACGAAGGAGCGGGACGACATGACCGAGAAGCAGATCGTCGTACTGGGGGCCGGCTACGCGGGCCTCGCCGCCGCGACCCGGGCCGGAAAGCGCGGCCGGGTGACCCTGGTCGCGCCCGAGAGCCGCATCCTGCACCGCGTCCGCCAGCACGAGACCACCGCCGGCCTCCCCGTGCACCGGCCCGCCATCGACGAGGTGCTGCGCGGACGGGGCGTGCGGCACGTCCGGGCCCGCGCCACCGGCCTCGACCTCACCGGCCGCAAGATCGTCCTCGACAACGGCGACACCCTCGCCTACGACACCCTCGTCTACGCCCTCGGCAGCCGCACCGCCTGGCACGGCGTCCCCGGCGCCGCCGAGCACGCCCACCCCGTCGAACGGGCCGCCGAGGTCGCCGAGCGGCTGCGCACCGCCGGGCGCCCCGGCACCGTGGCGGTCGTCGGCGGCGGCGCCACCGGCATCGAGCTGGCCGCCGAACTCGCCGAGGCCCACCCGCGCTGGACCGTGCGGATCGTCGCCGCCGAGCAGGTCGGCGGCTGGTTCTCGGCCCGGGGCCACGACCACGTCCACCGCGTGCTGCGCGGACTCGGCGTCGGGATCCACGAGCACAGCGCCGTCACCGCCGTCGACGCCGAGGGCCTGAGCACCACCACCGGCCGGATCCCCGCCGACCTGGTCGTCTGGGCCGCCTCGATGGAGCCGCACCCGCTGGCCGCCGAGGCCGGCCTCGCCGTCACCCCCGGCGGACAGGCCGTCGTCGACGACCACCTGCGGTCGGTGTCGCACCCCGAGGTGTACGTGATCGGCGACGCCGCCGAGGTCACCGTGCCCGGCACCGGCACCCTGCGGATGGGCTGCGCCACCGCCCTGCCGCAGGGCCAGTACCTCGGCAAGGTGCTCACGGGGCGCACCGACAAGCCGTTCGCCTTCCGCTACGTCGTGCAGTGCCTGAGCCTCGGGCGGCGCGACGGCCTGCTCCAGCTGATCCACGGCGACGACTCGATGCGGCCCACCGTGCTCACCGGGCGGGCCGGGCGGCTGGCCAAGGCGGCGATCCTCAAGTCCGTCGTGCTGTCGCTGCGCTGAGCGGCGCGGCACGCCCGAGGGGCCCGGGACGCGGTGTGCGTCCCGGGCCCCTCGCGGTGGCGCCGTCGTTACTTCTTCTCGCCCTTGGGCGCCTCGGCGTCGGTGGACAGCGCGGCGATGAAGGCCTCCTGCGGGACCTCCACGCGGCCGACCATCTTCATCCGCTTCTTGCCTTCCTTCTGCTTCTCCAGCAGCTTCCGCTTGCGGGAGATGTCACCGCCGTAGCACTTGGCGAGGACGTCCTTGCGGATCGCGCGGACCGTCTCACGGGCGATCACCCGCGAGCCGATCGCGGCCTGGATCGGCACCTCGAACTGCTGGCGCGGGATCAGCTTCTGCAGCTTGCCGGCCATCATCACGCCGTAGCTGTAGGCCTTGTCCTTGTGCACGATCGCGGAGAACGCGTCCACCGCGTCGCCGTGCAGCAGGATGTCGACCTTGACCAGGCTGGCGCTCTGCTCGCCGATGGGCTCGTAGTCGAGCGAGGCGTAGCCGCGGGTCTTGGACTTCAGCTGGTCGAAGAAGTCGAAGACGATCTCGGCGAGCGGCAGGGTGTAGCGCAGCTCGACCCGGTCCTCGGAGAGGTAGTCCATGCCCTGGAGGTTGCCGCGGCGGGACTGGCAGAGCTCCATGATCGCGCCGACGAACTCGTTCGGCGCCAGGATGGTGCCGCGCACGACCGGCTCGTACACCTCGGCGATCTTGCCGGTGGGGAACTCGCTCGGGTTGGTGACGGTGTGCTCGGTGCCGTCCTCCATGATCACCCGGTAGACCACGTTCGGGGCGGTGGAGATGAGGTCGAGGTTGAACTCGCGCTCCAGGCGCTCCCGGATGATCTCCAGGTGCAGCAGGCCGAGGAAGCCGCAGCGGTAGCCGAAGCCGAGCGCCACCGAGGTCTCCGGCTCGTACACCAGGGCCGCGTCGTTCAGCCGCAGCTTGTCGAGCGCGTCGCGCAGCAGCGGGTAGTCCGAGCCGTCCAGCGGGTACAGGCCGGAGAACACCATCGGGCGCGGGTCCTTGTAGCCGCCCAGCGCCTCGGTGGCGCCCTTGTGCTGCGAGGTGATCGTGTCACCGACCTTGGACTGCCGGACGTCCTTCACACCGGTGATGATGTAGCCGACCTCGCCGACGCCCAGGCCGTCGGCGACCTTCGGCTCCGGCGAGATGACGCCGATCTCCAGCAGCTCGTGGGTCGCGCCGGTGGACATCATGGCGATGCGCTCGCGCTTGTTGAGCTGGCCGTCGACCACACGGACGTAGGTGACCACGCCGCGGTAGGCGTCGTAGACCGAGTCGAAGATCATCGCGCGGGCCGGGGCCTCGGCGACGCCGACCGGGGCCGGGACGGTGTCGACGATGTGGTCCAGCAGGTCCTCGACGCCCAGACCGGTCTTGGCGCTGACCTTCAGGACGTCGCCCGGGTCGCAGCCGATGATGTGCGCGATCTCCTCGGCGTACTTCTCCGGCTGGGCGGCCGGCAGGTCGATCTTGTTCAGCACCGGGACGATCGTGAGGTCGTTCTCCAGCGCCAGGTACAGGTTGGCGAGGGTCTGCGCCTCGATGCCCTGGGCCGCGTCGACCACCAGGACGGTGCCCTCGCAGGCCGCCAGGGAGCGGGACACCTCGTACGTGAAGTCCACGTGGCCCGGGGTGTCGATCATGTTGAGGATGTGGGTGGAACCGGCGTTGGAGCCGGTCTTCGGCGCCCAGGGGAGTCGGACGGCCTGCGACTTGATGGTGATGCCGCGCTCGCGCTCGATGTCCATGCGGTCGAGGTACTGGGCGCGCATCTGCCGCGGGTCGACCACACCGGTGATCTGCAGCATCCGGTCGGCGAGCGTCGACTTGCCGTGGTCGATGTGGGCGATGATGCAGAAGTTGCGGATCAGCGCCGGGTCGGTACGGCTGGGCTCTGGCACATTGCTGGGGGTCGCGGGCACCTTGGTCCGATTCTCCGTTGGTCCGGGGGCCGGGGGTGTCCGGATCATCGCTGACCGGCTTCCCGGGCGACCGGACGGTCGTCCGATCGAGATAGTTCCTCCCATCTTCCCATCTCCCGCGAGCGGGCCGCGCGCCAGCGCCCGGTTTGGGCCGGGACCACGGCCCCTGGTAGCGTTGGGCGCTGCACCTGGCCTCGGCATGCCCTCTCAGCTGGTCCGACGGCCGCGCGGTGCAGTCCTCCCCCGGCCCCGGCCGGGAGGGACCTCCAGCAACCGAGACACAGACTGAGGCTCTTTCGTGGCGAACATCAAGTCCCAGATCAAGCGCAACAAGACCAACGAGAAGGCGCGCCTGCGCAACAAGGCCGTCAAGTCCTCGCTGAAGACCGCCCTGCGCAAGGCCCGCGAGGCCGCTGCCGCCGGCGAGACCGAGAAGGCCACCGAGCTGGCCCGCGCCGCCTCCAAGGCGCTGGACAAGGCCGTGAGCAAGGGCGTCATCCACGCCAACCAGGCCGCCAACAAGAAGTCGGCCATCACCAAGCGCGTCAACGCCGCCGCCCAGGCCTGACGCCCCCGGGGCCGCTTCGACGGCCCCTCCCCCTCGGGACGGTCCGGCCCTCTACCCGGAAGCCCGGGGCGCACAGCACACTTCGCACCGCACGCGGCCTGCGTTCGCCACGCGGGTGCGGTGCACACAGCTTGACCGAAAGCGGCAGCTCATAGGCCCTTTCACTACTGCCCGTCCGGTACACACCGGGCGGGCAGTACGCATTTTGTACACATGGATCCGGACGGACCGCTACGCGGCGAGCGCAGTCCTGGCCGCCAGTGCGGCGGCGCGGCCCGTGTCGAGCGCGTTCGCCACCTCGTCGAGCCGGTCCGGGAACAGGTGCCCGTAGACGTCGAGCGTCATGGCCGCCGACTTGTGGCCGAGCATCTGCTGCACCACCTTGACGTCCGCCCCGGCCGCGATGGCCAACGAGGCCGCGGTGTGCCGGAGCTTGTGCGGGGTGAGCCCGAGATCGTCCAGCCCGGCCGCCTTCACGGCCGGGTCGAAGATGCCGGCCCGGAACTCCCAGTAGGTCATCGGCTCGCCCTCCGCCCCGGCGAACACCAGGGCGTCACGGCCCCGCCCCTTGATCACGTCCCGCAGGTCGGCGACCAGCGAGGCCAGCAGCGGAACGGACCGCTTCTCGTGGTTCTTCACGTCCTTCAGCAGCACGCCGCCGCCACGCCTGCGCGTGTAGGCCTGGACGATCCGGAGCCGGCGCGCGGCCACCTGCACCCGCCCGGCCTTGAGGCCCGAGACCTCGCCCCACCGGATCCCGCAGTAGGCCAGGACCAGTAGCAGCAGTGCGTGCTCCCCCGCCGCCGCGGCCAGCCTCTCGACCTGCTCGTGCGTGAGGTAGACGTGGTCGTCGTCGTCCTCGTCCTGCGGAAGCTCATGGTCGACGGCCGGGCTGGTCGCGATCTTCCCGGTCTTCACGGCGTACTTGAGCACCATGCCGAACACAAGGTGGATCTTCGCGATCCGGCCGGCCGACAACGGCTTGCCCCGCACACCGGGGGTGTTGCACAGCTCGGTCAGCCACTCGGAGACCTGCTCCCACCGGATCGACGCGACCGGCCACGCCCCCCACTTCGGCAGGACGTACAGATCGAGCAGCTCTCGGTAGTCGTCCTTGGTCCGCTCGCCGGGCCGGCGGAGCGACCCGAACCACGCGGCGGCCACGTCGGAGAACAGGGTCTTGCCCTGCTTCGGGTCACGATAGGTGCCCTTGTCGAGTCGCTCCAGCGTGTCCTGCTGGTGCTTCTCGGCGGCCGGCAGCTTCCCGAACGTCTTGGCCTTGGGCTTCCCGTCCGGGTCGTACCAGCGGACCCGCCACCGGCCCGGCTCGGCCCGCTTGCTGCCGACCTTCTTCGCCGCCCGCCACTTCACCATCGCGGCGACGTAGTCCTTCTGGGTGGAGCGATCCTCGATCCAGACCCTAGCCATCCCCTCGCCTCTTCCTACGCGGCGCGAACGGCAGGAGGCGATCATCGCCTTGAGCCGAGAACAGGCCAACGGGCCGCGAGTTGAGCAGGAACTCGACCACTGCTCGATCGGCCTCCTCCTCGCCTTCCGGCAGTGTCAGAGGATCGTTGCACCACGCCCACGCCCACGCCTCGCGGCCGTCGACGCGCCCGCCGCCAGTGATCTCGGCATCGGTGCGCGCATCAGCCGGCAGAAGGAGCGTCAGGGGAGAGACGCCGAGCGCGACGGCCAAGGCCATCAGGTCGTCCACCGTCACCTGGCGTTCGCCCTTCTCCATCCGCGTGATTCCAGAGGCGGGGATCGGACGGCCACGCTGCTCAAGCTTCGCAGAGAGCTGCCGGGTAGTGAGCTGACTCATTTTGCGAAGCCGGCTCAGGTTGTGGGCCACCGTCATGCCGGTGGGACCGGTCTCGATCGCACGTCGCCCCTTGGGCTGCTCAGTCATAGCACCAAGGGTAAGCACCAACGGGGGGCTTGTAAGTCGCCCGTTGTCGAGTAGCATCGTGTTCATGGATGCATGATAGCAACATGCGGTGCTATCGTGCAACACATGCTCCTTGAAAGGTGGTATCCAGTGAAGGATGACGTCCTTACCCCGAAGCAGGTCTGCGACGAGTACCCGTTCTTCGGCAGCCCTGCGGCTCTCGCTGACAGGCGCTGGCGTGGTACTGGACCTGCCTACATCAAGACCTCGACGGCGCGGTCGGGTCGGGTTCTGTACCGCCGCAGCAGCATCGAACGCTGGCTCGACTCCCAGACCATCGCGGCCTAAAACGCGAACGGCCCCCACCAGGACGGCAATCCCGGCAAGGGCCTGACGCACTCCACTCACGACGAAGCCCCGGGCTCATCGCTGGCCAGCGACCCGGGGCGACGACCTCACGAAGGAGAACGCTGTGAACCAGACTACGGGCTCCCTGCCCAAGACCACCAGCGCGCCCGAGAGCGGCAAGCTCGCCGCCGCCATCGAGCGCGTCCGTGCCCAGGCCGCCGCCGCCATCGCCGCCCAGCCCGGCCGGCTCACCGCCGACGCCCCCGTCTGGGGCGACACCACCATCACCATCCCCGAACCCAGCTGGTGCACCCTCGACCACCACAACCGGCTCGACCACCCCGAGGACCTGTACCACGCCAGCGCCGAGGCCGCGGTGCACGTCACCCGCGCCGGCGGGGAGCGCGAGGAGCTGTTCTCGGTCTGGCTCGCCAACAACCCGTACGACCGCGGGCCGGTCCCGGCCGGCCTCACCGGCCTGCGCGCCGCGGTCGCCCTGCCGACCGGCGACGTCGAGGACTACGACGAGAGCGGCCTCACCCGCCTCGCCGGCGAACTCCGCGCCGCCGCCGCACTGATCGACCGCCTCAACGCCCAGCTCGCCGACGCCCGCGCCACCCGCCACACCGAGGCCGAGGCGCGCTGATGAACCGCCGCACCACCACCGAGGCCCCCGCCACCAAGGCGGGGGGCCTCGGGCCGGCCCCCTACGGCCTCACCCGCCGCGAGATCCGCGCCGAACTTCGCCGCCTCGCCGCCGCCGGCTGGCAGCTCTGGGAACTGCACCACCTGTTCGGCCACCCCCGCCACTGGGGGCAGCCATGGACATGAGCCCCGCCCTGGTCGACGCCTTCACGCTCCACCTGGAGCACCACCTGTTCCAGAAGTGGACCGACGCCATGGAAGCCGCCGAAGCCGCTGCGTGGGAGCCCATCCGCCAGCGGCTCCACGCCATGGCCGGCATGCCGACCGTCGCCGAGCAGGACGAGCGGCGCCGCTTCCCCCCGCCCCGACAGCTCCGCGCCACCCCCGGCTGGCCGCCGATCGCCATCCCCGGCCGCCCCGGGCAGTACCTCACCCCCCTGGAGATCGCCGCGTGACCGACTTCGAGCAGGACATCTGGGAGAGGTACGGCCCGCCCACCGACACCGACAGTCCGGCGCCCGGCGAGTCGACCCGCCGCCTGGTGCTGACCCCGGCCTCCGCCATCGAGCCCGAGCCCGTCATCTGGGCATGGGAGCCCGAACAGGGCGAGGGCCGCATCCCCGCCGGAGCGCTCACCCTCGCCGCCGGCCGAGAGGGCACCGGCAAGTCCTCGTTCGGCATCTGGCTCGCCGCCCAACTCTCCCTCGGCAAGCTGCCCGGCTCGTTCTTCGGCACGCCCCGCGCCGTCTTCTACGCCGCGGTCGAGGACTCGTGGTCCCGCACCCTGGTCCCCCGGCTGATGGCGGCCGGCGCCGACCTGAACCACGTCTACCGGGTCGAGGCCCAGGACATCCTGCGCGGCGAGACCATGATCTCCCTGCCCCTCGACGTGGAACTCATCGAGCAGGCCATCGCCGAGTACGGGGCCGCCGCGCTGATCGTGGACCCGCTCATGTCCACCCTCGGCAGCGGCACCGACGCCCACCGCACCCAGGACGTCCGCCAGGCGCTCGAACCGCTGGTGCGCATGGCCGAACGCACGAAGGCGCTCACGCTGGGCATCGCCCACTTCAACAAGGCATCCGGGTCCGACGCCTCCCAACTGATCTCAGGGTCGGGCGCGTTCAAGGACCTCGCCCGCGCCATCCTCGCGTTCGCCCGCGACCCCGAGGGCGAGCAGCAGGTCATGACGCAGACGAAGAACAGTCTCGGCCGCCTGCTCGACCTTCCCTCGCTCGGCTACCGCATCGAGGGCACCGACATCCACACGCCGAAGGGCGTGGCCAACGTCGGCCGGCTGGAGTGGACCGGCATCGCCGAACGCAGCGTCGAGGACACCCTCGCCGCGTCCGGCGACCGGGACGAGGCCGGGGAGCGGGACGAGGCAGTCGAGTGGCTGCGCGACTACCTCGCCGACAACGGCGGCGAGGCATCGGCAGGGGACGTGATCAAGGCCGCCGACAAGAACGGCATCGCCAAGCGCACCCTCCAGCGGGCCCGCGCCAAGGCCGGCGTCACGTCCGAGAAGTCCGGATTCGGCAAAGGCTGGGTGTGGGTACTCAACGTCACCGACCCCAGCGAAGGTGACACGAAGGCGCCGAAGGCGCCAGGGCCCCGAGGGTTGGCGCCTTCGGCACCTTCGCTGGCACCTTCGCCCAGCACGTCACCGAACGTGAGCAGCGAAGCGGCACCGTGCACCGTGTGCCGCTTCCCTCTCGACCCGGTCCACGCCGCGACCGGCGAGACCGCCCACCCCACGTGCGAGACCGAGGAGACACCCCCATGCCCACCGACGACCGCGTGACCGACCTCATCGCCGAAGCCACCCGCCGCCGTGCCGCCAGCGCCGCCCGGCGCGCACGCCTCGACGCTGCCCGCCGAGCCGGTCTCACCGCGCGTCACCGCCTCAAGCTCGCCCGCCTCGACCCGCCCGACCAACCGCAGGCAGGCACTACCGAACCGGAACCCCCTGCCGCCGCCTGACCGCCGCACCGATCGAGGCGTTGCCTCCCAAGCAACGACACGCGACCACCACCCCACAACACCACCAGGGGGTAGGGGTGTCTCCATCACGGACGCCCTCCCCCGGGGACCCGCCGCGGTTAACTCCGCACACACCGACGACGACAGAACCGATTTTGGAGAGAGGGCACACCATGACCGTTCAGCGTGACCGCGCGACGATCCCGAAGGGCCTCAGGGTGCTGGCGCCGCCGGCTCGCGCGCTGGCCGTCGCGCGGGATGCCGAACTCGGCGGCCTCGGGCTCAACTTCGCCGATGTTCCGGAACAGCTCGATGCGACGGGGCGGGCGAAGTGGCAGCACTTGGCCGAGGAGTACCAGCAGAACCCGACCCGGTTCCGGGAGGGCGACCGCATGGCAGTGACGGCCTACTGCATGTGGTCGTCGCTGTACTTGGCCGCGGCGGCGGACATCAAGCAGCGGGGTGCCGTGGTCGAGGGCCGATCGGCTGAGGACCGGGGGCGGACGGTGCGTAACCCGTACGTGCAGTTCGCCCGGGAGGCGTCGCAGCAGTTGCGGTACTGGTGCCGCGAGCTGGGGCTGACGCCGGACTCCCGGGGCCGCCTGGGGTTGGCGGACGGGGAGACGTCCGACGACACCGACAACCCGTTCGCGTAGGAGGAGAGATGTCAGTGCAGGACGACGACCAGGCCGAGGCCGAGCGGGCCTGGCCGGCCATCCGACGGGTGGTGCTGAAGGACGATCGTCGCGAGGCGGGCCCGCTGGGTCGGCCGCGTGCGACGGAGATGTCCGCCGACGCGGCGGATCACTGGGACGAGACGATTTGGAGGCGGGCATGAGCGACCGCGTGGTGAGGATGCTCGACGGAACGGAAGCCCAGGGTATGGGCGTCGTTCTGGCGGTGCTGGAGCACGCCGAGACGGAGCCTCCCCGGCCGTGGACGGTGACCTGCTCCGAGGGTCAGCTGATGGACGGGGAGGGGGCCGTATGGACGGTTGACGGCGGCCAGGCGGTCCGGTTGCTCGCCCTGGCCTGCCAGTGTGGCTGCACGGAGTTGACGACGTACAAGGATGGCGTCGAGATCTCCCGCTTTGTGGGTGTTCGGTAGTACTCTGACGTCAGGTTGATCGACGGCCAGCGCAAGCGGCCGGGCGTGAGACCGTCCGTGAGTAGGACTGGCACGGGGTGTGTGCGGCGGCCGCCAGCGCGAGCTGCCCGCCAAGTCGCCCGCCCCGTCGCTGGACCCCGGTCGGCCCGCCCCGCCCTCTCGTCCGCCAAGTTCGGCGCCCCCGGTACGACTGTCGAGGCCAACTCTCCGCCGCCCTGCGTGGGCCGCGCGCTGTGGTCCGTCTCCAGAGGCCGGGAAGCATCCACCGACTTCCCAAGGGGACGAACATGCCCACGTACACGCCGCTCGTCGACGAGCTGAAGGTCACCCTCACGGCCGCCAAGGCCATCGCGGCCAAGGCCGAGGAGGGGGACCGCGACTTCACCAAGGCGGAGGCGGCCGAGCTCGAACAGCTCATGGCGAAGGCTCGCAGCCTGCGGGACCGGATCGAGGCGGCCAAGGCCGAGGAGAAGGGCGAGAAGGACGCCCGCGAGACGCTGATGGCTCTCGGCGATGCCATCGCCGGCTCTCGTGGCGGATCGAAGGGCCAACACCTCGACCCACGCGTGAAGGCGGCCGGCGGCTCCACCTGGGGTGACACGGTCATCAAGCGGGCCAGCGACCAGTTCGGCCACTTCAAGGGCCTGCTGGCCGGAGGCTCGGTGCCGGTGACGGTGCCGCTCGACCCGGAGCCGATCCGCACCGACGTGCCGGTCCTGTCGCTGCGGCAGCTGATCCCGCTCGCACCGAACACCGGTCCGCGGTTCTCCTACCTGCGCCAGACCACCCGCACGAACAACGCCGCAGTGGTGGCGCCCGGCGCGAGAAAGCCGACCAGCCTCTACACCCTCACCCGCTTCGACGACCGGGTGCGGACGATCGCCCACCTGTCGGAGCCGATCAACAAGTTCGACCTGGAGGATGCCCCGTCGCTGCGGCAGTTCCTCGACCAGGAGATGCGCCTCGGCCTCGAACTCGCCCTGGAGGGCGAGATCCTCAACGGCGACGGCACCGGCGAGCACATGACCGGCGTCGCCAACGTCTCCGGCTCGCAGGCGCAGGCGTTCGACACCGACATCCTGGTGACCGCCCGGAAGGCCGTGACGAAGCTGGAGAAGGTCGGCCACCTGACGGGCGCCGGCTGGCTGATGCACCCGGACGACTGGGAGGCGTTCGAGCTGCTGCAGGACAACGAGGCCCGGTTCTACTACGGCGGTCCGGGCAACGCGGTGAACCCGACGTCGCGCCGCCTGTGGGGCGCGCCGGTGGTCACCTCGCTGTCGCAGACGGTCGGCACCACGCACCTGGTCGACTGGCAGGCCGCGACCCGCCTGCACGTCCTGGAGGACGGTGTCCTCGACTGGTCGGAGAACATGTACGACAAGGACGCCCTCGGCTCCGGGGTGGGTGCCTCCGACTTCGAGCGGAACATGATCCGCTTCCGGTTCGAGGGCCGGTTCGGCCTGGAGATCCTGCGCCCGTCCGCCATCGTCGAGGTCGACCTCACCGCCTGATCGACCACCCGTTGCGCCCGGCTGCCACCACGGCGGCCGGGCGCTTCGTCATGTCCGGGCACTCAGCAGAGCGCCCGGCCGGCCTCGATCACCGTGCTGATGTCCACCTTCAGCCCGTGCCCCAGGCTCGGGTCATCGGCCCAGATCGGCAGCACCTTCGGGTACTTGCCCTGAGCGAGCCCGTTCACGCCGTACTCGACACCACCGGCCTCGAACGTCACCTGCTGGCCGGGCCGGCAGCGCAGCAGGCCCGACTCGACGGTGAACGGCCACGGCGTGAGCGAGGCTCGCGACACCGTACGACTGTGCGCGGAACCCGCTGCCGCCGGCGGCGGCACGGCGGCGCCCACCGTCGCGGCCGTCGAGGGTGTGGTCGGCCGATACCGGGTGGCCGTCTCGGCGGCGGCCGGCACGGAAGCGTACTCGTCGTCCGGATCGACGGCGGTCACTGCCCAGATCAGCCCTGCGGCCAGCGCCACCCCGCCGAGGGCGTACAGGCCACGCTTCGTCTCCCGTGCCGCCCGCTCCCTCTGGAGTCTCTGGCGCTCGCTCAACTCCCACCGCACCTGCGGCGTCATGTCGTCCACGGTCCCCTCCCCAATCGGGCGACAGCGTAGGCCGGTTGAGGCTCGCGGGCCAATCGCTCCGCCGCGCACACCTGCGTGGTCCTCAGCGCAACGCAGATCGGTGGAATCCGCCTCGCCGCCTGCTCCGACCCGCCATCCTGGTGGTTCACCCCGGCAGAGAGGGAGAGCACCGTGAAGCTCAAGTTCCTCGGCAGCACCAGCGAAGACGGCAAATGCCCGACGCTGTACGAGACGGAGAACGGCGACATCGTCGTCCAGGGGTACCAGCTCACCGATCCCGAAGCCCTCGCCCAGCTGCAGAACGTGCTGCCCGGCGAGACCTTCGTCGTCGTTCCCCGCGACCTGCTGACCCGCTTCACGCCTAAGGTCTGACCCATGCCCGAGTTCATCAGCGACGACCAGTTCGACCACTTCTTCGGCGACGGCTTCGCCCACACCGCATGGCGATTGGAGAGCCGCCGCGGCTACGCCTCCGACCGATCCGGAGACGGCTTCAAGCGGTGGCTGCGCGGCGAGGACCCGCAGACCGACCCGAACCGCCCGTGGTGCCGGAGCATCGCGGCGCAGACGGCGGCCGGCAAGCGCGTCGGGCGGGTACGCATCGCGGACGAGCCGATCACCGACGGGCAGGCATATCTGCTGCACGTCGGATGGGCCAACGTTCAGGCTGGCGAGGACATCCGGCATCTGCCGCGAGCGACCGCCCTTCGCCTCAACCTGCCGGAGCGCGACTTCTGGCTGTTCGACTCCGAACACCTGCTGGAGATGCACTTCGACCAGGACGACAACTACCTTGGCGCAGAACTGGTCGACGACGTCGAGGCCGTCCTCGACGCGTGCCAGATCCGCGACCGTGCACGGCACTACGCGGTACCCCGGGCCGCGTTCGTCGACCAGGTGGCGTCGCGAGTGTGAGCGACTTCCAGCGGGCCCGTGAGGCCCTCGGGGTCCGTCTCCAGCAGTTGCGCGGCGACGCAGGGCTGAGCGGCCGGGCGCTGGCCGCTCAGCTGGGCTGGCCCCATTCGAAGATCAGCAAGCTGGAGAACGGGCGCCAGACCGCCACTCCCAACGACCTCGCCGCGTGGGCCGGGGCGACCGGTCACCCCGCGCTGTCCGGCTCTCTGCAATCCGATCTGGCCGCCCTGGAGACGCACTACCGGTCGTGGCGCCGCCGCCTGGCCAGCGGCCACCAGCCGGCCCAGCAGGAGGCCGGGGCGCAGGAGCGCGGCGCCCAGGTCGTCAGGGCCTACGAGCCGAACGTGGTACCCGGCATGCTCCAGACCCCCGACTATGCCCGGCACGTCCTGCTCGCCTCAGCCGCGCTCCACCAGTCGCCCCGGGACACGGACGACGCCGTACGCGAGCGAATGCGCCGCCAGGAACTGCTGTACGCGCCCGGCCGGAACTTCCGGTTCATCCTCTGGGAAGGGGCGCTGAGGGCCCGGGTGTGCCCGCCCGGAGTGCTCGCCTCCCAGTTGGACCGGTTGTCCGGGCTGGTCGGGCTCGACACGGTCAGCATCGGGGTCATCCCGTTCTCGGCGGACCTGCCGTTGACGCTGCGGCACGGCTTCTGGATCCACGACCAGTCGTACGTGACCGTCGAGACGATCAACGCCGCGCTGCACCTCGACGACCAGGCGGACGTGGCGCTGTACCTCCGGGCCTGGGGGATGTACGAGCAGACCGCAGCCACGGACGCCGAGGCCCGCCGCATCATCGTTGCAGCCCGTCACTCACTCGGCGCAACCTGAGAAGCACCGGGAAGCACCGATAACCCGCCTCGAAACATCGAGAAACACGGCCCCTTCGCTGAGAAACCCCGCCCTACCGTGCTGGATGCAACAGGCCAACCGCCTCCCCGGCGTGGCTTGTCTGCCCATACCCCAGTACGGCCAAGGGAGGACGCATGGGTTGGACCGCAGATGAGGACTGGACGGTCAGCGTCGAGGGGCACCTCGACCCGAAGGCGCTAGCGCCGGCGGCGGCTCTGACCGCCGTCTGGCAGGCCGTCCGAGGACTGGATGTCGGAGACCAGCAGTACGCCGCCCTGCGCTACCTCTTCGGCACCGGGGCCACCGAGACAGTCGAGGCGGCACTCGACGGCGGCCAGCTCGACTTTCCGGTCGTCCTGCCGGACAGCCGGATCATGATCCGTGTCCGCCGCGGCGACGGCCGGACCGCCAGGCAGCGGCACGGCGAGCGGTACCGGGTGGTGCAGCAGCCCCGGCAGGGACGGAACCCCGGGCTGTGGGTGGTCGAGGACACCACGACGGGCGAGCCGGTCCGCGAGGACGGCCACGTCCTGCGGTGGGGCATCGAGTCGAGCGCGCAGTCCTGGATCAGCAGACAGCTGGCCCGCGGCGATTACCAGGGGAAGGCCGGCCATGCCGCAGCTTCCTGACTCCACCCCCGAGGCTGGCGTGCTGCTCAGGCCCGCTCCTCGGTGTGCGACGTGCCGGCACCTTGCCGCGCAGCATGCCGCCGCCGAGCGCGGCCGCGCCGCCAGCGCCTCGACGGACGCGCGCGTCCTCATGCGACGCCACCACGCGAACGACCACCGGTGACCGACGACCCCCAGGCCGACTACCGCGCGGCACACCACCGCCGACAGCACGGCGAGCCGGACCCGGCCGCGCTGACCCGGGCCTACGCCGTGTCGATCGCCGCCCTGGTGGTCGTCATCGTGCTGCTGATCATCTCCACCATCCGCCACCGCTAGGAGCAGAGCATGGCGTTCTTCCGCAAGTCGAGCCCGCCCGCGACGCCCGCCGTCGACCGCGCGGACGCCGCCGCCGCGCAGGCCGAGCTGGCCCGGTACTCCATCGAGGACAGCGACGAGGGAGCCGCCGAGCACCGCCGCCGCAAGGCCATCCGCGCCGCAAAGGGGCTTCGCCTGCCGGCCCGCGACGAACCGGACAGCGACCGCGACTGACCAGTGCCGACAAACCCTCCCCGGCTGGTAGGCGGTCGGGGAGGCGGGTAGTCGTCGCAGGTCAGACTGCGCCTACCCGACCGCCTACCGCACTTCCCGGCCTGGTGGGGGAGGGGCCGTTCGGGGTCACGGGCGTCCACGCTTCACGGTGGCCTCGATGCCGTCGAGGCCATCCGTACCGGGAGTTCCGTCCGGCCGGCGGACGGAACCGGTGGCGTCGGCCGGACCGACCCCACCCCGAGGGGTACTCGTTGAGTGAGTACCCCTTGAGGCCGGAGCCTTGGTTCCGTCGTGCCTCCCGACGGAACCCGTGACCACCTTCGCGCCGGCGCGAAGATCAGCACGGGGTGCCAGTACCGACGACACCCGTGCCGACCGCAAGGGGGGTGCACATTGCGCACACCCCTTCTCGGCGGCACCGGGTCCGCAAGGTCCCGGAGGAACCCAACGGACTCGGGTCCTTCCGGGACCTCTGTGAGGGACAGGCTGTCCCTCTATGGCTGCGGCACCGCCACCGTTGAGACTTTCCCGAACTCGGGAAAAAGGCAGGTCAGACCCCTGACTCACTCCCTGCGTGGTGCTCCGGACCACGCAGGCCCGGAGCACCAACCGTGGGAGAGCCACGGTTCACCGCTCAGCCAGCACGCCCTTGGTCGCGCTGTCGGAAGCTTTTCCGGTGGTCACCGAAGAAGCCTGCTCGGCCTCGAACCGCCGGTAGTAGCGGGACGCGGTCGACTGACTCACCCCGCACCGGGCCGCCGCCGAGCGCGTGCTCAGCCCCCGCTCCCATGCCGTGCGGAGCGCACCCACCACACCCTGCTGCACCGGCCGTTGGGCCTGACTCGGCAGTGACTCGGCCAGCTCCGGGCCACCCTGCGGCGGCATCACGGTCCGCCAGACGAACGGGCCGGCCAGCGCCACACCGATGAGATCAGCCACACTGACATCGTCCCGGCTCACAGGGCGCCCTCGGCGTTGAGGAGTTCGGCCGCGAGGTCGCGCAGCCGTCCGGCGTGGACGACCAGCTGCGCCGCCAGCATCCGGAGCGCGTCGTGGTCGAGGCGGTGCCAGCCGGTGCCGAGCAGGACCGCTGCCTGCACCTCGCGGTCGTCGGGGTTGCTGCTGTACGGGTACTGGCACAGGCCAGCGTCGAGCAGCTGCACCGGTCCGTGCGGCACGTCCACGGTGAGCACCGTCTCGGGACCCTCGTGGGCGAGGTCGACCAGGTCGAGGCCGTCCTCGTGGACGCCGAGGCACCAGGACGGGCACGGCACGGTCACCGGCCCCTGGTCGAGGGTGTGCACGGTCGCGGTACGGGGGCGGTCGCTCATCGGGCACCGCCCGCCCGGTCGATCACCGCGTTGAGGCGGACGCTGTACGGGCCGACGTCGAGCCGACTCGACGTGCTGCTGCCGAACAGGTCGTCGCTCTCGGCGTCCCACGGCTCCGTGCGCCGCTCCAGGCGGGCGGCGAGCCGGTACGCGGCGGCCAGCAGGACGTCCCGCGGGGCGGAGCCGTCGAGGCCGGCGTACCGCATCATGAGGTGCAACGGGCCGGCGGCGAAGTAGTCCGGCAAGCGCTTCCGGCGGCCGGGCAGGACGGGGGTAGGGTCATGGGTCATGGTCGGACTCCTTGTTGGTAGGAGCCCGGCTCAGGCGCCGCTCGGTGTGCAACCACCGGGCGGCGCTGTCTCGTCTCGCAGTACACATTCAGTACACATGAGGCCGAGATGAGCCGGGAGAACGAGGGATAACGCGGGATGCGTTTTCCCTGGTCAACCGGCCTATGGAGCCTGTTTCTGCTGGTCGGGGAAGTGCCTCTAACACACGCGGCCTGCGTTCGCCACGCGGGTGCGGTGCACGGAGATCGACCGGAAGTGCCGGCCCGCCGGCCCTCCCCCGCACTGCCCGACCGGTTCCCCACCGGCCGGGCAGTTCGCGTTTGCGGGACCGGGCCGGCCGGTGGGGCGGGCTCGGCGTTCCCGTGGGGCGGGGGTCAGCCGACCTTCGTCCAGCGCTGGCAGCCCTGCGTCTTGAAGACGGCGTCCGACTTCTTGATCGTGACGACGCCCTGGCCCGTCAGGTTCTCGTTGGCGATGATCGAATCCAGCTCGCCGTCGGCGGCCCGGGCCCGCTCCCAGTAGCACATGCCTCCCGAGCCGCCGCCCGGTCCGGCCGTCCGGTAGGTGCCGGGCCGGACCTCGGCGCCGACCAGGAACGTGCCGCTGCCGTCGATCGTGTCGGCCGGCTCGGCGGGCGCCGGAGGGGGCGCGGCGGGCGGCGTGGACGCGGCCGGTGGTGCGGCGGTCACCGTCGCCGTGGCGGTCACGGTGACCGTCACGGCCGGCGGCGCCGGGGCCGTGACCGTCGCGGTGACGGTCTGCGTGGCGGCGGGCCGTGGAACCGGGTCGGTTGCCGCCGCCGTCACCGCCCTCGAACCGCCGGAACACGCGGTCAACCCGGCCAGCAGCCCGGCCGCCGTGATGATCGTGATGGTGCGCGTACGCAAGGTCCCCCCTGGGACGTGTGGCTGGTGAGGGCCTGACCCTACCGGCCGCGCGGAGCGTCACCGCGCCTGTCCCGCTCCTCGGTACGACCGGTAGGGTCCCGGGTTGTCCGGCACCCACGCCGAGGCCCGAGGGGGGCACACATTGGGGACACCTCCGCCGCCACCGCCGCCGCCGAGCGGCCCCGGCTTCGCCGGCTTCCCGCAGCAGCAGCCGCGGCAGCCGCAGGCGCCGAACAGTCCGCCCGGCTTCGGACCGCCGCCCGGGCTGCCCAGCGCGCCCGGTGCGCCCGCCGCTCCCGGTGGGCCCGGATCTCCCGGCGCTCCCGGTGCGTCCGGTGGGCCCGCCGGTCGGAGCGGGCTGCGACGCAACGCGGTCTGGGCGTTCGTCGGCGCGATCCTCGCCTCGGTGGTCTGGACCGGGACCGTCGTCGTGGTGCCCGGGCTCGTCGACGGCAAGTCCTCCGCGAAGAGCATCCGCGGCTACCACGCCGTCGACAGGATCTGCGACGCGGGCAAGCTCACCGCGTTCCGCGGCGCGTACAAGATGGTGGACAACTACCCGCTGGAGCACACCGGCCGCAGCGAGTCCATGGACGTCATGCGCTGCTACGCGCTGATGAAGCGCACGCCCGGTGACAGCGAGACCACCGACTACGCCACCCTCGACATCCGCGCCGAACTGCACAAGGCCGTCGACTCCGTCCCCGAGTTCACCGCTCTGCGGCACTACTTCGAGCAGCAGAAGTACGAGATCACCGACGTGCCCGGGCTCGGCGAGGAGGCCTACCTCGCGTACGGGGACGAGCCGACCAGCTCGGACAAGACCTTCCACGACATCAACTACCACCTGCAGATCCGCGACGGCGGCATGACGTACTCGCTGTACTGGACGGACAACTACCAGGTCGGCAAGAACCACACCCTGGACCGCGAGAGCGTGCGCAAGGCCATGATCGACGACACCCGGGACATCCTCAAGGCGATCGGCGGCCGGTAGCGGCGGGTCGCGGGCCGCGGGCCGGCCCCCGCGGGCGGTGTCAGTACGACGGCGTCCGGGAACCGGCCCGGGCGGCCCTGGCCACGGCGACCACGGCCCGCTCCAGTGCGAAGGCCGGGTCGTCGGAGCCGCCCTTGACGGCGGCGTCCGCCTGCGCGATCGCGGTCAGGGCCACGGCCACGGCGTCGCCCGTCCAGCCGCGCATCTGCTGGCGGACCCGCTCGACCTTCCAGGGCGGCATGCCCAGCTCGCGTGCCAGGTCCGCCGGGCGCATGTTCCGCCCGGTGGTCGCCAGCCGGCCGATGCTGCGCACGCCGGAGGCCAGCGCGTAGGTGATGCCGGTCGGCGGCTGGCCGACGGCCAGCGCCCAGCGCAGCCGCTCCAGGGCCTCGGCGGCGCGGCCGGTGACCGCCAGGTCCGCCACCTCGAAGCCGGTCGCCTCCGCCCGGCCGCTGTAGTAGCGGGCCACCACGGTCTCGTCGATGGCGCCCTCGACGTCGGAGGTGAGCTGGCTGCAGGCGGCGGCCAGCTCGCGCAGGTCGCTGCCGAGCGCGTCCAGCAGGGCCTGGCAGGCCTCGGGCGTCGCCGAGCGGCCGAGCGTGCGGAACTCGCCGCGGACGAAGGCCAGGCGCTCGCTCGCCTTGGCGAGCTTGGCGCAGGCCACCTCACGGCCGCCGGCCTTCCGGCCCGCGTCGAGCAGACCCTTGCCCTTGGCGCCGCCCGCGTGCACCAGGACCATGATCACTTCTTCGGCGGGGGCCTCGATGTACGCCTTGACCTCCTTGACGGAGTCGGCGGAGAGGTCCTGGGCGGCCCTGACCACGATGACCTTGCGCTCGGCGAAGAGCGAGGGGGTGGTCAGTTCGGCCAGGCTGCCCGGCTGGAGGGTGCCAGGCGGGAGGTCCCGCACGTCGGTGTCCGGGTCGGCCGCCTTCGCCGCGGCCACCACCTGGGCGACCGCGCGGTCCAGCAGCAGCTCCTCCTGGCCGACCGCGAGGGTCAGCGGGGCGAGCAGGTCGTCGGGTGCACTCTTCCTGGCCATCGCCTACCAGCATCCCACGGGCGACGGACAGGTCCGCCCCTGGACAATGGGCGGGTGACCGAAGACCCCACCACCGACCTGCCGGACGACTTCGACCCGCACGCCCGGCAGCTGCTCGTCCTGCCCGACCGCGACGCCGCCGAGGAGGCCGCGGAGGAGCTCGGCGCGGACCACCCCGACCTCGGCGAGCTGGAGCTCGTCCGCGACGCCCTCGCCGGGGAGGACGACGCCGAGGACGCCCAGTGGCTGGTGGTCGTGGAAGCTCCCGAGGAGGGCTGGACCCCCGCTCGCCTCCAGGCCCTCGACACCGTCGCCGCCTCCTACGAAGGCTGGCGCGAGGAGCACTGACCCTGGGGGCGCTCTGGAGTGGGAAGTCGGCCCCGCCGACTTCCCACTCCAGAGCGGTTGGCGTCCTCGCTTCCGTCGGACTTGGCGGTCAGGGCCGCCTCACGGGACTCGATCGCCTCGCCCGCCTCGGCCCGGGACGGCGCTGCGGCCCGCCCCTTCCCGGGTCGGCCGCGCTGACCGTCCGGAGTAGGAAGTCGGCGGGGCCGACTTCCTACTCCGGAGCACGGGGGCACGGGCGCCGCTCGCCCTCTCTCCCCGCTTCGGCTGCCGTTTCTCGCGCCGCGCTCCGGACCCGCCCGGAGCGCGGCGTCATCGCCTTCCCCTTCGCTCGCCCGCGCGGGTGCCATCCGCCTCCCACCCGAGCCACCCTGCTGTTCGCCCGGCCCGAGCGTGCCGCTCGGGCCGGGCGGGAAGAATCGTTTCTTCCGGGCCGCAGACCACCCCCACCACTCCTTCCTTCCCGACCACTTGCCCCCAACCCAGACCCCATCCACGCAAGTGGTCGGGAAGGAAGGTGGTGGGGTCACCAGGGCGGCGCGCGCTGGAGGCCCCACACGGCCGAGCCCCGCAGGCCGACCCGGCGCCGCTCCGACCGGAGCGACACCCCGGCGGCC
>NZ_JBEOWI010000023.1:0-124237 GCF_040296005.1 Kitasatospora sp. NPDC002551 | reverse complement strand
CCGCGCGGCGCCACCCGCCCGCGCAGTCCGGCCGCGCTCGGCTGACCACCCCGGGCGGGCCCGCCGCGTCCGCGCCGGCTCTGCCCGCCCCGCGCCCCCACGCACGCCCCATCGCGCCCCCACGCACGAATGCGCGGCCCGCACCACCCGCCCCTGTCGTCCCGACCGAACCGGCGCCACCGTGCGGGCGTCCTCCCCACCGGACGCCCGCACCTGACGGACCGTCCACCACGCGACCACGAACGGAGTCCCGAACCATGCACGACCACGACGAGCGGGTCACCCCGCCGCACACCGCCGCCCGCCCCGGCGAGACGGCCGAGCACCCGGCCGGCGAGATCCGCCTGCGCCCGGGCAGCGGCCTGGGCCTGCGCTCCCGTCTGCTGGCCGGTACCGGCGGGGCCATCCCGCCGATCGTCGAGTTCCCGACGATGACCACGCCCTTCTGAGACCGGCCCGCCGCACCGCACCGCCCCCGGCCCTGAACGGCCGGACCGCTCCGCCGCCGAGGAACGGGCAGCCCCTCGGCGGCGGACCGGTCGGACCTGACGGGCCGAACCGACCGGACGGACCCGCCGCCCGCACCGCGGGTGCGCCCGCGCGGCCGGCGCGCTCCGCATGTGGTCGTACGGTAACCACCCGGTGGTGCCGCCGTGCCTGCTTCGTGACCGACTCACCACTCTTCAGAACGGATTGCCCGTCAAGTAGCCTGCGGCCATGCGGACCACGTCGTCGATCACCGTCGGCCGCGCCGCCGAGCTCGCACTGCTCGGCGGCGCCCTGGCCGCCGCCCGGCAGCAGGGCGGCGGGGCGGTCTTCCTGCTCGGCGAGGCCGGCATCGGCAAGTCCCGGCTGGCCGGCGAGTGCGCCTACCAGGCGTACGGCCTCGGCCTGCCGGTGCTGCGCGGGCGGGGCAGCTCGACCGGCACGGTCACGCCCTTCCGCCCGCTGATCGAGGCGCTCTCCTCGCGGTTCCGGGCCGCCGGACCGCCCACCGACCCCGAACTCGCGCCCTACCGCCCGGCGCTGGCACGGCTGGTCCCCGAGTGGCGGGACACCGCGGCGGCGGCCGGCGCCTACCCGGAGACGGTGGTCGAGCTGGCCGAGGCGCTGCTGCGGCTGCTGGCGGTGCTCGGCCGCGAGCAGGGCTGCGTCCTGCTGCTGGAGGACCTGCACGACACCGACGCGGAGACCGTCGCCGTCCTGGAGTACCTGGTCGACAACCTGGCCGGCCTGCCGGTGCTGCTGCTCGCCACGCTGCGCTCCGAACCGGGCCCCGCCCTGGACCTGGTGCGCGCCGCCGAGCGCCGCCGCGCCGCCGCCGTCACCGAGCTGCGGCCGCTGCCGCCCGCCGAGGTGGCCGCGCTGGCCGCCGCGATCCTGGAGGGCGAGGCCGGCGACCTGCCGGCCGCGCTGGTGGAGCACCTCACCGGCCGCGGCGACGGCTGCCCGTACCTGGTCGAGGAACTGCTCGCCGACCTGCTGGACTCGGGCGCGCTGCGCCGGGCCGAGGACGGCCGCTGGGTGCTCGCCGACGGGTCGCGCCCCGGGGTGCCCAGCACCATCGTGCGCAGCTGGGGCCGGCGCATCGACCAGCTCGACCCGCAGGTGCGGGACCTCCTGCTGACCGCGGCCACCCTGGGCAGCCGCTTCTCGGTGACCACCGTGCAGCTGATCACCGGTTACGACGACCGCACCCTGTTCAGCCACCTGCGCTCGGCCTCCGAGGCCAATGTGATCGTGCCGGACGGCGCCGCCCCGGACCGCTACGCCTTCCGGCACGCGCTGACCGCCGACGCGGTGACGGCCGCCCTGGCCCCCGCCGAGCGCGCCGCACTGGCCCGCCGGGCGGCCCGCGCGATCCTCCGCGCCGATCCCGAACTCGCCGAGGAGCGCCGTCAGTTGGTCGCCTCACTGCTGCTGGCCGGGGGCGACCGGGCGGGCGCCGCGGTGCACTTCGCGGAGGCCGGCCGGCGGGTGCTGGAGGCGGGCGCGGCCGGGTCCGCGGTGGTCCTGCTGGAGCGCGCGTACGAACTCGCCGGGGACGCCGGACGGTCCGGCATCACCGAGCGGCTGCTGCCCGCGCTGGCCGAGTCCGGCCAACTGGACCGCGCCTTCGAACTGGTCCGCACCCTGCCGCCGGTCCCGCCCGCGCCGCCCACCGGCGCCGCCCCGGCCGCCGAGCGCCGGATCGAACTGCACACCAGGCTCGCCTGGGCGGCGGTGATGGCCGAACGCGGCGCGGACGCGGCCGCCCAGGTGGCCGCCGTGCGCGCGCTGACGGCCGGCCGGCCGCGGCCCGAGCAGGACGCGGCGCTGGCCGTCGTCGAGGGCCACCTCGCACTGCTGCCGGACCACGCGCCGCCCGTCACGCCCGAGGACGCCGCCGTGCCCAGCGCCGCCGGCCGCCTCGCCGAGGCCGAACGCCGGGCCCGGCGCGCCGCCGAGGTGGCCGAGCGCGCCGGGCTGCCGGTGGTCGCCTGCCAGGCCTGGCAGCTGCTCGCCCTGCTCGCCCGCGAACGCGGCTTCGACGCCGCCGACGCCTGCCTGGAGCGGATGCTGGCCGTCGCCGAGGCCAACGCCCTGCCGGTCTGGCGGGTCGAGGCGATGCTGCGGCTGGGCGCCAACGCCTTCATGCGCACCGGCGACGGCACCCGCCTGGAACGTGCCCGGGAGGCCGCCGCCGGGCTCGGCGCGATCGTGCTGACCCAGACCCTCGACGGCCTGCTCGCGATGAACGCGGTGCTGCGCGGCGAGTGGCGCACCGCGCGCGCCACCGTCGACCGCTGCCTGGACGCCACCGCCCGGCTGCACAACCTCGCCGCCCACCGCTATCTGCTGCTCTCCTCCGCCACCCTGGCCGCCCACCTCGGCCGCACCCGGGAGATGGAGCGCGAGCTGGCCCGGTTCCGGCAGGCCGGCGGCGAGGAGTCCTTCCTGACGCCGCTGCGCTTCGGGCTCTGCCGGGCGGTCGGCGCGCTGCTCGGCGAGGACCGCGCGGCGGCCCGGGCCGAGCTGGACGCCACGCTGGCCTGGGAGGAGGAGCACCCCAGCGTGTTCTACCTGGCCGGCCGGCACGGGCTGCACCCGCTGCTGGAGGTGGTCGAGGGCCGCTGGGGCCGGGCCGAACTGGACCGGGCCGCCGCCGCGCCCGCCGCCGAACTGGCCTGGAACCGCCAGTTCCTGCGCTTCGCGGACGCGGTGGTGCTGGGCCGCGAGGGCCGTTCCGAGGAGGCCGTCCGGGCACTGGCCGAGGCCCGGCCGGGCGCCGCGGCCTTCCCGCTCGCGCACCACCTGGCACTGCGGCTCGCCGCCGAGGCCGCACTCGCCGACGGCTGGGGCGAGCCGGTGGCCTGGCTGCGCACCGCCGAGGAGTACTTCCACCAGCTGGAGGTGCAGCCGGTGGCCGCCGCCTGCCGCACCCTGCTGCGGCGGGCGGGGGCGAGCGTCGCCCAGCACCGCGGCGGGCGCGACGCCGTCCCGGCGGACCTGCGCACCTGCGGGGTGACGGTCCGCGAGTACGAGGTGCTGGTGCTGCTCGCGGACCGCCCGGGCAACCAGGAGCTGGCCCGCAAGCTCTCCATCTCCCCGCGCACGGTGGAGAAGCACCTGGCCAACCTGATCACCAAGACCGGCCGGCGCGACCGCGCCGCGCTCTGCGCCCTGGCCGCCGAACTCCGCGCCGCCACGCCCTGAACGCGCGGTCCGTCAGGGCCGGGCGGCGCTCCCCGCCGGCGCCGCCGCGACCGGGCCCGGCGGGGCGTCGAGGCCGGCCGGCTCGGGCAGGCGCCGGGCGAGGGCCCAGGCCAGCGCGCACAGCGCGGCCAGCGGCGCGAGCGCGACCCGCAGCCCGGCGTGGTCGGCGAGCAGGCCGACCGCCGGACCGGCGAGGCCGCCGACGCTGACGGCGAGACCGAGGGTCACCCCGCTGGCGGTGCCGATCCGGCTCGGCAGGTAGTCCTGACCGAGCGTCACCTGGAGCGAGAACGGCACGTACAGGGCCAGCGAGATCAGCGCGGCGAAGCCGTACAGGGCGACCGGGCCTGGCACCAGCAGCAGTCCGGCGACGGCCGGCACGGCCGCCGCGTACGACAGCCGCACCGTCCGCACCCGGCCCCAGCGCGCGGCGCACCAGCCGCCGAGCACCGTGCCGACGGCGCCGCCCGCGAACAGCGTGAACAGCGCCGCCGTCCCCACCGCGGAGTCCTCGCGGCCGAGACGCTGCTGGGCGTAGAGGGCCACGAAGGAGCTGAGGCCGACGAAGACCACCGAGCGGCAGCCGATCACCGCCGAGAGCCGCAGGAAGGCGGACCGGTCGTCGCGCCGCCCGGCGCCCGCGCCCGCGGCGGCGGGCCCGGCCGCGGCGCGGGCGGCCAGCGCGCGGACCACCGGGGCGGTGAGCAGGGCCGCGGCGAGCGCCGGCACCGCCAGCCAGGGCGTCGCGCCCAGCCCGCCGGCCGCCAGCACCGGGCCGACCAGCAGCGGGGCGAGCGCGAAGCCGATGTTGCCGCCGAGCGCGAACCAGCCCATCCGGGTGTGGCTGTCGCCGCTCGCCGCGCGCGCCAGCCGCGCCGACTCCGGGTGGTAGGCGGCGACCCCGGCGCCGGAGAGCGCGACCGCCGCGCAGAGCAGCGCGTACGGGCCGAACAGCCCGGCCAGGCCGACCCCGATCCCGGTGGCGGCGGTGGCGGCCGGGATCAGCCAGGGCATCGCCCGGCGGTCGGTGAGCGCGCCGAACAGCGGCTGCACGATCGAGGAGAGCAGGGTCGCGGCCAGCACGACCCCGGCGGCGGAGCCGTAGTCGAGGCCGCGCCCGGCGACGAGGAAGGGGACCAGGGCGGGCACCACGCCCTGGTAGAGGTCGACGGCGGCGTGGCCGGCCGCCAGCACCGCGATCGGGGCGGCGCCGGACGGGGGGCGGGATCGGAGAGTGGTCACGGAAGCGATCCTCGGCCCGCCGGCGGGTGGCGGGCTTCCGATAAAATGCCAGGCGATGCCGCATTCCCGCCAACCCCGTCCATCGGCCGATCTGACGGTCACCCGGCCGCTGCCCGCCGGTGCCACCGTCGCCGAGCACCGCCACGAGGCCCACCAGATCGTCTACGCGGGCCGCGGCGTGCTGGCGGTCACCACCGCCGCCGGCACCTGGGTCGCCCCGGCGACCCGGGCGCTGTGGATCCCCGCCGGTACCGGCCACCGCCACCGCGCCTACGGGCCCACCGTGCTGCACACCGTCGGCCTGCCGCTGGGGCACAACCCGCTGGGGCTGACCCGCCCGGCGGTGCTGACGGTGGGCCCGCTGCTGCGCGAACTGCTGATCGCCTACAGCGGCCCGGGCACCGCGGGCACGCCGGAGGGGCGGCGGATGCTGGCCGTCCTGCTGGACCAGTTGCGCCGCGCCCCCGAGCAGCCGCTGCACCTGCCGGTGCCGCGCGACCCCCGCCTGGCGGCGCTCGCCGCCCTGCTCGACGCCGACCCGGCCGACGCCCGCACCCTCGGCGAACTCGGCCGGGCGGCCGGGGCCGGAGAGCGCACGCTGAGCCGGCTGTGCCGCGAGGAGCTGGGCATGACCTTCCCGCAGTGGCGCACCCAGCTGCGCCTGCACCACGCGCTGCGGCTGCTGGCCGAGGAGGTGCCGGTCACCGCGGTGGCGCACCGCTGCGGCTGGGCCTCGGCCAGCGCGTTCATCGACGTCTTCCGCCGCACCTTCGGCCACACCCCGGCCGCCCACCACCGCCGGTGACGGGGCCTACGGCAGCAGCCGCGCGATCTCGCCGATCTCCAGCGCCGCGTGCACGGTGCCGTCCGGGGCGACGGCGATGCCGTGCGGCTCGGCGCCCGCGACCGGCAGCGGGTGGCCGGCGTAGCCGCCGTCGGGGGTGAGGGAGCCGATCCGGCCGGCCGCCCACTCGGTGAACCAGACCCGGCCGTCGGGCCCGGCGGCGATCGCGTGCGGACGGGCGGCCGGGTCGGGCAGCGGATGCTCCGTCACCTCGCCGTCCACGGTGATCCGCCCGATCCGGCCGCCGCCGAGGTCGGCGAACCAGAGCGCGTCGCCGCCCCGGGCGATGCCGACCGGTGCGGCGCCCTCGCCGGGCAGCGGGTGCAGGGTGATCTCGCCGTCCACGGTGATCCGCCCGATCGCCGGGGCCTGGTTGAGGGTGAACCAGAGCGCGCCGTCCGGCCCGGCCGTGATCATCGACGGGAAGGCGCCGGCGACCGGCAGCGGATGCTCCGTCACCTCGCCGTCCACGGTGATCCGCCCGATCCGGTCGGCGTTCAGCTCGGTGAACCAGAGCGCGCCGTCGGGGCCCGCCGCGATCCCGTACGGCCCGGACCCGTCCGGCAGGGCGTGGGAACGCACCTCGCCGTCCACGGTGATCCGGCCGATCCGGTGGTCGCGCATCCGGGTGAACCAGAGCGCGCCGTCGGGGCCGGCCGTGATCACCGAGGGCCCGCTGCCGGGCGCGTCCAGCCCGTACCGGGTGACGGTCCCGTCGGCCGCCAGCCGTCCGACCTCCCCGGCGTGCACCAGGGTGAACCAGAGGGCGCCGTCCGGCCCGACGGTGATCCCGTACGGCCCGGCCGCCGCGTCCGACACCACGATCCGTTCCACCGTCATCTTCCGTCCCGCCCCTCTCCCCGGCCCCGCCGGTGATCACCGGCGGCACCAGCGGAACTCTCCCCCACCCGGCCCGCGCGGGCAAGTGGCTTTCGGGGCCGGCGCCTTGTCGGTGGCGTCGTCTAACGTCCCCGGCATGGGTGTCTATCTGGTGAGTGTCGAGGCCGACGAGTGGCTCGACGACGAGGTCTTCGGGGCGGTCGGGCGGGAGATCGACGCGGCGCTGGCCGGGCGCGGCCTGCCGCCGTTCGTCTGCCCGCCCGTGACGGGGTTCCAGGCGGGGTCGGGGTCGCACTTCGAGGAGAAGCTGTACCGCCCGATCTCCGGTTTCTCGGAGTTCTGCGGGGAACTGGCCGACGGGACGGTGGAGGCGCTGCTCGGCTGGGACGTGCTGCTGCCCGTCGAGCTGGACGCGCCGCTGGTGCTGCCGGTGGCGTGCGCGTACAACGACGTGACGGCGGTCGGCGACGCGCGCCGGACGCTGGCCGCCGCCCGGCGCGTGGCGGAGCTGCTCGCGCTGCCGCCCGGGATACCCGAGCACTGCGACAACCTGGAGATCGGCCTCTGGTTCGACCGGCACGCGAGCGCCGCCGCGGTCGGCTCGCCGGGCCGGTGGACGGAGGACCTGGACGTGGCCTTCTACGCCGCGCTCTTCCTGCGCGCCGCCGAGTACACGCTGCGGCGCGGTCGCCCGCTCGCCTACTCCTGAGCCGCGTCCGCGAGGGCGGGGGCCCCGTCGCCGTTCCGGTCCGCGCGGCGCCGCCGCCCGGGGTCGCCGCGCAGGACGGAGACGACGCCGAGCCCGGCGGCGCAGACCGGCACGGCCAGCAGGGCACCGATGATGCCGGCGATCCCGGAGCCGGCCACCACGGCGACCATGATGGTGGCCGGGTGGAGCTCCACCGTCCGGCTCTGGATCAGCGGCTGGAGGATGTTGCCCTCGATGACCTGGACCGCGACCACCACGCCGAGCGCCCAGAGCGCCGTGCCCAGACCGCCGTCGGCGAGGGCGACCAGCACGGCGACGGTGCCGGAGAGGAAGGCTCCGACGAACGGGATGTAGGCGCCCATGAAGACCAGCGCGCCGAGGCCGGGCGCGCCGGGGACGCCGAGGATCAGCAGTCCGACGGTGATGAAGAAGGCGTCGATGAGGGCGATCAGGGTGGTGCCGCGCATGAAGCCGGCCATCGCGTCGAAGGCCCGTTCGCCGCAGGCCACCACCGTGTCGGCGGTGCGGCGGGGCAGGTAGGAGTGGACGACCTCGCCGGTGCGGTGGCCGTCACGGAGGAAGAAGAAGACGAGCGCGAGCGCGAGCACGCTGCCGGTGGCGATCTGGGTGGCGAGGCCGAGCCCGGAGAGCACGCTGTCGGTGAGCGTCGTGACGAGCGTGTTGGTCTCGCCCTGGGCGTTGTCCAGCACGTGCCGCAGCTTCTCGCCGAAGGGGCCGAGCCATTCGGCGAGCCGGTCGCCGGACTCCTGGAGGGCGGAGGCGATCTGCGGGGCGCTGTGCACCAGCGAGTTGACCAGCAGGGCGATGACCGTGCTGACGGCGGCCACCAGCACGGCGCAGGTGAGTCCGGCGGCGACCGAACGGCTGACGCCGCGTCGGACCATCCACGGCATCACGGGGTAGAGCAGGGAGGTGCCGAGCAGCGCCAGGATCACCGGCACGGTCGCGGACCGCAGTTCGACCAGGGCGAAGACGACGAGCGAGGCGACGGTGATGAGCAGCACCAGCGCCGCCGACCAGGCGGCGGCGGCCCTGACCGGGGCCGGCAGCATGAGGTAGGGGCGTCGGTGGTCGGCGGGTCGGTGTTCGGGCGGAGTCTCCCCCGGCATCCGTTCCTCCATCCGGTCGATCGGTCCAGGTCTGCCCCATCTCAGCAGATGATCCGATCATATGCCTGATTTGTTCCGCCTTCGGACACGCCCGCCCCGGCGGTCGCGGCACGACCGGGGCGGACGCGCCGCCGGTCACTCGTGGAACTGGAACAGCCAGGCCTGCCGCTGGTCCTGAACCTCCAGCGGTCGCAGCGCGGTGCGCTGCGGGAAGATGTCCAGCACGCTCAGGTCCAGCGCCAGCTCCCGGCCGCCGACCGGGCCCCCGGGGAGGACCACGTGGAAGGAGAACCGGTCGGCCGCCTGGTACAGGGCCCATTCGAACGCCTCGGTGGTGCCCCGGACCTGCCGGTCCACCTCCGGCGGGCCGTCCAGGCCGATGTAGGCGTCATGCCGGAGGTTCCTGATGACGACGTTTCCGTTGTCGCGGCCGGTCACCTCCCACTCCTGCTCGCCGGGCTCCCCGGTCGGTGTCAGGACCACCACGAACTCCTTGGCGGCCTGGAGGGTGAGCAGCTGCTCGTCGGGCTTGGCGATCGCGTAGACGCCATTGTTCACAGGGGCCACGGCCGACTCCACTTCGATGCGGGACGCTGGTGCACGGGGCGGCCGCCGCAACCGGCGCCGCCCCCTGCGAAAGAGTGGGTCGATTGAAGCCAGCCGCGGCGGTACGGACACAGAGCACCGCTGCGGGACCACCCCAACGAGTCACGCCGCCCCGCACGTCCGTCCGGCCGTCGAACGCGCTATCCGGCCGCCTCGAAGCGCACCTCACCATGGCCGCCCGCGAAGGCGAGCACCCGTTCGGCCTCGGCCCGGGCCGCGTCCCGGTCGGCCCGGGCGAGCGGCGCGAACGGGCGGACCGTCACCGACCACGCCCCGGTGCCCTCCCCGGCCAGCTGCCAGCTCCCGGCGACCAGGCCGTCCACCAGCAGGCTGCCGAGCACGATGCCGTTCTGCGTCATCACCCGCGGCCGGTAGGCCTCGGGCAGCACCCGGGTGCGGTCGGCGTGCGAGAGCAGCAGGTTGTCGAACGGCGCGACCAGCCGGACCGGGGCCGGGGTGTCCGGATCGGGCCGCGGTGCGTCGGGCAGGTCGTAGAGCTGGCGGCCCTGCTCGTCGCGGAAGGCGACCAGGCCCGGGGCGAGGCGCCCCAGCACCGCGGCCCACCCGCCGAGGCCGCACCACTTCTGCAGGTCGGCGGCGGTGGCCGGCCCGAAGGCGGCGAGGTAGCGCAGCGCGAGGGCATCGAGCGGGGGCGCCGGGGCGAGCGGGCGGCCGAGCCAGGCCTCGGCGGTGGTGTGCGCGGCGGGACCGCCGTGCCCCCACAGGCCGCGCGGCGGGACCTGCACCAGCGGCAGCAGGCAGCGCGCGGCCTGGGCGAGCGCGGCCGGGTCGCGGTCGGGGCGGGTGACGGCCAGTTCGGCGCCCAGCCGCTGGAAGGTGCGCGGCTCCTCCTCGACCAGGGCGCGGGCCTCGACGGCGAGCGCGTCGAGGTCGAGTCCGGCCAGCCGCTTGCCGTAGGTGGTGCGCAGTTGCCGTTCCAGCAGCGGCTGCAGCAGCGGACGCAGGCTCAGGCAGTCCTCGGCGGTGACCAGGTGGATGGTGCCGCGCTGGAGGGCGATCCGCACGGCCCGCCGGCTCTCGATCAGCCCGGTGAGCGCCTCGGGGGTGAAGCCGTCGATCCGGGCGAGCAGGCCGAGGTAGGGCGGCTGCGGGGCGGCCTGGGCCTGCAGGCCGCCGAGGTGCCCGATCACGGCGGCCGGGCCGTCGGCGGTGCGCTCCAGCAGGTGCTGACGGGCCAGCAGCGCGCGGCCGAGCGCCCGCGGGCCCAGCACCCCGCCGTCGGCCCCGGGCATGCCCCCGGTCACCGGCGGCCGTCCAGCACGGCGCGCAGCAGGGCGATCCGGTTGGTGGTGATCGAGTCGACGCCGGCCTCGCCCAGCTTGCGCATGGTGCGGCGCAGGTCGGCGGTCCAGGTGGAGACGGCCAGCCCGGCCTGGTGGGCGGCGGCGGTGAAGGCGGGGGTGGCCAGGCCGAAGGGCGGGTTGACGTACCGCGGGCGCAGGTCGTCGAGCAGGGCGCGGGCGGGCAGCCGGGGCTGCTTCCAGGTGAGGGCGATCTCGGCGCCGGGGGCGAGGGCGCGGACGGCCAGCATGGCGGTGGCGGGGCCGCAGAAGCCGACCCGCTGCTCGGCGCCGAGGGCGGTGACGGCCTCCCAGGTGGCGGCGGCCGGGCCGGCGTCGTCGAGGTCGATGAGGAGCTTGGCGCCGGGCGGGGCGGCGGCGGTGGCCTTGAGCGCCTCGGCGAGGGTGGGGACGTGGTGGCGGCCGTCGTCGAGGGCGTCGAGCTGCTCGGCGGTGAGCCGGGCGAGCGGGCGCGGGTCCCCCCAGAGGCGTTCGAGGGTGGCGTCGTGCAGCAGGACCGGGACCCGGTCGCGGGTCAGCCGGACGTCCACCTCGACGGCGTCGGCGCCGGCGGCGAACGCGGACTCGACGGAGGGCAGGGTGTTCTCGCGGTGGCGGTACGGGTCGCCGCGGTGGGCGACGGCGAGGACGGGGCGGCGGGCGGCGTAGGCGGTCATCGGTCCGTTCATCGGTCCGTTCATCGGGTCGGAGCGGTGGTCTGCGCGGGCGGCCGGGGTCAGCGCAGCCGTCCGGCCAGCCACGGGGTCAGGGTGTACAGGGTGACGGCCTCGCGGTAGCTCGGCTCGCCCGGCACGGTGACGATCATGGTGCAGGAGGGCGGGAAGACCCGCTGCTTCAGGTGGACCAGGCCGGTCCAGACGGAGTTCAGGAAGGCCGGGACGCTGTCGCGCGGCACGTCGAAGGCGATGGCGTCGACGGTGACCACGGCCTCGTCGTGGTCGAAGAGGCGGACGGTGATCTCGGGCGTCCCGGCGATCTCGACCAGCGCCTCGTGGGGTATCGCGGCCAGCTCGTCGGTGCCGGGGCCGCCGTCGGCGCCGACCAGGCCGGCGAAGGTCTGGTCCCGCCCGATGTCGTGGCCGGTGCGCACCGGGCGGCCGTGCCGGGCGGCCATCGCCTCGATGGCGAGGACGGCGCTCTGGGTGGACGGCAGCGGGTCGTGGGGCATCGGGCGTCCTCTCCTCGGTGCTCGGCTGGTCGGCTGGTCGGCTGGTCGGCTGCTCGGCGCTCAGCGTCGTTCGATCATCACATTGGTCGACTTGATGACGGCCGTGGCGGGTGCGCCGGGCACCAGCTCCAGCTCCTCCGCCGACTCCCGGCTGATCAGCGAGACCACCCGGAACGGCCCGGCCTGGATCTCCACCTGGGCGGCGACGTCCCCCAGCAGCACCTCGGTGACGATGCCCGGGAAGCGGTTGCGGGCCGAGGAGGGGCGGCCCTCGGCGGCGGCGGTCTCGGGGCGGGCCAGCTCACGGGCGAAGGCGGCCAGCTCGGCGCCGGCGATGATCCGGTGGCCGTGCTCGTCGCGCTCGGCGGCGATCCGGCCGGCGTCCACCCAGCGCCGCATGGTGTCGGCGCTCACGCCGAGCAGCGCCGCGGCCTCGCCGATGCGGTACGGGTTGGCCGGTGCCCCGGGCTGGCCCATGGATGCGACTCCTGACGGTGGTGCGGACGATCGGCCGGGGAGACGGTCGGGCCGTGGTTCGCCCCCGCCCGGTCCCGGCCCCGCCGCCCATCCTGCCGTACCGGCCGGACGGCGGCGCAGTGACCCTGGGGTCCGTCGTCGGACCCCGTCGTCCGTCCGGCAGGCGGGGGGTTCGACGACGGACCCTAGGGTTCGCCGAAGAGGTCCCGGCGCACGGCGTCGCCGGCGGTGAGCACGGCTCCGCCGAGCACCGCGCCGCCGCCGGCCTCGCCGGGGCGGACCTCGGTGCGCAGCGGAGAGAGCCCGGCCAGCCGCCGTTCGACCCGGGCGGCGAGTTCGACGCCGCCGGCCCGGCCGATCTCGCCGCCGAGCACGACGCAGCCGGGGTCGAGGACCACGCAGACGGCCGAGACGCCGACGGCGATCCGCTCGGCGAGCTCGTCCAGGAACGGCCCGCCGGGCAGCCCGTCGCCGAGCGCGTCGAGCGCGGCGCGTACGGCGGCCTCGGCGGCGGGGGCGTCGTCGGCCGGGCCGGCGGACAGGCCGTGGGCGCGGGCCAGCGCGCAGACGGCGGCGCTGCCGACCAGGCCGTGGAAGCCGCCCTCGCAGCCGGTCGCGCTGGGGAGCGCGGTGGTGCCGGGCACGGGCAGGAAGCAGATCTCGCCGGTGCCGCCGCCCGCGCCGCGGCGCAGCTTCCCGTCCAGGACGACGGCGGCGCCGACGCTGTGCCCGAGCCAGATCAGGACGAAGTCGTCCCGGCCGCGGGCGGCACCGATCCGGTACTCGGCGCGTCCGGCGAGGTTGACCTCGTTCTCCAGGATCACGTCGGTGCCGGGCAGTTCGCGCAGGGCGGCGAGGAGTTCGGCGTGCCAGGCGGGCAGTTCGCCGGTGGACTGGAGCCGGCCGGTGGCGGGGTCGACCAGGCCGGGGGCGCCGACGGCGACGGTGTGCAGGTGCTCGACGCCGGCCCGCCGGGCGGTGTCGAGCAGGGTGCGGACGATCCGCTCGGCGGCGGCGCGGTGGGCGGCGGCGTCGGTGGGCGGCTCGGCGACGGCGAGTTCGGCGCCGGCCAGGGTCTGCCCGGCGAGGTCGGCGACGACCAGGGTGACGCCGCCGGAGCGGACGTCGACGGCGCCCAGGTGGGCGCGGGAGGCGACCAGGGCGTAGAGCCGGGCGTTGGGGCCGCGCCGCTGTTCGCCGCGCTCGCCGACGACGGCGACCAGGCCGGTCCGCTGGAGCCGGTCGAGCAGGTCGGCGACCGTGGGCCGGGAGAGGCCGGTGAGGTCACGCAGCTCGGTCGCGGTGAGTGGTCCCTGGTCGAGCAGCAGGTTGAGCGCCAACCGGTCGTTGATCGCCCGGGCGGTGCTCGGCGTGGCCGTACGCACGGTGGTCATGGCCGAACATCCTTCCAGAGTATTTCTATCAGGGTCCCTTCCTGATAATTTATCGAACCGTCGCCGCACTGCCACGTCGGCGGGCACCACCGAAGCCACCACACCCCCAGGGCACCGCCGCGCCGCGCGCGGCCGGGAGGGAAGAGCCGGATGACCACCAGCCTGACCGCAGCACCACCCTTCGGCGGCCGGCGCGCCGCACGCCGCGCCCATGCCGCCGTCGCCCTCGTCTTCGCCGTGCACGGCGCCGTCGGCGGCACCTTCGTCAGCCGGATCCCGTGGATCAAGGACCACCTCCACCTCTCCCCCGGCCAGCTCGGCCTGGCCCTGGTGATGCCGGCCGTCGGCTCGTCCCTCGCGATGCCGCTGGCCGGCCGCTTCGTGCACCGCTACGGCGGGCGGGCGGCGGTGCGCGGCCTGCTGTCGCTCTGCTGCCTGGCCTTCGCCCTGCCCCTGTTCGCGCCCTCGCTGCCGGTGCTCTGTCTGGCCCTGCTGGCCTACGGCGCGACGGCGGGCATGTCGGACGTGGCGATGAACGCGCAGGGCGTGGAGATCGAGCAGCGGCTCGGGCGCTCCGTCATGTCCGGCCTGCACGGGATGTGGAGCGCGGGCGGGCTGGTGGCCGCCGGCGTCGCCATCCTGGCCGCGCACCAGGACCTCGACCCGCGGGTGCAGGTCGCCGTGACCGCCGCCGTCCTGGTGGCGCTCGCCCAGTTCGTCTGCGGCGCGCTGCCGGACCTGCGCGCGCCCGAACAGGCCGAGGAGCCGCCGCGCTTCGCACTGCCGCCGCGCAGTTCGCTGGTGATCGGCCTGGTCGGCTTCTGCGCGGTGTTCGCCGAGGGCGCCTCGATGGACTGGAGCGGCGTCTACCTGCGCGACGTCACCGGCGCCTCGCCCACCGTGGCGGCCGCGGCCTACACCGCGTTCTCGCTCACCATGGCGGTCAGCCGACTGGCCGGCGACGCGGCGATCCGCCGGCTGGGCGCCGTCCGGGCCGCCCGGCTGAGCGGCGCGATCGCCACCACCGGCGGCCTGCTGGTGGTCTGCGCCGACCGCCCCTCGGTCGCCATCCCCGGGTTCGCGCTGATCGGGATCGGCGTCGCCGTGGTGGTCCCGCTGGCCTTCGCCGCGGCCGGCCGGATCGGCAGCAACCCCAGCCAGGCCATCGCCGGCGTCGCCACCGTCACCTACACCTCGGGGCTGATCGCCCCCGCGATCATCGGCGGCCTCGCCCAGGCCACCTCGCTCACCGCCTCCTTCGGCGTGGTCACCGCGCTCTCCGTGGCCCTGCTGCTGAGCGCGGGCGCGCTGCGCCGGGCCGAGGAGCGCAGCCCGGACGGCGCCGGCCCGGACATCGTGACCACTCCGGAATCGAAAAACTCTTTCGAAAGAAATTCGCCGTCGATATGATGGAAAATTCCTCGGGGAATTCTCGCTAGCATCTCGGACCGCCGGGCGCGCACACCGCGCGCCCGGCGGTTCCGCGACCCGCGAAGGATTTCCCGTGTGCTACCAGGCCGACGCCGCCCCGCCCGTCTTCACGCCCGCCACCCACACCCTCGCCGAGGCCACCGCCCTCACCCTGACCTCGGCGGACGGCACCGCGTTCGCCGCCTTCCTGGCCCGCCCGGACGACCCGGCCGGGCCCGGCGTGCTCGTCCTGCCGGACAACAAGGGCCTTTCCGATTTCTACCGGCAGACCGCCGTACGGCTCGCCGAACAGGGATTCCCGGCCCTCGCCGTGGACTATTACGGCCGCACCGCCGGCGCCGACCCGCAGAACCGCGCACCGGAATTCGGCGAGCTGCCGAACCTGCTGCCGCACCTGCTCGCGCTCACCCCCGAGGGCCTCGACGCCGACCTCACGGCCGGCCTCGACCGGCTGCGCGCGCTCGGCGCCGCCGAGGTCGTCGCGCTCGGCTTCTGCTTCGGCGGCCGCCAGGCCTTCCGCGCCGCCGCACCGCGCTTCGGTCTGGCCGGCGCGGTCGGCTTCTACGGCTACCCCGACGCCATCAACGGCGCTCCGGGGCCGACCCAGCTCGCCGCCGGACTGACGGCACCGATCCTCGCCTTCTGGGGCGGTGCCGACGAGCACATCCCGCCGAGCGCGGTCGAGGCCTTCGACGCCGCGCTCACCCGCGCCGACTGTGAACACGAGTTCATGACTTTTCCTCAGGCTCCGCACAACTATTTCGAACTCGCGGCGGTCCAACACCGCGACGCCGCAGAGGAGTCCTGGATCAGGCTCCTCGGCTTCCTGTCCGAGCGCACCATCCGTCGCACTTCGGGAGGACACCCGTGACCGATCCCGCCCCCACCAACAGACGCCGCCTCGGCGCCGCCCTCGGCGCCCTCGCCACCGCCGCGGCGGTCGTCCTGACCGCTCCCGGTACCGCCCACGCCGGGCGGGCCCACTACTTCTCCCCCTACTTCGAGATCCGCAACGTGGCCACCGGCAAGTGCCTGGAGGTCGCCGACTGGCGCACCGACGACCGCGCGCCCGTCCGGCAGTGGACCTGCACCGGCGGCGCCAACCAGCTGTGGAGCAACAGCAACTACGGTCTCCTGAAGAACAAGAACAGCGGCAAGTGCCTGGACGTGCCGTACTCGAGCACCGTGTGGGGTACCCAGCCGATCCAGTGGTCGTGCGCCGATCCCTCGAACCTCGCCAACCAGACCTGGTCGGTTCCCGGGGTCAACCGGCCCTCGCCCAACACCGTGTACACCCAACTCGGGCTGGCCCTCGACGTGTACGGCTACGACCCCTCCGACGGCGCCCCGGTCGTCACCTGGGGCGCCAACGGCGGCGACAACCAGCTCTGGATCGGGCTCGACCCCCAGATCAGCCTGCCGCGCTTCTGACACCGCCCGCCCGTGCCGGGACGCCCCGCCGTCCCGGCACGGGACCGCACACCCGGGAGGACCCCATGCGCATGCCCCTTCGCACCCTCACCGCGCTCGCCGCCGCCGGCGCGCTCGGCCTCCTCACCCCCACCGCCGCGCAGGCCGGCCCCGACCGGCCCTTCACGGTCATCACCGCCAACCACTCCGACAGCCAGCAGTGCCTGGACGTCACCGGTCGGCGGACCGACGACGGCGCCCCCGTCGAGCAGTGGCCCTGCAACGACGGCGACAACCAGAAGTGGTACTGGACCGACGCGCACGAGCTGGTCGGCGTCGGGAGCGGCAAGTGCCTGGACATCCCCTTCGGCAGCACCGAGGAGGGTGTGCAGGCGATCATCTGGCCGTGCAACGGCGGCACCAACCAGCAGTGGACCAGCACCCTGGTCCACCACGCCGGCATCTACATCCTGGCCGGCGTCAACAGCGGACTCCTGCTGGACGTCCGCGGCGCCGACCCGACGCCCGGCGCGCCGGTGATCCAGTGGCGCCACGTCGGCGGGCTCAACCAGTGGTGGTTCTTCTCGCCCTGGCAGAACGGCCAGAACTGACCCCGGGAGGTCACCATGCACACCCACCGCACGGCCCTGCGCCGCCTGGGCACGGCCCCGGCCGTGCTCACCACCGCGGACGCCCTCGTCCTCGTCCCGGCCGCCGAGACCTCTTCGGGGGCAGCTCCGCCGACGGCGCGCCGGTAGGCCGGTGGACCACCACCGGCGGCGTCAACCATCGCTGGCTCATCCGACCGGCCCCGCCCGCGCCCGGCCCGGCACCCGTCCGCCGGGCCCGACCGGGCACCCGGTTAGGCTCGGCCCGTGCCCGAACCCGTGACCTCCCCGTCTCCGCCCGGCCAGGCCCCGGCCGACCCGCCGGAGCGTTCGCCGTGGCCGCGGTTCGCCCTGCTGGTGGCGATCCTCGGCGCGGCGACCGGCTCGCTGCTGCTGTGGAGCCCGACCGCCCTGCTCGACGGCGACGCGTTCGCCGGGACCCCGTGGTACTGGCGCGCCCCGCTGTTCACCGCGGTGTACGCGCTCGGCACGGTGGCCTTCTTCCCCCGGCCGGCCCTGAACGCGGCCGCCGGGCTGCTGCTGGGCGTGCAGCAGGGCCTCCTGCTGGCCGTGCTGGGCACGACGCTCGGGGCGGCGACGGCCTTCGGGCTGGCCCGGTGGCTGGGGCAGGACGCGCTGCGGCGCCGGCTGCGCGGCCGGATGCTGCTGGCGCTGGACCGGCGCTTCACCGACCAGGGGTTCCGCAGCGTCCTGCTGCTGCGGCTCTTCCCCGGCCTGCCGTTCCAGGCGGCCACCTACGGGGCGGCCGTGTCCGGGGTGCGGTTCCCGCCGTTCATCCTCGCGACCGCGCTCGGCGTGGTCCCGGTGACCGCGGTCTACGTCACCGCGGCGGCCACCGCGCGCGAGCCGGGCTCGGCCGGCTTCCTGGTCTCGGCCGGGCTCGTCGGGCTGATCTGCCTCGCGGGGCTGGTCCCGGTGGCGCGGGCGGCCCTGCGGCGACGGCGCGCGACGGCGGGCTGAGCGCCGGGAGCCCGCGACGGCGCGCCGGGCGCGGGACACGCCGACACCCGCTCGGCCGAGCGGGTCGTTTGTCGGTGGCGTGTGAAATCGTTCCCGCATTGTTGACAGAAGGTCAATTACGCGGTGACCGCGACCGATATCGTCTACGCGCGCAACCGTACGTCCCTGCACCGCGTCGCTTCTGATGCCCGGGTCCGCCCGGACCGTCGGCGCGGCGCGACGCGTGCGGACGGCGCGAGCGGGCACGAGACCGGTGATCAGTGCGATACTCGGACAGTTCCGACGAGTGGATGACGTGTCAAAAGGGCACGCGCACCGGGGGACCTGTATCGGAACAGAGGCAGGGAGGCGCGGCATGGGAGCACTTCGCGACGAGCACCACAACGGGTGGCTGATGCCCTCCGGGCACTACCCGGCCGCGGTGTACGAGGACGAGTGGGTCGAGCAGGAGACGGTTCCGTCCTCCCCCGCCCCGGCGAAGATCGTCTCCCTGCGGCCGACCGGATTCGAGGCGGCCCGCACGGTCGGCGAGCACATCCGGGCGAGCACCCCGGTGGTCATGGACCTCACCGAGATGGAGGAGGCGGAGGCCAAGCGGATGGTCGACTTCGCCTCCGGCCTGATCTTCGGCACCCGCGGCGGCATCGAGCGGATCGCCCGCCGGGTGTTCCTGCTCACCCCGGCGGACGTCGAGGTGATGGTGATCGACCGCCCGCTGGACGACACCGGCTTCTACAACCAGAGCTGACCCGAGCCCGACGGAACCGGGGACGGCACCCGCCGTCCCCGGTTTTCTGTTGTCCGGGCGCCGTACCGGCATGCCTCGAACGAGACAGCCGGATTAACAATGAGACATCCATGTCTCATTCGATGTACACTCGCTCCATGGCCACCGACCGTGACTCCGTGCTCGAAGCCGCCGTCGGCGTGCTCTCCCGCCGCCCGACCGCCCACCTCGACGAGATCGCCCGCGCCGCGGGCATCAGCCGCGCCACCCTGCACCGGCTCTTCCCCGGCCGGGACGCGCTGATCCGCGAGGTCGGCATGCTCGCGCTCCAGCGCCTGGCCTCCGCGCTCGACACCACCGCGGTCGAGGAGGGCGACGCGCACGCCGCGCTGCGCCGGCTGATCGACGCGATCGTGCCGGACGCCATGCTCTGCGCCTACCTGACCGGCGAGAGCCAGCTCTACGACGACGAGGCGGTCAACGAGCTCTGGGAGGCCCAGATCGCCCGGCTGCACGCGCTCTTCCTGCGGGGGCAGCAGCAGGGGGTCTTCCGCATCGAGCTCTCCGCGGCCTGGCTCAGCGAGGCCTTCTTCGACCTGCTCGCCGGGATCGGCTGGGCCGTCCAGGACGGCCGGCTGGCCCCGCGCGACGCGACCTTCTCGCTCGCCGAGCTCTTCCTCGGCGGCGCCCTGCGGACCCCGCGCCCGCACTGACCCCGACTCCTCATCCACCGCACCTCGGACCGGAAACCGGACACCGATACCCATGAGCAGCACCGTCCACCTCCAGCCCCGCCAGCGCTGGACCGGCCTCGCCGTCCTCGTCCTGGCCGTCACCCTGGTCGCCGTCGACGCGACCGTCCTGTCCCTGGCCATCCCCTCCATCAGCGAGACCCTGCGCCCCAGCGGCACCCAGCTGCTGTGGATCGGTGACGCCTACTCCTTCGTGCTGGCCGGCCTGCTGGTCTCGATGGGCTCGCTCAGCGACCGGATCGGCCGCAAGCGGCTGCTGCTCGCCGGTGCCACCGCGTTCGGCGCCGCCTCGCTGCTCGCCGCCTACGCGCCGACCGCCGGCTGGCTGATCCTGGCCCGCGTGCTGCTCGGCGTGGCCGGGGCGACCATCATGCCGTCCACCCTCTCGCTGATCCGCACGCTCTTCCCCGACGACCGGGAGCGGGCCACCGCGATCGGCATCTGGGGCGCCGCGGCGTCGGCCGGCGCCGCGCTCGGCCCGGTGGTCGGCGGCGTGCTGCTGGAGCACTTCTGGTGGGGCTCGGTGTTCCTGCTGAACATCCCGGTGCTGGTGCTGCTGCTGGTCCTCGGCGCCTGGCTGCTGCCCGAGTCCAGGGACCCGAAGCCGGGCCGCTGGGACGTGCTGAGCGTGCTGCTGTCGCTGGCCGGTGTGATCGGCGTGGTCTACGCGATCAAGGAGGCCGCGGCGCACGGTGTCGCCCGCTGGGACGTACCGGTGACGGGCCTGCTGGGCGCGGCCGCGCTGGTCGTCTTCGTCCGCCGCCAACTGCGGCTGGAGACCCCGCTGCTGGATGTCCGGCTCTTCGGCAACCGGCGCTTCACGGCCGCCGTGCTGGCCTCGCTGATCGCGCTGATCGGCCTGTCCGGCATCGTCTTCGTGACCTCGCAGTACCTGCAGCTGGTCCGCGGCTACCCGCCGCTGAAGGCGGGCCTGGCCGAGCTGCCGGCCTTCGCCGGCGCGGTGGCCGGTGGTCTGCTCACCGCCAGGCTGGTGCGCCGCACCGGCGCCCGCACGGCGCTCACCCTCGGCCTGCTGACGATGGGCGCCGGGATCGGCCTGCTCGGCTGGATCCAGCAGGACACCACCTACCTCGTGCTGGCCGGCGCCTTCCTGCTGGTCGGCACGGCCGAGGGCGTGGTCTACACGCTCGGCGCGGACATGGTGCTGGGCGCCGCCCCCGCCGACAAGGCCGGCGCCGCGTCCGCGGTCTCCGAGACGGCCTACGAGCTGGGCACCGCGCTCGGCATAGCCCTGGTCGGCTCGGTGGTCGGCGCGCTGTACGCGGACCGGCTGGCCGTCCCGGCCGGGACGGACCCGGCGGCGGCCGCGCAGGCGGGCGAGTCGCTGGGCGGCGCGGTGGAGGCGGCGCACGGGCTGCCGGAGGCCCTGGCCGGGCCGCTGCTGTCGAGCGCCAAGGAGGCGTTCGTCCACGGCGTGAACGCGGCCGGGATGCTGGCGGGCGCGCTGCTGCTGGGCGCGGCGGTGCTCGCCTGGCGGCTGCTGCGGGAGCCGAACGGCGGGGCCGGTCGGCCGGAGCGGCCCCGGGAGCCGGCGCAGGAGCCGGCCCAGGAGCGGACGCCGCAGCAGGCGGCGCTCTGAGCGAGGGCGGTGCCCCGCGTCCCGGGAGGGGGCGCGGGGCACCGCCGCGTTCGGGACCGGTCAGACGGCGCCGAAGGGCAGTTCCAGCTCCGCCCAGACCACCTTGCCGTCCCGGGTCAGCCGGCTGCCCCAGCGCTGGGCGAGTTCGCTGACCAGGAACATGCCGCGGCCGCCCTCGTCCTGCTCGGCGAACGGGCGCAGCTGGGGCGTCTGGCCGCCGGCGTCGGCGACCTCGACGGTGAGCACCCGGTCGCGGAAGAGCCGCAGCCGGCGCGGGGCGTCGGCGTGCAGCAGGGCGTTCGTGACCAGTTCGCTGACCAGCAGCTCGGCGTAGTCGGAGAGCGCGCCCAGGCCCCAGGCGTCGAGCGTGGCGCGGGTGAAGCGGCGGGCCTTGCCGGGCAGCCGGCCGCCGCCGGTGAGCGGGAGGGTGGCGACCCGGTCGGCGGGCAGCGGCAGCACCCGGGCCATGATCATCGCGATGTCGTCGTCGCTGCCGCCGCTGACCAGCGCGCCGAGCACGGCGTCGCAGCTCTCCTCCAGGGTCCGGCCGGGGCCGGCCAGGGTGCGGGCGAGCAGGTCGATGCCGTCGTCGAGGTCCTGGCCGCGCCGTTCGACCAGGCCGTCGGTGTAGAGCGTGACCATGCCGCCCTCGGGGAGGGCGAACTCGACCGACTCGAAGGCCACCCCGCCGACGCCGAGCGGCACGCCGGGCGGCATCTCGACCCGCCGGGGCGTGCCGTCGGGGGCGACCCAGACCGGCGGCAGGTGGCCCGCCGAGGCGACCAGGAGGGTGCGCTCCAGCGGGTCGTAGACGGCGCAGATGCAGGTGGCGAACTGGCCCTCGCCGATGCCGGAGGCGGTCTCGTCGAGCCGGGTGAGCACCTGCTCGGGCGGCATGTCCAGGGTGGCCAGGGTGCGGGCGACGGTGCGCAGCTGGCCCATGGTGGCGGCGGCCCGGATGCCGTGGCCCATGACGTCGCCGACGACCAGGGCGACCCGGCCGCAGGAGAGCGGGACGACGTCGAACCAGTCGCCGCCGACCTCGCTGGTGACGCTGGAGGGCAGGTAGCGGTAGGCGATCTCCAGGCCCAGGGTGCGGTGGATCTCCTGGGGCAGCAGGCTGCGCTGGAGGGTGAGCGCCGTCTCCCGCTCGCGCCGGTAGAGGCGGGCGTTGTCGATGGCGAGCGCGGTGCGGGCGACGAGTTCCTCGGCGAGCGCGACGTCGGCGGCGGTGAACGGCTCGGGGTTGCGCATGCGGATGAACTCGGCGCCGCCGAGGACCATGCCCCGGGCGGTGACGGGCAGCATCAGGTAGGAGTGGATGCCGGCGGCGAGGCCGGGGGCGACCCGGTCCGGGCTGGCGACCAGCCCGCGCAGCACCTCCGCGTCGACGTGGGCGCGCAGCAGCGGGCGCCCGCTGCGCAGGCACTGGGTGTAGCTGCGTTCGGGCGCGTACTCGGATACCTCGCCGACGGTGTCGACGGCGCTGGTGAGCCCCGTTTCGTAGGCCTCGCCGACCGCGACGGCGCGCAGCTGGACGCCGCGGTCCTCCGGGATGGGGGTGGGTTCGGAGCCGCGCAGCACGGTTTCCAGCAGGTCGACGGTGGCGAAGTCGGCGAACCGGGGGACGACGGCCTCGATGAGCTCCTCGGCGGTGCGCTGGAGGTCGAGGGTGGTACCGATCCGGGCGGTGGCCTCGGCGATGGTGGCGAGGCGCTCCTGGGCGCGGGCGGCCCGGGCCTCGGCCTGGAAGCGCTCGGTGACGTCGATGATCGAGGAGCAGACGCCGAAGACCCGGCCGCTGGAGTCCTCCAGCCGGAAGTAGGAGGCGGACCAGGCGCGGTCGCGGCGCGGGTCGCCGGGGACGCGGCCGTGCGAGCGGGCGTCGACCACCGGCCGCCCGGTGGTCAGCACCTGCTTCATGATCTGTTCTATCTCGGTGCTGTTGATGCCGGGCAGGATGCTGCTGATCCGCCGGCCGAGGTGGTCGGCGACGGGGAGGCCGTTCATCCGGGCCAGTGACTCGTTGAGCCGGACGTAGCGCAGCTCGGTGTCGTAGACGGCCATGCCGATCGGGGACTGGCCGAAGATGCCGTCGAGGACGGCGAGGTCGGCCTCGACCCGGTGCAGGGCGGCGGTGTCGGAGGCGGTGGCGAGCAGCAGCAGGGTGCCGCCGGGACCGGCGACGGGGTAGGTGCGGAACTCCAGCTCGACGGTGTGGCCGTCGCGGTGACGGAGCGGGAGGACACCGGACCAGCCCTTGCCGCCCAGGATGCGCTCGAAGAGCTCGACGGTCTCGGGGCGCTCGGCGTCCTCGGTGAGCAGCCGGGCCGCGTGGGTGCCGACGGCCTGTTCGGCGCTCCAGCCGAGCAGCGCCTCGGCGTCCTCACTCCAGTGCAGGATCAGCCCGTCGTCCTGGAGCAGGGCGGTGGCGAGCGGGAGGAGGCGATGGCCGTCCAGGCGTGCGGGGCTGGCGCCGGCTCCGGGGCCGGTGGCATTGGTGGCGTCCCACTCGTCTCTCCGCATGATCAGGCTGCACCCCGGTTCGGCTCGTGCCCGGCCGGGCGGTCTCGTGGTCCGTGCGGCCGGGGTTCTTCTCCAGACTGCACGGACATCGGCCGCCCGGCGACCCCTTGGTGAGGGGTACCGGTCGTCCAGGTGTACGGGCGTCATGGGCCTACCGGGCGCAGCGTACTCTCCAGAAGGCTCGCCCACTGCCTGATCACTCCGGAACGTCGGGCGCTGTCGTCGGTGAGCAGGTTGGCGAGGCCGAGTCCGCGGGCCATGTCGAGGGTGGCCTGCACGGTTTCGCGCACGCCGGGGCGGGTCTCGTCGGCGCCGAGGAACTCGACGGCGGCGCGGTGGGCCTCGCGGCCGACGCGGCCCTCCAGACCGATGATCCGTTCGCGCAGCGGTTCCTCGGTCGCGGCGGCGACCCACAGGTGCAGGGCGGCGCGGAACAGCGGGCCGGTGTAGAGCCGGACGATCATGTCGACGACGGCCTCGGTGCGGGCCGGGCCGGCGGCGGGCAGCGCGTCGGCGTGCGCGCGGACGGCGGCCAGCCGTTCGGCGGTGACGTGTTCGACGGCCGCGGTGAAGAGGTCCTCGCGGGTCGGGAAGTGGTGCTGGGCGGCTCCCCGGGAGACGCCGGCCCGTTCGGCGACGACGGCGACGGTGGAGCCGTTCCAGCCGAGTTCGGCGAGGCAGTCGACCGCCGCGGCGAGCAGCCGGGCCCGGGTGGCGCGGCTGCGGTCCTGTCGGGGGGTGCGGGCGGCCGGGTGGGTGGTCATCTGCGGCGGCGGTTCCTGTCCGTGCGGGGCTGGCGGCTGGTCGATCCTCGCAGACGGGGGCGGGGGTGGTGCGGCCCGGTGGGGGCGGCCGCACCGGTGGGCGGGGGGCGGGTGGGATCGGCCGGCCGGCGGTTCGGGCCGGCAGGCGGTTCGGGCGGGCGGGCGGCTCAGCGGGCGGCGGCCTCGCGCTCGCGCAGCTCGCGCCGCAGGATCTTGCCGGCCGGGGACTTCGGGACGGCGTCCAGGAACTCCACCGCGCGCACCTTCTTGTACGGCGCGACCTGGCCGGCCACGAAGGCGGCGACCTCCTGCTCGGTGAGCGCGCTGCCGGGGGCGCGGACCACGAAGGCCTTGGGGCTCTCGGTGCCCTCGGCGTCGCGCACGCCGATCACGGCGGCGTCGGCGATCTGCGGGTGGCTGAGCAGCAGGGCCTCCAGTTCGGCGGGGGCGACCTGGTAGCCCTTGTACTTGATCAGCTCCTTGACCCGGTCGACGATGTGCAGGTAGCCGCGGTCGTCGACGAAGCCGATGTCGCCGGTGTGCAGCCAGCCCTCGGCGTCGACGGTGGCGGCGGTGTCGGAGGGGCGGCCGAAGTAGCCCTTCATCACCTGGGGGCCGCGGATCAGCAGTTCGCCGCTCTCGCCCGGGCCGAGGTCGGCGCCGGTGCCGTCCAGGGCGGTGACCCGCAGCTCGGTGGAGGGCACCATCCGGCCGACCGAGCCCGGGGAGGGGTCCGGGTCCGTCGGGTCCATCACGTGGCTGACCGGGGAGAGCTCGGTCATGCCGTAGCCCTGGAGGATGTGCGTCAGGCCGAGGCGGCGGGCGCAGGCCTCGGCGAGTTCGCCGTCCAGCGGGGCGGCGGCGCACAGCAGGTACTCCACCGAGGAGAGGTCGTACTGCTCGACGACGGGGTGCTTGGCGAGCGCGAGGACGATCGGCGGCGCCGCGAGCACGGACTGCACCCGCTGGTCCTGGACGGTGCGGCAGAACTGCTCCAGGTCGAAGCGGGGCAGCACGACGACGGTGGCGCCGCAGCGCAGCGGCTGGTGGAGCAGGGCGGCGAGACCGTAGATGTGGAAGAAGGGGAGGACGGCGAGGACGCGCTCGCCGGGCTTGGGGCGGAACAGGGCGTCGGTCTGGGCGAGGTTGGTGGCGATCGAGCGGTGGGTGAGCATCACGCCCTTGGGCAGGCCGGTGGTGCCGCTGGAGTAGGGCAGCACGGCGATGGACTCGGCCGGGTCGAGCGCGATCTCGGGCTCGGGGCCGGTGGCGGCGAGCAGGTCGGCGAGCGAGAGGTGGCCCTCGGCGCCGTCCAGCACGACGATCCCGGCGAGCGGCCGCCCGTCGGCGGCGAGCTTCCCGGCGGCGGCGCGCGCGGTGGGCAGGAACGGCGAGACGGTGATCAGCCAGCGGGCCCCGGCGTCGGCGAGCTGGCCGGCGAGTTCGGTGTGGGTGGTGAGGGAGGAGACCGGGGTGACGGTCGCACCGGCCCGGGTGGCGCCGAAGAAGGCCATCGGGTAGCGGATGCTGTTGGGGCTGTACAGGGCCACCACGTCGCCCTGGCGGACCCCCGCCTCGGCGAGGCCGGCGGCCACCCGCCGTACGGCGTGGGCGAGTTGCGCGTAGCTGACGGTCTCGCCGGTGATCCCGTCGATGAGGGCGGGCCGGTCGCCGTGGCGCTCGGCCTCGCCGAGAACGGCGTCGTGCAGGGCGAGGTCGACGATGCCGACGTCCGGGAACTCACTGTGGAACACCAAGGCGTGCCTCCTGTGCGGTAGTTGGCGCGGGGCGGGACGGCCGGCTGGAGGTCGTGGCGACCGGCCGTGCGTCGTGCGGGACAGGAGCATACGGACAGTGGGCGCCCGGTGCGCCCCAGTGACGGACGTTTGGCGGAGCGCGCGGGGCGCAGGGGTGGCGCAGTACGGCGAATGTCGAGGTGGGGACGGGTCGGCGGGGTGCCCGGCCGGGGGCTCCGGTCAGATGTCAGAACGATGGTGCGACGATCCGTTCGAGAGCCGGCCGCGGGCCCGCCGACCCGGTGGCCCGGCCGCCCCGCCGGCCGGTTCGGGCCCGGCGGCTCAGTAGGACTTCGGCAGGCCGAGGGTGTGCTGGGCCACGTAGTTGAGGACCATCTCGCGGCTGACCGGGGCGACCCGGCCGACCCGGGTGGCGGCGAGCAGCGCGGCGAGCCCGTACTCCTGGGTGAGGCCGTTGCCGCCCAGGGTCTGCACGGCCTGGTCGACGGTGCGGGCGGCGGCCTCCCCCGCCGCGTACTTGGCCATGTTGGCCGCCTCCCCCGCCGCGGCGTCCTCGCCCGCGTCGTACAGCAGGGCGGCCTTCTGGGTCATCAGCCGGGCGAGTTCGACCTCCACCGCGCACCGGGCGAGCGGGTGCGCGAGGCCCTGGTGGGCGCCGATCGGGGTGGACCAGACGGTGCGGGTGCGCGCGTACTCCACCGCCTTGCCGAGCGCCTGGCGGGCCAGGCCCAGGGAGAACGCGGCGGTCATGATCCGCTCGGGGTTGAGGCCGGCGAACAGCTGGAGCAGTCCGGCGTTCTCGTCGCCGACCAGCGCGTCGGCGGGCAGCCGGACGTCGTCCAGGAAGACCTGGAACTGCTTCTCGGGGGCGACGAGTTCCATCGGGATCGGGCGGAACTCGAAGCCGGGCGTGTCGCGCGGGACGACGAACAGCGCGGGCTTCAGCTTCCCGGTGCGGGCGTCCTCGGTGCGGGCGACGAACAGCACGGCGTCGCAGTGGTCGATGCCGGAGACGAACACCTTGCGGCCGGTCAGCAGCCAGTCCGCGCCGTCGCGGCGGGCGACGGTGGAGATGCGGTGGGAGTTGGAGCCGGCGTCCGGTTCGGTGATGCCGAAGGCCATCCGGCGGCTGCCGTCGGCGAGGCCGGGCAGCCAGTGGCGCTTCTGCTCCTCGGTGCCGTAGCGGGCGATGACGGTGCCGCAGATCGCCGGGGAGACGATCAGCAGGAGCAGCGGGCAGCCGGCGGTGCCGAGTTCCTCCAGCACGATCGCGAGGTCGGCGATCCCGCCGCCGCCCCCGCCGTACTCGGCGGGGAGGTTGACGCCGAGGTAGCCGGCCTTGCCGGCCTCGGCCCAGAGCTCGTCGGCGGGCTCGCCGGCCCGGGCCCTGGCGAGGTAGTAGGCGGAGCCGTAGCGGGCGCCGAGGGCGGCGACGGCGTCGCGCAGGGCGCGGCGTTCGGGGGTTTCGAGGAGCTGGCTGCCGATGGCGGACATGCGCGGTCCTTCCTCAGACCTCTTCGGGGGTGTTGGGACCTTTCGGGGGACGTCGGGCCTCGTCGGGCGGCGTCGGGTTTCTTCGCGGGACGTCGGGCCTCGTCGGGCGGCGTCAGGCGTCCTCGGGGGACTTCACGACGGCGAGCAGGGCGCCCGTCTCGACCTGCTGGCCCGGGGTGGCGCGGAGTTCGACGAGGACGCCGTCGGCGGGGGCGGTGATGCGGTGCTCCATCTTCATCGCCTCCAGCACCAGCAGCGGCCGGCCGGCGGTGACGGTGTCGCCGACGGCGGCGGTGGTCCGTACGACGGTGCCGGGCATGGGGGCGAGCAGCGCGCCGGGGTCGGCGCTCACCCGGGCCTCCGGGAAGCGCGGCAGGGCGGTGAGCGCGGTGGCGCCGGCCGGGGTGTCGACGTGCACCCGGTTCCCGTAGCGGGCGACGCGGTAGGCGCGCCGCAGTCCGCCCTCGCGCAGCACCACCAGCCCGGGCGCGGCCTCGACCAGTTCGGTGTCCGGGTGGCCCTCGGCCCGCAGGCCGGTGCGGGTGAGCCGGTAGCGGACCTCGTGCTCGGTCCCGTCGTCCGACCGGAAGCGCTTGAGCTGCGGCTGGGAGGGCAGGTTGCGCCAGCCGGAGGGCAGCGCGCCGCGGCGGGCGGCGGCGTCGGCGAGGGCGGCCGCCAGGGCGGCGCGCCCGGCCCCGTCCCGGTCCGGGGCGGTGAGGGCGTCGGCGTGCTCGGCCAGGAAGCCGGTGTGCAGCCAGCCGGCGAGGAACGCCGGGTGGCGCAGGGCACGGACCAGCAGCTCCCGGTCGGTGGCGGGCCCGTGGATCCGGGCGCGGGCGAGCGCGTCGGCCAGCCGCCGGGCGGCGGCGGCCCGGGTCGGTGCCCAGGCGATCACCTTGGCGAGCATCGCGTCGTAGTGCGGGGTGATCGCGCAGCCGTCCGCGACGCCGGAGTCCAGGCGCACCCCCCGGCCGGTGAACTCCTCGTGCGGGACGGTGAGTTCGAGCCGGTGCAGGGTGCCGGTGGCGGGCCGCCAGTCGTGCGCCGGGTCCTCGGCGTAGAGCCGGGCCTCGATCGCGTGGCCGGTGACCGGCGGGGCGGCGGGGCCGGGCAGGGCCTGCCCCTCGGCGACGGCGAGCTGCAGGGCGACCAGGTCCAGGCCGGTGACCGCCTCGGTGACGGGGTGCTCGACCTGCAGCCGGGTGTTCATCTCCAGGAACCAGCAGCGGCCGTCCGGTCCGAGCAGGAACTCGGCCGTGCCGGCGCCGGTGTAGCCGATCGCCTTGGCGGCGGTCACCGCGGCCTCGTGCAGGGCGGCGCGCACCGCCGGGTCGAGTCCGGGCGCGGGCGCCTCCTCGACGACCTTCTGGTGGCGCCGCTGGAGCGAGCAGTCCCGGTCGCCGACCGCCCAGACCGTGCCGTGCGCGTCCGCGAGCAGCTGCACCTCGACGTGCCGGCCGGTGGGCAGGTAGCGCTCGCAGAACACCTCGCCGGAGCCGAAGGCCTTCGCCGCCTCGGCGCGGGCGGCGGCGAGTGCGGCCGGCAGGTCGGCGAGGTCGCGCACCACGCGCATGCCGCGCCCTCCCCCGCCGGCCGCCGCCTTGACCAGCAGCGGCAGGTCGGCCGCGGTGGGCGCGTCCAGCGCGTCCAGGACGGGCACCCCGGCCGCGGCCATCAGGCGTTTGGCGGCGGTCTTGGAGCCCATCGCCTCGATCGCCTCCGGCTCCGGGCCGACCCACCGCAGCCCGGCCGCCCGCACGGCGCGGGCGAAGGCGGCGTCCTCGGAGAGGAAGCCGTAGCCCGGGTGGACGGCGTCGGCACCGGCGGCCAGCGCGGCCTCGACGATCAGCGCGCCGCGCAGGTAGGTGTCGGCGGGCGCGGCGCCGGGCAGCCGCACGGCGGTGTCCGCCTCGCGCACGTGCGGCGCGTCGGCGTCCGGGTCCGCGTACACGGCGGTGGTGGCGATGCCGAGGCCGCGGCAGGTGCGGAAGATCCGGCGGGCGATCTCGCCCCGGTTGGCGACCAGCAGGTTGGTGATCACGTGGTTCCCCCTACATCCGGAAGACGCCGTAGCCGGTGGCGCCCGCGACCGGCGCGTTGTGGATCGCGGACAGGCAGAGCCCGAGCACGGTGCGGGTGTCGCGCGGGTCGATCACCCCGTCGTCGTAGAGCCGCCCGGAGAGGAAGGCCGGCAGCGACTCCGCCTCGATCTGCTGCTCCACCATGGCCCGCACCGCCGCGTCCGCCTCCTCGTCGTACGGCCGTCCCTTGGCGGCGGCGGACTGCCGGGCGACGATGGACAGCACCCCGGCGAGCTGCTGCGGGCCCATCACGGCCGACTTGGCGCTCGGCCAGGCGAACAGGAAGCGCGGCTCGTAGGCGCGCCCGCACATGCCGTAGTGGCCGGCGCCGTAGGAGGCGCCCATCAGCACCGACAGGTGCGGGACGGTGGAGTTGGCGACGGCGTTGATCATCATCGCGCCGTGCTTGACGATGCCGCCCTGCTCGTAGTCCCGGCCGACCATGTAGCCGGTGGTGTTGTGCAGGAATAGCAGCGGGACCGACCGCTGGTTGGCGAGCTGGATGAACTGGGCGGCCTTCTGGGACTCCTGGCTGAACAGCACGCCCTGCGCGTTGGCCAGGATGCCGACCGGGTAGCCGTGCAGCCGGGCCCAGCCGGTGGCGAGGCTGGCGCCGTAGCGGGGTTTGAACTCGTCGAAGTCGGAGGCGTCGACGATCCGGGCGATCACCTCGCGCGGGTCGAAGGGCACCTTGAGGTCGCCGGGGACGATGCCGAGCAGTTCCTCCTCGTCGTACTCCGGCGGCTCGGCGCCGAGGTCCGGGCCCGGCCCCGGCTTGCGGTGGTCCAGGCGGGCGACGATCCGGCGGGCCAGGCGCAGCGCGTCCGGCTCGTCCAGCGCGAAGTGGTCGGCCAGGCCGGAGACCCGGGCGTGCATCTCGGCGCCGCCGAGCGACTCGTCGTCGGACTCCTCGCCGGTGGCCATCCGCACCAGCGGCGGGCCGCCCAGGAACACCTTGGCCCGTCCGGCGACCATCACGGTGTGGTCGGACATGCCGGGCACGTAGGCGCCGCCGGCCGTGGAGTTGCCGAACACCACGGCGACGGTGGGGATCCCGGCGGCGGACAGCCGGGTGAGGTCGCGGAACAGCGCGCCGCCGGGGATGAAGATCTCCTTCTGGCTGGGCAGGTCGGCGCCGCCGGACTCGACCAGGTTGACCAGCGGGAGGCGGTTGGCCAGGGCGATCTCGTGGGCGCGCAGGGCCTTGCGCAGGGTCCACGGGTTGGACGCGCCGCCGCGCACGGTCGGGTCGTTGGCGGTGATCACGCACTCGACGCCCTCGACCGTGCCGATGCCGGTGACCAGCGCGGCGCCGACCGGGTACTCGCTGCCCCAGGCGGCGAGCGGGGAGAGCTCCAGGAACGGCGAGTCCTCGTCGACCAGCAGCTCGATCCGTTCCCGGGCGAGCAGCTTGCCGCGGCCGCGGTGGCGCTCGACGTAGGCGGGGCCGCCGCCGGCCAGCGCCTTGGCGTGCTCGGCGTCCAGGTCGGCGAGCTTGGCGAGCATCGCCTCCCGGTGGGCGGTGTACTCGGCGCCGCCGGGGTCGAGGCGGGTGGGCAGGACGGTCACAGCAGGGCCTCCGGGATGTCGAGGTGGCGCGAGCGCAGCCACTCCCCCAGCGCCTTGGCCTGCGGGTCGAAGCGGTGCTGGGCGGCGACGCCCTCGCCGAGCAGGCCGGTGATGGTGAAGTTGACCGCGCGGAGGTTCGGCAGGACGTGCCGGGTGATCGGCAGCTCCGCCACCTCCGGGAGGAGTTCGCGCAGCAGGTCGGTGGTGAGGGTGTGGGTGAGCCAGCGCCGGGCGGGCTCGTCGCGGGCCCAGACGCCGAGGTTGGCGTCGCCGCCCTTGTCGCCGCTGCGGGCGCCGGCCACCAGGCCGAGCGGGGCGCGGCGGGTGGGGCCGCCGGGGACGGGGGCCTCGTCGACGGGCTCCGGTTGCGGTGCGGTGGCAGGGGCGGGCGCGGTGGCAGGGGCGGGCGGGACGGTCACCCGGCGGCCGTCGGGCAGCACGGCGGTGTGCTCGACGGCCGCCGCGTCCACGGAAACGGCCTCGAACACCCCGTACGGCGTGCCCGGCCCCGGCGGCGCGGTGAGGTGGAAGCCCGGGTACCCGGCCAGGCCCAGCTCCACGGCGACCCGGCCGAGTTCACGGCCGACCCGGTCGGGGTCGCGGTCCCGCGCGGTGAGCCGCAGCAGCGCGGAGGCGGCCTCCTCGGTGGCGGCGTCGGCGTGGTCGGTGCGGGCGAGGGTCCAGCGCAGTTCGGCGGGCCCGCGGTGCGCGGGCAGGGCGTCCTCGAACTGCCGCCGCACCAGGGCGGCCTTCGCCTCGATGTCGAGGCCGGTGAGCACGAACACCACCTCGTTGCGGTGGCCGCCGAGCCGGTTCAGCCCGGCCTTGAGGGTGGCCGGCGGCGCCTCGCCGCGCACCCCGTCGATCCGCACCCGGTCCGGCCCCTCCTCCGTGAGCCGGACGGTGTCCAGGCGGGCCGTCACGTCCGGCCCCGGGTAGCGCGGTCCGCCGGTCTCGTAGAGGAGTTGGGCGGTGACGGTGCCGACGGTGACGGCGCCGCCGGTCCCCGGGTGCTTGGTGATCACGCTGGAGCCGTCCGCGCGCAGTTCGGCCAGCGGGAAGCCCGGCCGGGTGACGTCGTGCTCGCGGAAGAAGGCGTAGTTGCCGCCGGTGGCCTGCGCCCCGCACTCCAGGACGTGCCCCGCCACCACGGCGCCCGCGAGCGCGTCCAGATCCCCCGGGCCCCAGCCGAAGCGGGCGATCGCCGGCCCCGCCACCAGCGCCGCGTCGGTGATCCGCCCGGTGACCACCACGTCCGCGCCGGCCCGCAGGCACTCCGCGACGCCGAACGCCCCCAGGTAGGCGTTGGCGGCCAACAGCCCCCCTGGCAGGCCGAGTTCCTCCCGGCGCGGCAGCAGGTCGTCGCCCTCGACGTGCCCGACCGCCGCGTCCAGCCCCTGGCTCTTCGCCAACTCCCGCACCGCGTCGGCGAGTCGGGCCGGGTTGAGGCCGCCGGCGTTGACCACGATCCGCACCCCGCACTCCAGCGCCAGGCCGAGGCACTCCTCCGCCTGGCGCAGGAACGTCCTGGCGTACCCGAGCGAGGGGTCCCTCAGCCGGTCCCGCGCCAGGATGAGCATGGTCAGCTCGGCCAGGTAGTCCCCGGTGAGCACGTCCAGCGGCCCGCCGGTGAGCATCTCCCGCATCGCCGAGAAGCGGTCCCCGTAGAACCCCGACGCGTTCCCGACCCGCAGCACCGGCCCACCGCCCGCCGTCCGCGCCTGAGACTCCCCGTACACGCCCACCCCCGGAGGCTGGCCCAACGTTCGCCGACGGTGAGCAGACTGACACCCTGTGAGAGAAAAAGCAATCACGCGTGCTTGTTTCTCGGGCGGGGCGATCGACCGAAGATCGTCGAGCGGTAAGATCGTTTCGCAACACGACGCGAAGGAGAGCTTGTGGCGCGGGTTGCGGTGATAGGCGGGGGCATCAGCGGGCTGGGGGCGGCGCTCATGCTCGGGCGGCGGGGCCACGCGGTCACGGTGTTCGAGCAGGAGGTGCGGGAGGCCGGGGCCGACCTGCACCGGGACTTCTTCGACTGGGACCGGCCCCGCGTGCCGCAGGCCGTCCAGCCGCACTCCTTCCTCGCGCTCGCGCGCAGCGTCCTGCGGGCCGAACTCCCCGACGTCCACGCGGATCTGCTGGCCCGCGGGGCCCGGGAGCACCACGACTTCGACTGGTTCGGCGAGCATCCGCCGCGCCGGGCCGGCGACGAGGACCTGGTGACGCTGCGCACCCGCCGCATCGTGCTGGAGGCCGCCCTGGCCGCGGCGGTCCGGCGGGAGCCCGGCGTCGAGGTGCGGCGCGGCCGGCGGGTGCACGCCCTCACCTTCGAGGAGGGCCGCCCGCCCCGGGTCACCGGCCTGCGGGCGGACGGGCGCACGCACCGGGCGGACCTCGTCGTCGACGCCTCCGGCCGCCGCTCGCCGGTGCCCGGCTGGCTGGTCGCGGCCGGCTGCCGCCCGCCCGTCGTCGAGAGCCACCGCACCGGGCTCGCCTACCTGTGCCGCTGGTACCGCCTGCGGCCCGACGGCCCGCGCGACCCCGGGCGGGTGAAGCCCGGCTCCTCCTCGCCGTTCGCGCTCGCCGGCGTCTTCCCGTCCGACAACGACACCGTCGCGGTGAACCTGATGCTCTCCACCGGCGACCCGAGCCGGGGCGCGCTCGCCGACCCCACCGTGTTCGAGGCCGTCGCCCGCAGCTTCCCCGCCACCGCCGCCTGGCTCGCCCTGGACCCCGAACCGCAGTCGGCCGTCCTGGCGATGGCGGGTCTGGACAACCGCTGGACCGCCCTCGCGGACGCGGACGGACCGGTCGTCACCGGCCTGGTCAACACCGGCGACAGCCTCGTCCACACCAACCCCACCTCGGGCCACGGCGTTTCGTTCGGCCTGTGCGCCGCCCGGTACCTCGCCACCCGGGCCGACCGGATCGTCGCGGACCCCACCCGGTACCACGTCTGGGCGGCCGGGACCCTCCGCCCGTGGTTCGACGCCCAGGTGGCCGCCGACCGCGCCAACGAGCAGCGCCTCACCGAGAACCCGCCGCCCCCGGACCGCCGCGCCGCCGCCCTCGCCGCCTGCGCCTTCGACGACCCCGTCGTCATGCGCGCCCGCGCCCAGGTCCGCCACCTCCTGCGCACCCCCGGCGAGGCCTTCGGCACCGAGGAGGTCGACCGCCGCCTCACCGCCTGGCTCGCCGCCCGCCCGGACTTCGCCCCGGCCCACGACGGCCCGACCCGGGCCCGGTGGGAGGCCCTCGTCGCGGACCCGAGCGACCGCCCCGCCGCCCTGGCCCGCGGCTGAGGGTCGGCGGGCGCGGGCCGCCGGATCCGGCGGTGCGCGTGACGGGCGGTGGGGTGCGGGGGCAGGATGGGGCGCATGTGCGGTCGCTTCGTCTCCACCACCACGCCGTCCGATCTGGCGGACCTGCTGCGCGCCTCCGTGTGGCCCGCGACGGAGGCGCTGGCGCCGTCCTGGAACGTGGCGCCGACGGACCGGGTGGCGAGCGTGCTGGAGCGGGTCGACCGGGAGACCGGGGAGCTCACCCGGCAGGTGCGGTCGCTGCGGTGGGGACTGGTGCCGTCCTGGTCCAAGGACCCGGGCTCCGGGGCGCGGATGATCAACGCGCGGGTGGAGACGGCGCACGAGAAGCCCGCGTTCCGCAAGGCGTTCAAGGAGCGGCGCTGCGTGGTGCCCGCGGACGGGTACTTCGAGTGGCGGCCGGTCCCGGCGGCCGAGGGGCGCAAGGCCTACAAGCAGCCGTACTACCTGCACCGGCCCGACGGCGGCCTGCTGCTGATGGCGGGGCTGTACGAGTTCTGGCGCGACCGCGCGGTGGAGCACGACGACGACCCGGCCGCCTGGCTGGTCACCTGCACCGTGCTGACCACCGAGGCGACCGACGCGGCGGGCCGGATCCACGACCGGATGCCGGTCACCCTCGCCGCCGACGCCGTGGACGCCTGGCTGGACCCCACCGCGAGCGACCCCGGCGAGGTGCGCGACCTGCTGCACGCCCCGGCCGGCGAGCTGACGGTGCGGCCGGTGGCCACGACGGTCAACAGCGTCCGCAACGACGGCCCGCGGCTGCTGGACCCGGTCGAGGACCCGCTGCCGGAGGTCACCGGGGGCCACTACACCTGAGCCGCCGCCCGCCACCGACCCTCTATGGCGCATCCGCGTTGTTCTTAGACTGGCCGGATGGAGGACATCGACGCGATCGCGGCGCTGCAGGATCCGGTGCGCCGCCGCCTGTACGAGTACGTGGCGGCCCAGGGCCGCGAGGTCGGCCGCAACGAGGCCGCCGAGGCGACCGGGGTGGCGCGCACGCTCGCCGCGCACCACCTGGACCGGCTGGCCGAGGCCGGGCTGCTGGAGACCGGCAGCCGGCGGCTGACGGGCCGTTCGGGGCCGGGGGCGGGCCGCCCGGCCAAGGTGTACACCCGGGCGCGGGCGGAGCGGTCGGTGTCGCTGCCCGCCCGCGACTACCGCACCGCCGCCGAACTGCTCGCCGAGGCCGCCGAGGAGGCCGGGCTGGACGCCGGGCTGTGCGCGGCCGCGCGCCGCCGGGGCGAGGCCCTGCGCCAAGCGGCGGCGCCCTGCGGCGGCCTGGGCGAGGCGGTGGAACTGCTGGCCGCCCGGGGGTACGAGCCGTACCCGGCGCAGGACGCCGCGGGGCCGGTCGTCCGGATGCGCAACTGCCCGTTCCACGCCGTCGCCGAACACTTCCCGCCGCTGGTCTGCGGCATGAACCTCGCCCTGCTGGAGGGCCTGCTCGGCGCCGGCGGCCCGCTGCGCGCCCGGATGGACCCCCGGCCCGGGGAGTGCTGCGTGGTGGTCGAGGCTTCTAAAAACAATGGAGATTGACATAGAAAACGGGGCCGTGCTGGGATGGGGCATGACCTCACCCACGCCCGCCGCCCACCTGGCCCAGCTCAACGTCGCCACGCTCAGCCACCCGATCGACGACCCGCGGATCGCCCCCTTCGTCGAACAGCTGGACCCGGTCAACGCCGCCGCCGAGGCCGCCCCCGGCTTCGTCTGGCGGCTCGTCGAGGACGGGGCCGCCGACGCCACCGGGCTGCGCCCGGCCGGCGAGAACGTCATCGTCAACCTGTCGGTGTGGCAGAGCCCGGAAGCCCTGTGGGACTTCACCTACCGCAGCGGCCACCTGGACGTGGTGCGCCGGCGCCGCGAGTGGTTCGAACGGCACGTCCAGGCGCACCTGGTGCTCTGGTGGGTGCCCGCCGGGCACCGGCCGGGCGTGGAGGAGGCGCTGGAGCGGCTGGCGGACCTGCGGGCGAACGGGCCCTCCCCGCGCGCGTTCACCTTCGCCTCGGCGTACCCGGCGGACGGGGCCGTTGTCGGTGCCGCCCGCTAGGGTCGGCGCATGTCGATCACCGCGATGTCGATCACGGCACACCTGCGCGACTCGGTGAAGCTGCCGGGCGGCGCCGCACTGATCAGCGGCCCCGCGCTCGAACGCCGGGGGGACGGCTCGCGCCGCGCGCTCCTGCGGCAGGAGGGCGAGCTGGCGGTCCACGAGCTGGACGAGCTGTTCGCCGGGGAGCGCGCGCCGGCCGCCGTCTTCCCGCTGCCCTGGCCCGGCTGGCGGCACGGCGGCCAGTCGGTGAGCCCCGACGGGGAGTTCGCGGTGTTCGCGGGCCAGCGCGCCGTGCGGGCGGTGGCGCGGGACGGGACGACGCTGTGGGAGTACCCGCACGCCTGCTGGGGACACCCGTCCGGCCACCCCCACACCGGCGACGCGCAGGAGGTCTGCGCCGGCTGGGAACACGGCTCCTGCCTGGTCTCCGACGACGGCCGGCTGGTCTGGGCGCACGTCGCCTCCGGCTCGGCGGCGCAGGACCGCCGGGAGCACTGGGTCGTCCTGGACTCCCGGGACGGCGGGGAGGCGGCCCGTCTGCCACTGCGGAACAGCGAGGCCTCCGGCTCGTACCAGCTCTCCCACCCGGACGGTGCGCACATCGGCCTCGCCATCGGCATGGGCCAGGACGGCGTCCTGCTCCACTGGGCCCGCCGGGACGGCGCGGACCTCGGCAGCTGGGGCGTCAACCAGGACCTTGACCGCATCCTGGCGGACGTCCACCCGGGCCACCCGGGGTTCCTGACGGTCGAGCACGGCGGCTCGGACCTGCGGCTGCACGCACTGGACGGCAGCGTCCTCGCCCGGCGGGAGCCCGAGCAGGGCGAGGACGAGGACCCGCCCTGCTGGGACCACGACTGCGGCTTCGTCGACGCCGACACCGTCCTCGCCTCGACCCTGGACTGCGCCGACGATCCGGCGGACGGGCGGCACTGGCTGCTGGACGCCCGCACCCTGGAGATACGCGGGAGCGTCGACTACCCCGGCCGCCCCGTCGACGGCTACGCGCGTCCGCTCGGGGACGGCACCTGGCTGACGTACGACGACGCGAACGGGACGCTCGAGCGCTGGAGCGCGGCGCCGATGTGAACGTGTCAGGCGGATCGGTCGAGCGGGAGGGCCATCTCCAGTTCGCGGGCGGCCGGGTCGAGGGGGTAGGGCCTGGTGGCACCGGTGAAGTCGAAGCCGCGGCGGCGGTAGAAGGCGGCGGCCCGGGCGTTGTCCTCGTGCACGGTGAGCGCCAGGCGCCGCGCCCCGGCCTCGTCGCGCGCCCAGGCGACGACGGCGTCCAGCAGCAGGTCCGTCACCCCGCGCCCGCGGCCGCGGTGCTGCGGGGCGACCCAGACGCCGACCAGCATCGCCGCACCGGGCTCGGGGGTGAGACCGATCATCGTGCCGACCCACTCCCCCGGCGTCCCGGTGACGGCCACCAGGCCGACGCTTCCGGGCTCGTTCACCCGGCGGACCCGGGCCTGCCACTCCTCCTCGCCGTGGGCGAGCGCCGTCTCGTGGGTCTCCAGGAAGGCCATGGGCGTGTCGAGCAGCTGCGCGAGCCGCACCTCCCGAAGCCGCTCCCAGTCCTCCAGGCCGATCCGTTCGATCCGGTAGCTCATGGCCCCGCCTCCCCGTGACGATCATCATTCCGCGGTTCAGGAGCATAGGCCACCGCCGGGGGACGCCGAACAGCACGCCCGCAGCCCGCCGACCGGGCGTCGGCGCAGGTCAGGGGGTGGCCCGGTGGATAGGGTGCGGGAAGGGGCGGCGCACGTACCGCCCCGTCCGCACCCCGCCCGTGCCGCCGAAGGAGCCCCGCCATGCCGACCGTCCCCGCCACCGAGGCCCCCGACACCGCCGGAGCGTCGATCGCGCGGTTCGGCCTGGGCACCGCGGCCGTCGGGCGGCCGGGCTACATCACGCTCGGCCGCGACCTCGACCTGCCCGCCGAGCGCACCGTCGACGCCCTGCGCGAGCGCACCCACGCCCTGCTCGACGCCGCCTTCGCGGCCGGCGTGCGCTACTTCGACACCGCCCGCTCGTACGGGCGCGCGGAGGAGTTCCTCGGCGAATGGCTCGCCGCCCACCCGCGGCAGGCGGCCGAGGTGACGGTCGGCAGCAAGTGGGGCTACACCTACACCGCCGGCTGGCGGGCCACCGGCGTGCCGGTGCACGAGGTCAAGGAGCACTCGACGACGGTGTTCGACCGCCAGGTGGCGCAGACCCGGGCGCTGCTCGGCGGGCTGCCGGACATCTACCTGGTGCACTCGGTCACCCCGGACAGCCCCGCGCTCACCGACCCCGCGCTGCACGGGCGGCTCGCCGCACTGGCCGCCGAGGGCGTGCGGGTGGGCCTGTCCACCAGCGGCCCCGAGCAGGCCTCGGCGGTGCGCGCGGCCCTGGCGGTGACGGTCGACGGGCGGCCGCTGTTCACCGCCGTGCAGTCCACCTGGAACCTGCTGGAGCCCTCCGCCGGTCCGGCGCTCGCCGAGGCCTACGAGGCCGGGTGGCTGGTGGTGGTCAAGGAGGGCATGGCCAACGGCCGGCTCGCCGACCGCAACGCCACCGGCCCGGACACCGCCGCGCTGCGCGCGCTCGCGGCCCGCACCGGCGCGTCCTGCGACGCCCTGGCGCTGGCCGCCGTCGCCGCGCGGCCCTGGGCGGACCTGGTGCTCTCCGGGGCGGCGACCACCGGTCAGCTGGCCTCCAACCTGGAGGCCGCCGGGCGCGTCCTGGACGCCGACGACCTGGCCTGCCTCGCGGAACTGGCCGAGCCGGCCGAGGAGTACTGGCGCACCCGCTCGGCGCTGCCCTGGGCCTGACCGCGCCCGGTCCCGTCAGCGCGCGGCGCGGCGGACCGTCAGCACGTCCCGGGTGTGCCCGATGGCGTAACCGCCGTCCGGCCGGGTGAAGTGGCGCTCGACGGAGGAGGCCAGCTCCGCGCGTTCGGGCAGCGGGTCCACGGTGGCCAGGTCGGCCACGTTGATCATGAACTCGGCGACGTCCACCGCCTCGTCCAGCCGGTCGGTGCGGTAGTGCAGGTCGAGGGCTTCGAGGGCGAACGTCCACGGCGCGGCGGCCCGGTCGGCGTCCTGGGCGGAGAGTTGCTCGGCCGGCGGCCGCAGGTCGTAGCGCACGCGCGTGAAGTGCGCGGCCATCCGCATGCAGGGGCTCTCCGGGTTCTGCGGCACCACCAGCAGCGTCCCGCCGGGGGCCACCCGGTCCAGCACCCGGCGCACCGTGCCCGGCCGGTCCGTCGGCGGCACGTAGGACAGCACGTGCGAGAGGCGCACCAGGTCCGCCGGGCCCGGCGGCTGCGCCGTGTCCACCGGCTCGGGCAGGACCAGCGCCTCGGGGCAGGCCAGGCGGAGCTTCTCGCGCATCGCCGCACTGGGCTCGACGGCCACCGTGCGGTCGCAGCACTGCGCCAGGTAGGCGGTGGTCCGCCCCTCGCCCGGCTCGACGGCGTTCCCGTGCCGGGCCAGTGCACCCAGGCACGGGGCGGCGCCGGCGCAGGCACGTTCCTGCCCTCGTGCCGCGCGCCGGACGGGGCGCCGCGGAACGCGCCGAACGCCGCCGAACCCCGCTGGACCGCCGCCGTCCGACGTCCGTGCACGTCACGGCCACGTCCGCGATCGCCGCTCCCGGCACGCTCGGGGCAGCCGGCGCCACCGCGCCGCCACCGCCCCTGCGCACCACCCCGCCGGAAGGAAGACGACCGCCCGTGTCCCGTACCGCCCGCCCGCGCCACTACCTGATGTGCCGTCCGACCCACTTCACGGTCGACTACTCGATCAACCCGTGGATGGAGCCGGCGAAGCCGACCGACGCCGAGCGCGCCGTCGCCCAGTGGGAGCAGCTGTACGCGCTTTTCCGGGAGCTGGGCCACACCGTCGAGCTGATCGAGCCGCTGCCCGGCCTGCCCGACATGGTGTTCGCCGCCAACGGCGCCACCGTCGTCGACGGCACCGCCCTGGTGGCCCGCTTCCGGCACCGCGAGCGCGCCGACGAGGCCACGGCGTACCTGGAGTGGTTCCGCTCGCGCGGCTACCGCACGGTGGCGCAGGCCGGGTTCACCAACGAGGGCGAGGGCGACTACCTCCTGGCCGGCGGGCGGCTCCTGGCCGGGACGGGCTTTCGCACCGACCGCCGGGCGCACGCGGAGGCGCAGCGGGTGCTGGGCCGCCCGGTGGTGACCCTGGAGCTGGTCGACCCGCGCTACTACCACCTGGACACCGCGCTCGCGGTGCTCGGTGAGGAGGAGATCATGTACTACCCGGCGGCGTTCTCCCCGGAGAGCCGGAGCACGCTCGCCGCGCTGTACCCCGACGCCGTGCTCGCCACCGACGAGGACGCCGCCGTCTTCGGCCTCAACGCCGTCTCGGACGGCCGCCGGGTGGTCCTGCCGGAGGCGGCGGTGGCGCTGGCGGCGCGGCTTCGCGCGCGGGGCTTCGAGCCGATCGGGATCGACGTCACCGAGCTGCTCAAGGCGGGCGGCAGTGTGAAGTGCTGCACCCTGGAGCTGCGCGGCGCACCCGCCTGACCTGCCCCTTTCCCGGCGCCGCCCGCCGGGAAACCGGATGTGCTCCCCGGCCGCCCGGTGTTAGGGTCGTCCGGCCGGCCGCGGGACTCCGGTGCGACTTCCGGAACGTGCCCCTACCGCAATGATTCGCAGTTCGCGCCCCCATTCCCCGGCCGGCATCACTCCATGACGGGACGCGACCGGAGGGCGGGGCGGTGGAGACGTACGGCGACCTGGTCGCCGCCGAGGACGTGCTGCTGTTCGTCAACGCCGCGATCACCGGCACCGGCCAGCGCGAATTCCACGGCGCGGCGGCCGAGCAGCAGCTCTCACTGGACTTCCTGCACGCGTACATGCGCGTCAACTACCGCGGCCCGTACGCCGCCGCGCTCGCCCTGGACATCAACGACCACAACGCCGCCCTGATCGTCCGGCACCTGCTGGAGACCTCCCGCGAGGCCACCGAGGAGCAGCGGCGCACCGAGGGCCGGCTGATCGCCCGCCGCCTGGAGCTGCTGCCCCCGCAGCGGGTCTACCGGCTGATCGGCGAGCTGCGCCGCGCCAGGGTCAACAACCGCCGCACCCGCGCGATCCTGCGCGACTGGCTCGCCGCGCGCCCCGATCAGGCGCTCGACGCCGTCAAGTACCGCGCCGGGTTCAAGCGGGCGCTGCGCCACGCCCACCTGCGGCCCGCCGAGGCGGAGACCGGGGACTTCCTGTACGCCCCGCGCCGGCGGTCCAAGTACCGGGCGCCGCTGCTGGACGCCTGGCGGCGCGCCCACCACCAGCAGGCCGCCGTCTACGAACTCCCCTACACCGTCGCGGAGTCCTTCGCGCAGCGGCACGGGATCCCGCGGGCCGCCTTCCTGGAGCGCATCGCGCCCCGGCTGACCACGCTGGAGCGGCTGCGCCTGCAGGAGTCCGCCCGGGCGCACGGCGCGGGCGCCGTCGCCGCGGACCTCGCGCGGATGCCGCTCACCCGGCTCGCCTCCTACGTGCTCGCGCTGCCGCCCGCCGACCGCACCGCCCGCCGCGCGGAGCTGACCGACGCCCTGCGCGGCGCGGCGCGCCGGGCCGCCCGCGCGGCCGGGGCCGCCGAGGGCGGCTGGGGCCGGGTCACGGCGGTGCTGGACGACAGCTGGTCCGCGTACGGCTCGGGCGTCAAACGCCGCCGGCCGCTGGCCGCCGCGCTCGCCTGCCACTTCCTGCTGGAGGCGCTGGCCGGCGAGTACACCGCACTGTGGACCTCCGGGCGCAGCGACGCGCTGCTCGCCCGCCCGTCCGGCCCGACCCCGCTCGGCCGCCGGATCCTGGACGCGCTCGACACCGCGCCGCAGCGCCTGCTGATCGTCTCCGACGGCTGGGACAACGCCCCGCCGGGCCTGGCCGCCGAGGTGCTGCGGGTGTGGCGCACCAGGCTGGACCCGGAGCGCCGGACCAGCATCGTGCACCTCAACCCGGTCTACGACGCGGAGGGCTTCGACGTCCGCCGGCTCGCCCCGACGGTGCCCACCGCCGGGCTGCGCGACGCCGAGGACCTTCCGGCGCTGGTCGAGTTCGCCCGCTTCGCCGAGGGCCGCACCGGCCTCGCGGAGCTGACGGAGCACCTGGCGGCCCGCACCGCACGCTTCCTCGCCGACCCGGAGGTGACCGCCCGGTGAGCACCGCCCCGCCCGCCTTCCGTCCGGACCTCACCGGCCTCGACACCCGGCCCGCCCAGGTGTGGGGCGGCGTGCGCCTGGTGCCGCTGGTCCGCGCCGAGCCGATCGCCGACCTGCGGCTGCGCCAGGAGCTGTACGAGGAGGAGTACGCCGCCGTCCCGGTCGGCCGCCGCGCCCACTACTGCTCCTACGTCCCGCACGGCTTCGTCGCCGACTGGACGCGCGACGGCACCCCGGCGGCCGCGTACGGCACCCGGCTGGACGCGTCCGACGCCGGTGCGGCGCCGCCCGAGCGCGTGCGGGTCCGGGTGCCGCGCCGCCTCGCCAAGCGCGAGGGCCGCACCCGGCTGCGCTTCCTGCCGCTGCACCTCGCGCTGGACGGCTACCTCGCGCTGCACTTCGGCGGCCCGTCCCTCGCCTGGGAGCAGTGGTCCGAGCGGGCGCTGCGCCACGGCCTGTCCCCGCGTGCCGAGGAGGCCTACGCCGGTGACCGGGTCCGCGGCCTGGCCGACGCGCTGCGGGTCTTCGAGCTGTACCCCGGCCAGTGCGGCCTGGTGGTGTACGTCGCCGACGCCCTCGCCGCGGCCTTCGCCGTCCCGCACCCCGACGACTACCGCGCCCTGCACCGCACCCTGCTGCTGGACCTCTACGGCGAACTGATCCACCACTACGCCACGCTGTCCGCCCCCGTCCCGGACTTCCGCGCCGACCTGCGCGCGGCCGGCCCGATCGGCTCGGCCGCCGACCTGCGCGCCGCCGTCGCCCACCAGGAGCGCGCCTGGGCGGACTTCCACGACGGCACCATGGCCGGCGGCCTGCTGGACAGCGACTACCGGGCCCGGGTGGTGCGCCGCACGGACCGCTTCACCCTCTCCCGTTTCCTCCCGGACTTCCGGCCCCGCCGGGAGAACCACATCGGCGAGGCGATCACCGACGAGCACGGGCGGATCGCCTACCTGAAGACCTTTCGCCTCTCCGAGGCGCAGGTCCGCCGCGGCTACCTGCTGGACCGCCTCGCCGCCCACGACTGGCACCTGCCCGCCGCCGCCGGCGCCCTGAACCTCACCGAGGCCCAGCTCGCGCTGCGCCTGGAGGGCGCCGGCTTCGGCGAACTGCTGCGCCAGGACGTCCTGGACCACTACCGCCGGGCGGCGCGCGGGTAGGGGCGTCTTCCTGCCGGTCGCCCTCAGGAGCGGGCGGGCCCGGTCCAGTCGGCGGGGACGTGGCCGAGGCGGACGCGCTGCGGGTGGTCGCCGACCTCGACGGAGGAGGTGCGCTGCCCGGTGGCGAAGTCGATCGCGGTGACCCGGTCGGCGCCGCTCTCGGAGACGACGCAGGAGCGGCCGTCGCCGCTGACCGTCGCCCAGTAGGGCTTGGCGACGGGCACCAGCGGGCCTTCCCGCAGGGTGGCCCGGTCGACCACGGTGGCGTAGTCGTCCATGGTGCCCGCGACGCAGAGCCGGTCCCCGGCGGGGCTCATGGCCAGGCCGTGGTGGCGGGAGTCGTTGACCCAGGTGGTGCGGTCCTCGCTGGTCGCCGGGTTCCCGGGCAGGGTGGCGACCCGGGTGATCCGGTCGGCGGCGGCGTCGTACTCCACGAGGCCGTTGAAGAAGGAGACCTGGAAGTACAGCGTCGAGCCGTCCGGGGTGAAGGCGGCCGGGCGGATCGCGTCGGAGAGGTCGGGGCGGCCGAAGGCGTCGAGGCGCTCGCGCATGTCGATGATCCGGACGGTGCGCAAGGTGTCGGCGTCGGCGACGGTGATCCGCCGGTCGCCCTTCGTCCAGTCCAGCCAGGGCGCGTCGAGGGCGGTGGTGACCTCGCCGATCGACATGTTCCAGATCCGCCGGCCGCCGTCGGTGAAGAGGTTCTCGTGGGGCTTGTCGCCGGTCGCGAAGGAGCCGATGGGGCGGCCGGTGGCGATGTCGAGCACGTGCACCGTGTTCGCGGTGGAGGCGGAGACCGCGACCCGGGTGCCGTCGGGCGAGAGCGCCATGTGGTCGGAGCGGTAACCGGCCACCGGGAAGCGCCAGTTGATCCGGCCGGTGGCGAGGTCGAGGGAGACCACGTCGGCGAAGCTGGGGCGGGAGACGACCACGGCGGTGCCGTCCGGGGTGGTGTACATGTCGTCGGCGAACTGGTCGTGGCCCTCGCCGGGGCCGAGCCGGACGCCGAGGAAGTAGGCGAGCTTGACGGGGTTGAGGTAGATCTCGGCGAGGCGCTGGTCCTTGTCGGGGACGACGTCGATCCGGCCGATCCGGGCGAGGTCGCCGCGGGCGGTGACGACGTCGGCGGTGCCGTCCCAGTTGTTGGCCACGAACATCACCTCCCGCAGGGCGGCGGGAGCGGCCGGGGTGCCGGGGCCGTCGGCGGCCACGGCGGAGCCCGGCAGGGCGAGGCCGAGCACGGCCGCGGCGGCGGCCAGGGCCCGCGGGCGACGACGGCGCGGGAGGAACTTCGGGAACATCGCGGCTCCTTGGCGCGTGCGCGGCCCACGGGGCGCACGAGGTGCGGGACGACGGGGGTCGGCGTGGGCGCTACTCGACGGTAGGGAGCACCCGGTGGCCCTGGCAAGACTCCCGACAGGTGTTGCTGACGAATTGTCAACAACTGCCGTGCCACTCCTTGACGGTGCGCGGACACCGCTCTACAACGTAGTCAACTCCCGGACGCCGGCCCCCACGGCCCCTGTTCCGGGACGTCCGCCCGCTCGCCCCCCACCGAGAACGAGGCCCCCTCATGCGCATGCACCCCTGTCTTGCCCTGGCCGCGGCCGCCGCGACGCTGACCGTCGGCGCCCTCCCGGCGTCCGCGACCCCCGCCGCGGCGCCGGTCGCCGCCGGGCCGGTGCTGACCACCGGAGGCGCCGGCGGCACGGCCGTCGCCGTCGGGGACGTCCTGCTCGCCCCGCTCGCCGCGGGCACCCGCGCGACCTTCTCCTCGGACACCACCGGCTCCACCGGCGTCTTCTGCGGCGTCTCGCCGCTCACCGCCAAGGTCCTGGGCAACCCCGCCGCGCCGGGGACCGCCACCGCCTCGCTGACCGGCCTGACCTTCGGCTCGTGCACCTCCAACGTCACCGGCGTCACCTCGGTGAAGAGCCTCACGGTCGGCAACCTCGCCTACAACGTCGCGGTCAGCGACGCCGCCGGCCTCCCGGTCGCCCTCACCGCCGGCCCGGCCGGACCGATCCAGGCCTCGGCCGTGCTGAACAGCTGGTTCGGCACCCTCACCTGCACCTACCAGCTCAGCGGCGCCTTCGCCGGCACCGCCGACAACACCGCGCACGCCCTGGTCTTCCGCAACGCCCACTTCGTCAAGAGCGGCGGCTCCGCCCTCTGCCCCGGCGAGGGCTACTTCTCCGCCGCCTACGGCCCGGTCACCGACTCCACCCAGCCCGGCGCCCCGGCGGTCACCGTCAACTGACCCCCCACCCACCCCACCGGCCCGCGAGCGGTGCGCCCCCGCCCACCGCTCCCGGGCCGGTGCGTGTTCCTACCGGCCCTGGGCACGGACGCAGGGCCGGCCGGTCAGGCGATCTTGGCGCAGAGGGGGTCGGCGGTGCCGTGGGTGAGGGTGAGGGTGCGGTAGCCGGTGGGGCTGATGCCGATGGTGTAGACGCCGTCGACGGTGTAGAGGTCGCGGGGGAGGGTGCCGGCGCCGGTGCCGAAGCCGAGCAGGATCGGGCCGTGGGCGCGCCAGGTCTGGGAGCCGTCGGGGCGGTAGTCGACGAGGGAGCGGCCGCCGGCGTCGGCGTCGTGGTGGGCGCCGGTGAGGGTGTTGGTGAGCCGCATGACCAGGGCGCCGCGGTAGGCGACGCGGCGGACGGTGCCGTCGGGCTCGGCGGACAGGACGTGGCGCTCGACGCGGTCGACGACGGGTTCGAGGTGCACCGGGAAGTCGCAGCGGCTGCCGGCTGGCAGGTCGAAGGACGGCGAGGGCCACGGCTCCCAGCCGCCGCGGGCGGCGGCACCGGCGGCGGGGGCGGCGGCGAGACCGCCGGCCAGGGCGGTGAGGGCGGCAGCGGCGGCGGTCGCGAGTCGCAGGGGGATGCGGCGCATGGTCGGTCTCCTGATGGTGCGTCGGACTGGTCGGCGGCCAGCCTGGCAGCGGCCGCTGACCGGATTCTCACCATCGCCGATCGTCAGCTGCCCCCGCGCGGCGCGGCGCCCCGCCGTAGGGTGGCCCGCCATGGAGTTCCGACTGCTCGGCCCGTTCGGGGCCGACCACCACGGCGAGCCCGTCCTGGCCGGCGCGCGCCGCCAGGAGCGGTGCCTGCTGGCCGTCCTGCTGCTGGAGGACGGCCGGGTGGTCGCCACCGAGCGGCTGATCGACCTGCTCTGGCACGGCAGCCCGCCCGCCTCCGCGCGCGGCACCGTGCACACCTACATCGGCCGGCTGCGCGCCCGGCTGCGCCCGCACGGCGTGCTGATCGAGACCCGGCACGAGGGGTACGCCCTCGCGCCCGGCCACCACGGCCTGGACGTCCGGGAGTTCCTCGACCTCACGGCCCGCGCCTCGGCGACCGGCGACCCGGCCGAGCGGCTGCGCTGCCACGACCGGGCGCTCGCGCTCTGGCGCGGGCCGCTGCTCGCGGACGTCGCCGACGAGGCGCTGCGCGGGCGGATCGGCGGGCGGCTGCTCCAGCTGCGGCTGTCGGCCCTGGAGCAGCGGGCGGAACTGCTGCTGGCGATGGGCCGCCACGACCGGCTGCTCGCCGATCTCCCGCTCCGGGACGGCGAGTTGGACGGCCTGCCGCCCCGGGAGCGGCTGGTGCGCGCCGCGATGACGGCCCTGTACCGGGCGGGCCGGCAGGGCGAGGCGCTGGCCCTGTACCGGCACACCCGGCGGACGCTGGTGGAGACGCTGGGCGTGGAGCCGGGCGCCGAACTGGCCGCGCTGCACGAGCGGATCCTGCGCGCCGACCCGCGGCTGGACCGGCCGCCGGCGCCGCTGTACGCGGTTCGGGTGGGCGAGGAGTGGCTGCCGTGGAGCGCGGGCGGCCACCCGGCGCTGGAGTTCTGCAACACCTTCGCCGGCTGGGGCGCCCCGGACCCGCTGCCCGGGTCGGACTGGCTGCGCGGCTACTCGACGCTCGCGGTCTGGGCGGGCCACCAGGACCTCGCGGAGCAGCCGCTGGTCGAGGCGCTGCTCCGGCAGGCCGCGCGGCGCCCGGACGAGGCGGCGGCCGTCCTGGCCGAGGCCCGCGCGTTCCGCTCGGCGCTGTACGCCTGCCTGACCGATCCGCAGGACGGGGCGGCCTTCGGGGAGGTCGCCGCCGTGGTCCGGCTCGCCACCCGCGCGGCGGAGTTCACCCGGGGCGAGGACGGCCTGGCGCGGTGGCGGCTGCCGCCGTCGGCCGGGCTGCGGCTGCCGCTGTACGCCGCCGCCCGGGCGGCCGCCGAACTCCTGGCCGAGCCGCGCCGGCTGACCGTCCAGCGCTGCCCGAGCGCGGACTGCGGCTGGCTGTTCCTGGACGCGGGCGGGCGGCGGCGCTGGTGCAGTCTGGCGACCTGCGGGGCGCCGGCCGGGCGCGCTGCGCCCTGATTCCGGACTCCGCGCGCCCGCTTCGCTCAACTCCTTGACGAATGCATGACATTGACGGACCATCGTGCTCGCGGCGCCGCACCTCCTCCACCGTTCCGTCCCTACGGACCCCCCACAGGAGGACAGTCATGCGACTGCCCCGCCGAGGGAAGCCCGCCGCGGCCACCGCCGTCCTGCTGGCCCTCGCCCTCGCCGTCCCCCTCACCTCCCAGGCCACCGCCCAGCCGGCCGACGGTCCCGTCGCCGGCTCCGGGAGCGGCTCCGAGGCCGGCTCCGAGGCCGCCCGGCAGTACCGCCTCGACGGCCCCCGGACCGTCGCCGAACGCACCGCCGTCGCCGCCACCGGTGCCTCGGTGGACGCCGTCCGGCCCGACTCGCTCACCGTCACCGCCACCCCCGCCGAGGCCGCCCGGCTGCGCGCGCTCGGCTGGTCGCCCGCCCCGCTGCCGATCCCCCGGTACGGCGCCGAGCCCGGCCGGGAGGGCGTCGGCGCGGCGCTGTACGACTTCCCGTCCGCCGACTCCGGCTACCACAACCACGCGGAGGCCGCGGCCGACATCGACGCCGTCGTCGCCGCGCACCCCGCCATCATGAGCAAGCGGGTCATCGGCACCTCCTACGAGGGCCGGCCGATCGTCGCCGTCAAGATCAGCGACAACGTCGGCACCGACGAGAACGAGCCCGAGGTGCTGTTCACCGCGCACCAGCACGCCCGCGAGCACCTCACCGTCGAGATGTCGCTCTACCTGCTGCACGAGTTCGGCGACAAGTACGCCACCGACGGCCGGATCGCGAACGCGGTCGACACCCGGGAGATCTGGATCGTCCCGGACCTCAACCCGGACGGCGGCGAGTACGACATCGCCACCGGCCGCTACCGCAGCTGGCGCAAGGACCGCCAGCCCAACCCGGGCAGCAGCAGCGTCGGCACCGACCTCAACCGCAACTGGGACTACAAGTTCGGCTGCTGCGGCGGCTCCTCCGGCTCCACCGGGAGCGAGACCTACCGGGGCAGCGCGCCGGAGTCCGCCAAGGAGACCAGGGTGGTCGCCGACTTCGTCCGCAGCCGGGTGGTGGGCGGCAAGCAGCAGATCACCTCGGCGATCGACTTCCACACCTACAGCGAACTGGTGCTCTGGCCGTTCGGCTGGACCACCGCCAACACCACCACCGGCATGACCGCCGACGAGTACAACACCTTCGCCACGCTGGGCCGTTCGATGGCCGCCACCAACGGCTACACGCCCGAGCAGTCGAGCGACCTCTACATCACCGACGGGTCGATCGACGACTGGCTGTGGGGCGCGCAGCGGATCTTCGCCTACACCTTCGAGATGTACCCCGGGCCGAACGGCGCCAGCGGCTTCTACCCGCCCGACGAGGTGATCGGGCGCGAGACCAGCCGCAACCGGGAGGCCGTGCTGCGGCTGGTGGAGACGGCCGACTGCGTCTACCGCGCGATCGGCAAGCAGCAGCAGTACTGCGGCATCGCCAACTGAACCGCCGGGCGACCACGTTCGCCGGGACCGAGCCGCCCGTCCGGACAGCAGGCGTCCGGGCGGGCGGCGTCTTTCCTGCGGGGCAAGGAGCATGCCACCTCGATCAGGCCAACGGAAGGGCGTCGTCCGGTCATTCGGACCATCGGACGGACCGGACCGCCGTTCGGGTGCCACCATGACCTCAGAACGATGTGACATGTCACAGAGCGTCCGGCCTTGCCGTCGGACGCGCTGTCCACAGGGAGGAAACCCACCCATGCACCGTCGTCGCACCGCCGCCACCCTGGCCGGCGCCGCGGTCCTCGCCGCGCTGACCGCCGCCGCCCCGGCCGCCGTCGCCGCCCCCACCCCCACCGGTCCGCCCGGACCCTTCACCACCTGCGGAACTCCGGGCGCGCCCGGCCTGCTGCAGACCCGCGCCTGTATCGACGTCAACGGCCTCCAGGTCCGCCTCTACGGACACGCCTACCCGACCAACCCGGCCTGGGTCCCCCAGAACGTCGGCTTCAAGATCTCCGGCACCGCCCCCGGCCTTCCGCCGGGCCCGCCCGTCTACACGACCGCCCTGGTGCCCTCCGGCGGCATCTACGTCGGCGAGATCAACACCACCGCCACCTGCGGCAGCACGGTGACCGCCAACTTCAGCGTGGACAACGGCGGTTGGCCGCCGTCGCCGGCGACCGTCTCGGTCGTCGTCCCCTGCTGAGACCGCTGAGACCGCTCCCGGTCCCAGCCGCGCGGCCCGGCCCGTCCACCGGGCCGGGCCGCGCCCTCTATGGTGTGCCGATGAGTCTTCATGTGATCGTCGGACACGGGCCCGCCGGAGCGGCCACCGCCCGCCTGCTGGCCGACCGGGGCCACACGGTCCGGGTGGTCACCCGGTCCGGCCGCCCGGCCGGGTCCGGCATCGAGCACCTGGCGCTGGACGCCACCGACACCGCGCGGCTGACCGAGGCCGTGCGCGGCGCCGCCGCCCTCCACAGCTGCGCCGCCCCGCCGCTGCCCCGCTGGACGACCGACTGGCCGCCGCTGCACGCCTCGCTCTGCGCGGCCGCCGAATCGACCGGCGCCGTGCTCGTCATGCTCGGCAACCTCTACGGCTACGGCCCGGTGGACGGCCCGCTCACCGAGGACCTCCCGCTCGCCGCCACCGGGCCGAAGGGGCGGCTGCGCGCCTCGCTCTGGGAGCGGGCCCGGGCGCTGCACGAGGCGGGCCGGATCCGCGCGGTCGAGGTCCGCGCCTCCGACTTCTTCGGCCCCGGCGTGACCGACGGCGGCCATCTGGCCTCGCGCGTCGTCCCCCGCCTTCTGGCCGGCAAGCCCGTCTCCGTGCTCGGCGACCCGGACGCCCCGCACAGCTGGACCTACCTCCCCGACGTGGCCCGCGCGCTGGCCGAGGCCGCCACCGACGAACGCGCCTGGGGCCGGGCCTGGCACGCCCCGACCGCCCCCGCCCTCCCGATCCGCCGCATGATCGACCTCCTCGCCGCCGAGGCCGGCGTCTCCCCCGTCCCCGTCCGCCGCCTCCACCCCGCCGCCCTCGCCCTGGCCGGCTTCTTCTCCCCCCTCCTGCGCGAACTGCGCGAGACCCGCTACCAGTTCGACCGTCCCTTCACCATCGACACCACCGCCTGGACCACCACCTTCACCACCCGCCCCACCCCCCTGGACACCCAGCTCCGCACCACCGCCACCTGGTGGCGCGACCGCCGGGCCCTGGCCTGAGACGGCGCTCAGACGGCCTCGATGCGTTCGACGACGAGTTCGCACAGTTCGTGGGTGCGCAGGGCGTCGTGGGCGTCGGCGCGGGTGCCGGTGCGCACGGCGGTGAGGAAGGCGAGGACGACCTGTTCGATGCCGCGCTGGCGGGCGACGGGCACCCAGTCGCCGCGGCGGCGGACCGTGGGCTGGCCGCGGTGGTCGATCACCTCGGCGAGGTTGTGGACCTCGCGCCTGGAGTCGGCGCCGGAGACCTCCAGGACCTCCTCCGTCGATCCGGAGCGGCGGTTCATGATGCCGAGGGCCGTGAAGCCGTCCCCGGCGAGGGTGAGGACGACGTGGTCGACCAGGCCGTCGCGCACCCGGGCGCGGACGTCGACGTGCTCGATCTCGCCGGGGGCCAGGAAGCGCAGGGTGTCGACGACGTGGATGAAGTCGTCGTAGACGAGGGTGCGGGCGGTCTCGGGCAGGCCCTCGCGGTTCTTCTGCAGCACGATGAGGTCCCGCGGCCGCTCCAGGGCCTGGGCGTAACCGGGGGCGTGGCGGCGGTTGAAGCCCACCGCCAGGGAGCTGCCGGTGCGGTCGGCAAGGTCGACCAGGCGGCGGGCGCCGTCGAGGGTGTAGTCGAGCGGCTTGTCCACGTAGACGTCGACGCCCGCCGTGAGCAGCTGCTCGACGATCGGCACGTGCTGGTCGGTCGCCGCGTGCACGAAGGCCGCCCGGATGCCGCTGTCGACCAGCCGGCCGAGGTCGGTGAACCGCCGCTCCGGCGCGATCCGGTACGTCTCGCCGAGCCGGTCCAGCTTGGCGCCGTCGCGGGTCATCAGCCGCAGGTCCAGGCCGGGCAGCGCGCCGAGGACCGGCAGGTAGGCCTTCTGCGCGATGTCACCGAGCCCGATCACCCCGACCGGGAGCGGGGCCTCGGGAACAAGCGGGGCCTCGGGAACAGCGGTCGAACTCATCAGATCTCCACGGGTGCGTGAGCCGGTGTCGGCCCTCACCCTACGACCGGGGCGCGACCGGGCCGGACGCGGACCGTCCGGTCCGCGTCCGGCCCGGAAGGGGAGGTCAGGGGCAGAGCTGGTGGGTCGTGGGGGTGCACTCGGGGTCGGGGTCGATCGGGCCGGTGCCGCCGGGGTGGTAGTTGGACCACCAGAGGGGGGTGCTGCCGTAGTAGACGACCAGGTTGCCGCCGTTCTGGATGGCCAGGTAGGCGCCGGGGTGGCGGCCGGTGCGGCTCTCCCAGAGGGGGCGCCAGGCGGCGTCGTAGGCGGTGAGGTTGCCGTCGTCCTGGACGTAGAAGTAGGTGCCGACCCCGTAGGTGCCCACGGCGGTCCAGATCGCGACGTTGTTCTTGTAGAGGACGACGTGCCCGTCGTACTGCTGGTACAGGACGGTGCTGCCGTCGGGCGAGGACCAGCTCTGGCCGCGGCTCAGGCCGGCGGTGGCCTGGATGACCGTCTGGTTGGCGTCGGAAGCGGGGGCCGCGGCGGCCCCGGGAGCCGCGGCGGCCGTGACGGCGGCGGGGGCGGGGACGCCGTCGGCGGCCTGGGCGGGTGCGCCCAGCAGCCCGGTCGCCATCAGGACGGCGCCCAGCGCGACGCCGGCGCGGGGGACGAGGGAACGCGCGATGCTCATGACGGACACTCTCCTCGGGTCACTTCTCCGAATGGCCTGTTGCCTCGGAAAGTCTCACGGCGCGCGATCCGGCCGGGCAAAGCCCTTCGACCCACCCCGAAAACGGGCACGCCCCGGGATCACCCGGTGCGCCCCGCGCGCAGCAGGTAGAGGCCGGAGGCGGCGGCGAGCACCGCCATGCAGCCGGCGAAGACCACGCCCGCCTCGGACAGGCCGATCGGCTGGGCGAGCAGGCCGATGCCGATGACCGGGATCGAGATGCCGAAGTAGGCGACGACGAAGAGGGCGGAGAGCGCGCCGCCGCGGTGCTCGGCGGGGGCGACGGCGGCGATCTCGCCGACCGCGCCGCGCAGGCCCATGCCCTGGCCGGCCCCGCCCACCAGGGCCGCGAGGACCAGCGGCGGCAGGGTGTCCCAGGCGAGCGAGGCGGCCAGCAGGGCGAGGCCCGCGATCAGCACCAGGCACCCCAGCGGGATGGCCCGGGCGGTGCCCAGCCGGGGCACCAGGAGCTGGCCGAGCGTGGAGGCGAAGAAGGCCGTGAAGACGATCAGCCCGATGACCGCGCGGTTGTGGACGCCCAGTCCCTCCGTGAGGAAGGCGGGGCTGACGGAGGTGAAGACGCCCAGCAGCGAGAAGCCCGCGAAGGCGGCGAGGCCCGCCGGGACGAACACGCCGCGGACCTCCGGCGGCAGCGAGGGCCGGTTCGGGCGGGCGGTGCGCAGCGGGCGGGGGCCCTCGACGGTCTCCGGCAGGAACCACATGACGGTGAACGACCCGGCGAGCAGCACCAGGTGCACGACGAACGGCAGCACCAGGGGGTGCGGCGCGTACTCGGCGAGCAGGCCCGACAGCAGCGGTCCGCAGCCGAGGCCGCCCATGTTGGCGGCGGTCGCGGCGAACCCGGCCCGGGCCCGGCGCCCGGGCGGGGCCAGTTCCAGCACGTAGGCGGTGGCGGTGCCGGTGAACAGGCCGGCCGACAGGCCGGAGAACAGCCGGCCGAGGCAGAGCATCGGCAGGCCGCCCACGGCGAGGAAGGCGACGGCGCTGCAGGCCGCGAAGGCGAGGCCGCAGAGCAGGACGGGCCGGCGTCCGACGGTGTCGGAGACGTTGCCGACGAGCAGCAGGACGGCGATGACGCCGAAGGCGTAGACGGCGAACACGACCGTGACCATCAGTTCGGAGAAGCCGATCTCCTCCTGGTACAGGCCGTAGAGCGGGGTGGGCAGGGTGGTGCCCGCCATGCAGACGGCGAAGGCGGCGGCGGCCCCGAGGTAGGCCCGGCGGCGCGCGGCGGGCGGCCGCCCGGTCGGACGATCGGTCATCAGTTCACGGTAGGCGGGTCTCCGGGCCGGGGCCGGGTCGGCGGCGGCGGGCTGCGCCGAATGGCCGCCTGGGCGGCGGGGGGCGCGGCGACGCTGCGGCGGGGGCCGCGGCGACACGGAAATGTCCCAGGGGGACTTCTGTCCCATTGAGACATTTTCCGGGTGTACGGTGGGGAGCGTGAGCATCGAGAAGGACGAGGCGGCCGCCGGCGGCCGGCGCGGGCGCAAGGCCCGGCGCACCCGGGAGTCGCTGGCCGGCGCCGCGCTGCGGCTGGTCCTGGACCGGGGCCTGGCGGCGGTCGCGGTGGAGGACGTCACCGAGCTGGCCGACGTCTCCCGGCGCACGTTCAGCCGGTACTTCCCGTCCCGGGAGGACGCCGTGCTGGACTGCCTGCGGGCGGACTTCGACCGGATCAACGCGGCCCTGGCCGCCCGCCCGGCGGACGAGACCCCGCTGACCGCCTACCGGGCGGCCCTGCGCGCCTGGCTGCGGGACGGCGCCGAGCCGGCCTGGCACCGCCGCCCGGACATGCGCGAGCTGTTCGCGCTGATCGCCCGCGAGCCCTCGCTGACGGCCGCCTACCGCCGGATCTGCGTGGACGCCGAGGAGGCGTCCATCCGGATCGCCGCCGAACGGCTGGGGCTGGACGCCGAGCGCGACCTGCGCCCGGCGGTGGCGATCGGGCTCGGAGTCGCGGCGCTGCAGGCCGCCGCCCGCGCCTGGGTCCGCCGGCCGGCACCGGGAGCACCGGACGGCGGCGGGGCGGACGGCGGCGCGGACGACCTGCCCGAGCTGCTGGAGCAGGCCTTCGCGGCGCTCACCGCCGAACCGCCGCCGACCCCGACTCCGGACCCGGACCCGGACCCGGACCCGGCGGCAGCCTGAACCACCCGCACCACCCCGCGCCGCCCCCGGCGCGACCGCACCGAAGGAGCACCACCATGACCACCACCCCCGACACCACCGGCACCGCCCACCCGCAGGAGTTCACCGGCCGCGTCGCGCTGGTCACCGGCGGCGCCTCCGGCATCGGCCTCGCCGTCGCCCGGCGCCTGGCCGCCGGCGGCGCCTCCGTCGCCGTCGCGGACTTCCACGCCGAAGGTGCCCGCCAGGCCGCCGCCGCCCTGGAGGCCGAGGGGGCGCGGACCCTGGCCGTCGAGATGGACGTGACCGACCCGGAGTCGGTGCGCGCCGGCGTCGAGGCCACCGTGGCCGGCCTCGGTGCCCTGCACCTGGCCGTCAACAACGCCGGCGTCGCGGGCGCGACCGCGCCGACCGGCGCCTACGACCCGCAGGAGTGGCGCCGGGTGCTGGCCACCAACCTGGACGGCGTCTTCTACTCGCTGCGCCACGAGATCCCGGCCATCCTGGCGGCCGGCGGCGGCGCGGTGGTCAACATGGCCTCCATCCTGGGCACCAACGGCTTCGCCGGCTCGCCCGCGTACGCCGCCGCGAAGCACGGTGTCGTCGGCCTGACCAAGACCGCCGCGCTGGAGTACGCCGCGCAGGGCGTGCGGATCAACGCGGTCGGCCCGGGCTTCATCGACACCCCGCTGCTGAGCGGCGCCGACGAGGCCGCCCGCGAGGCGCTGATCGCGCTGCACCCGGCGGGCCGGCTGGGCCGCGCCGAGGAGGTCGCCGAGCTGACCGCCTTCCTGCTGTCCGACCGGGCCTCCTTCGTCCACGGCAGCTACCACCTGGTCGACGGCGCCTACGCGGCCCGCTGACCTCGCCGGCCGTCCGGCGTTTCCGACACGGGGGCACGCGCGCACCGAAGGTGCGCACACGGATCACCAGGGAATGGAGTACCCGCATGAAGGCCGTCCAGTACCGCACGATCGGCGCCGCCCCCGAGGTGGTCACCGTCCCGACCCCCGAGCCCGGCCCCGGGCAGGTCCTGCTGAAGGTCACCGCCGCCGGGGTCTGCCACTCCGACATCGCCGTGATGAGCATGCCCGCCGAGCGGCTGGGATTCCCGCTGCCGCTCACCCTCGGGCACGAGGGCGTCGGCACCGTGGCCGCGCTCGGCGCCGGGGTGAGCGGCCTGAGCGAGGGCGAGGCCGTCGCCGTCTACGGCCCGTGGGGCTGCGGACGCTGCCTCACCTGCGCGCAGGGCAAGGAGAACTACTGCCTGCGCGCGGCCGAGCTCGGCATCCGTCCGCCCGGCCTCGGCGCGCCCGGCGCGATGGCCGAGTACCTGCTCGTCGACGACCCGCGCCACCTGGTGCCGCTGGGCGGCCTCGACCCGGTGCGGGCCGTGCCGCTGACCGACGCGGGGCTGACGCCCTACCACGCGATCAAGCGCTCGCTGGGCAAGCTGCTGCCCGGCAGCACCGCCGTGGTGATCGGCACCGGCGGGCTCGGCCACGTCGCGATCCAGCTGCTGCGCGCGATGACCGCCGCCCGGGTGGTCGCGCTGGACGTGACGGAGGAGAAGCTCGCCCTGGCCCGCGCCGTCGGCGCGCACGAGACGGTGCTCTCCGACGCCGCGGCCGCCGCGACGGTGCGCGAACTCACCGGCGGGGTCGGCGCCCAGGTGGTGCTGGACTTCGTCGGCGCCCCGCCGACCACGGCCGCCGCCGGCGCGATGGCGGCCGTCGAGGGCGACGTGACCATCGTCGGCATCGGCGGCGGCACCCTGCCCGTGGGCTTCGGCAGCCTCCCGTACGAGGTCTCGGTGGCCTCGCCCTACTGGGGCACCCGCGACGAGCTGATCGAGGTGCTTGACCTCGCCCGCGCCGGGACCCTGGACGTGCACGTGGAGACCTACGGCATCGACGACGCGCCGCTGGCCTACGAGCGCCTGCACGCGGGCCTCGTCAACGGCCGGGCCGTCATCCTGCCGCACGGCTGACCGCCCGCGCCCCGGCGCCGCGCCGACGGGACCGCTCCCCGGCGCGGCGCCGCCGCCGAGGGCTGGCGGATGACCTGTGCGTGCCTGTCCGCGGCGTCCTCCGCCGACCCGGCGGCCAAGCGGTTCGTCGACGACTACACCGCGCTCGCCCACCAGCCCCCGGGCACCTACTCCCCGGAGAGCTACGACGCCGCCAACGCCCTCATCCAGGTGATGGCGTCGCTCGGCGCCGACATCGACCGCCAGAAGGTCGTCGAAGGCCTGCGCACCGTGGACCACCAGGGGCTCACCAAGGAGATCAGGTTCCAGCCCGACGGCGAGGTCACCGAGAAGGGTGTCTACGTCTACGAGGTCAGGAACGGCAGGATCGCCGCGCTCGGCACGGTCGACAAGCTGGTCGCCGAGTGACCCGCGCCGTCCCATGTGCCTCACCGACCACTTCTGGCAGTTCCTGGTCCGGGAGGGCGAGGTGGTCACCCTGCTGGGCGCCAACGGGGCCGGGAAGACCACCGCCCTGCAGGCGGTGTCGGGCCTGTTGCGGCCCCGCGGCGGCGAGATCCGCTTCCGGGGCGTCCGGGTGGACGGCGTCCCGCCGCACGAGGTGGCCGGCCTCGGGATCGGGCACGCGCCCGAGGGGCGGCGGGTGTTCCCGGCGATGACCGTCCGGGAGAACCTCGACATGGGCGCCTACCGCTTCCGCCGCACCCCGCGGGCGGAGCTCGACCGGGTCTTCGCCCTGTTCCCGGTGCTGGCCGAGCGCCGCGCCCAGGAGGCCGGCACGCTGTCCGGCGGCGAGCAGCAGATGCTCGCGATCGGACGCGCGCTGATGGGGCGGCCCACCCTGCTGCTGCTGGACGAGCCGTCGATGGGGCTGGCCCCGCTGGTCGTCGCGCAGATCTTCGACATCGTGCGGGAGATCAACGCCCAGGGGACGACCGTGCTGCTGGTCGAGCAGAACGCCGCCCAGGCGCTCAGGCTCGCCGACCGCGGCTACGTGCTGGAGACCGGGTCGATCGTGATGAGCGCCCCGGCGGCCGAGCTGCTGGACGATCCGCGGGTGCGGGCCGCCCATCTCGGCGAGGCGGCGCGCTGAGCACCCGCGGCGCGGGTGACCGGTTCGGGCGCCGGGCCGGGGCCGGGCAGCGGTCCCGGGTGCGGGCGCGGCTCCGGGCGGGGCGCGGGCGGGGGCGGCGGATCGGGCTGCAGCGGCGGCGGGCCGGGCGGCACCGGGTCCGGCCCGCCGGGGCCGGGCACCGGACCGGGCAGTGGACCGGGGCCCGGGGCCGGTCCCGGACCGGGCGGCGGGGTGGGGCTGGGCGGTACGGGGTCGTTCGGCGGTGTTCCCACGGCGGGGTCGCTCCTTCCCGGGTCCACGGCTGCGTTCCCGCACGCGGCTACCCCGTTCCGCACCGTCCACGCCCGGGCCCGGACCGGCGCCACCGCGCGGCGCCGGGCAGGTCGCGGACCGCCGCGCGGTGGAGCGTGGTGAGCATCGCGGCGACGGCGGCGGTCACCGGGGTGCCGTGGGTGGGGCGCTCGGCCCAGCGCCAGTCGCCGTCCGGGTTGACCTCCAGGAAGACCGGGGTGCCCGCGCTGAGCAGGAAGTCGAAGGCGCCGTAGCGCAGGTTCATCGCGGCCAGGACGCGGGTCGCGGCGGCGGCCTCCGGCGGGCCCGCGTCGAGTTCCCGGCCGTTCGCGAGCACGCGGAGCGGCCCGAGAATCCCGAATCCAACCGTCATCTCACGCCAACTTGATGACGAAGGAACGCCCTTCCACCTCGGCGTCCGAAACGGCGTCCAGCCGCTGTTTGACGGAATTGAGGACGGCCACCTCGTCCTCGGTGAGCCGGGACAGCACGTCCCGCTGCTCCAGGGTCAGCAGGTCGACCGGATTGCCCGCCTGCCGGAGGGCGTCGAGGGCGTCGAATGTCATGGTCCCCTCCTTCTCGGACAGCCGGTCATCATCACCGCCGCCCGGGGGCCCGTCCATGAGACTCTTGGGCCAGGCACCGCCCTCGGCCGGCGGCGGGGGGACGGACGCCGTGAGAATCAGCGCGAGCAGTCCGGCCTGCAGTCTTGACCGGAGTCCCAGTTTCGCCAGAATGGCGGTGACGAACCGTTTGACGGTGCGTTCGCTGATATGGAGTTCGCAGGCTATCGACCTGTTGTCGTATCCGAGGCCCAGCAGGTGCAGCACGGCCCGTTCGCGCGGTGTCAGCGCCCCGGTCAGCGGCAGCGCGGCCGCCGCCGGCAGCGGCGACACCCCTGACGCACGGGGCGTCCCGCACGCCGGACACACCGGATCCCCACCATCCATCGACAGGATCCCCCCTCCGACGGCACATCACTGCGGTGCCCTCATGCTGACGCCCGCACCGGAGCCCGGCAAGAGGGCGGGCGGCCCGGAGAACGCGCACCGCACCGGCCCGTTGTCGGCCCCCGGCGCTACCGTGTCCCGCATGTCATCACTGATCACCGCCATCACCGAGCACGACGAGGCCGCCCGGTTCCTGGCGTGGCCGGGCGACTTCGACCTGGACTGCGGGGAGCACGTCGAGGAGGTCCACCTCGCGTCGGGGGCGGCGCTGGAGGGGTTCGCCGGGGACGGCGCCGGGGGCAGCTTCTACTTCTGCGGCGACGGCGGCGAGGAACGCCCGGTCCTGTACGCCGACTCCGAGGGCCAGGCGGCGCTGCTCGCCGTCGGGCTGCCGGAGCTGCTGCGGCTGCTGCTGGTCGTGCCGTGGTGGCGGGACTGCCCCACGTTCTCCGAGGAGGAGAGCGAGCGGGCGCGTGCCCGGCACCTGGAGGACATGCCCGACCTGACGGCCGGGCGGGACCGGGCGGCCGCCGCACTCGGCCTGGAACTGCCCACCGAGGCCGAGGCCCTGGCGCGGCTGCGCGAGGTCGTCACGGGCGCCGGCGAGGCGTTCACGCTGATCTTCACCCCGGACTCGCTGCCCTACGAGCCGCTCTTCGAGGTCTGACGGCCGGCCGCCGCCGTCACGGCCCCGCGGGGGTGCCGGGGGCGGCGTCGGCCAGCGCGTCCAGGACGGGGCGGAGGAGCGGGTGCCCGTCGGCACCGGCCCGGACGGCGGCGAAGACGCGGCGGGTGGCGAGCGCGCTGTCGACGGGGCGGACGGCGACCCGGGCCAGGTCGACGCCGAGCAGCGCCGAGCGCGGCACCAGCGCCACGCCCGCCCCGGCGGAGGCGAGGGCGACGACGGCGCGGAAGTCGTCCGAGGAGTGCACCAGGCGCGGCTGGAAGCCGGCGTGCTCGCAGGCCAGCAGCACCACGTCGTGGCAGGGGTTGCCCGGGTAGGGGCCGATCCACGGCTGGTCGGCGAGGTCGGCGACCGCGATCGGGCCCTCGCCGGCGGCCAGCGGGTGGTCGAGCGGCAGCACCGCCTCGAAGGGTTCCGCGTAGAGCGGGACGCGGGTCAGGCGGGCGTCGTCGGCGCGCGGGGCGCCGCGGTACTCGACGGCCATCGCGAGGTCGGCGCGCCCGTCCAGGACCATCGGCAGGCTGGCGTCGCCCTCGGCGTCGAGCACCTTGAGCCGCACGCCCGGCGCGCGCGCGGCCAGGAGGCCGATCGCGGGGGCGAGGACCAGCGAGATGCCGGTGGCGAAGGAGGCCACGGTGACCTCGCCCGACACGCCCGCGCTGTAGGCGGCGAGGTCGGCCTCGGCGCGTTCGAGCTGGGCGAGCACGGCGTCGGCGTGACCGAGCAGGATCTCCCCGGCGGCGGTGAGCCGCACGCCCCGGCCCTCGCGGGCCAGCAGGTGGTGGCCGGTCTCCTGCTCCAGCGCGGCCAGCTGTTGCGAGACGGCGGAGGGGGTGAGGTAGAGCGCGGCCGCCGCGGCGGTCACCGTCCGGTGGTCCGCCACCGCTCGCAGGGTCCGCAGCCGTCTCGCGTCGATCACAGCCCCAATTCTGCCAGCGCCGGTGCGGCCGGCGGGGCGGGGGTGACGAAACGGTGAAGAAGACGCGACCGGAGTAGGAAGTCGGCCCCGCCGACTTCCTGTTCCGGAGGCCGACCGCGGCGGCGGGGCGGGGCCTCGCGGCGGGCGAGGGTGTCGAGGGCGGGCCGGTCGGCCGGGGCCGCTGCGGGCGGGCCGGGCGGCGTCTCGCGCAGGCCGGGCCGCAGCGGGCGGGCCGGGCGGCTTCTCGCGCAGGCCGGACTCCGGCATCTGCCGGTTCGCCCTCGCACTTTGCAAAGTGCGAACTTTGCAAAGCGAGTGAGCAGGTGAGGGGGGCAGATCCCCTGTGCGGCAGGGGCCAGGTGGCTCCACGGCGCCGCCGAGAGCTCTTTGCAAAGTATGCGAGCACTTTGCAAAGAGCTCGGCGGGCAGCGGGTGAGGCAGGAGAAGCGGGCACGGAAAACCGCGAACGGGAGTGGGAAGTCGGACGGGCCGACTTCCCACACCCGTCGCGGGAGGGTGGGGCAGGTGGTCTTGGGTGCCGTGCGGTGGAGGCGGGCCGGTCCGGCCTCCACCGCACGGCGGCTGGCGAGCCCGTGGCGCGTCCGGTTCCGAGCGGACGCGCCACGGGCGATCGGGGGGCGGGCGGCTACTCGCCCAGGGCGGCGCGGGCGTCGACGAAGGCCGCCACCGCGCGCTCGACGTCCTCGGTGGTGTGCGCCGCGGAGAGCTGCACGCGGATCCGGGCCTTGCCGTGCGGCACGACCGGGTAGGAGAACCCGATCACGTAGACGCCGCGCTCCAGCAGCAGCTCGGCGAGGCGGCCGGCCTTGGCGGCGTCACCGATCATCACCGGGGCGATCGGGTGGTCGCCGGGCAGGATCTCGAAGCCCGCCTCGGTCATCTTCGAGCGGAACAGCGCCGTGTTGGCCGCCAGCCGCTCGCGCAGCTCGTTCGACTGCTCGACCAGGTCCAGCACCTTCAGCGAGGCGGCCGCGATCACCGGCGCGAGCGAGTTCGAGAACAGGTACGGCCGCGACCGCTGGCGCAGCAGCGCGACGATCTCGCGGCGCGCGGCCACGTAGCCGCCGGAGGCGCCGCCGAGCGCCTTGCCCAGCGTGCCGGTGATGATGTCCACGCGGTCCATCACGCCGTGCAGCTCGGGGGTGCCGCGCCCGTTCGCGCCGACGAAGCCGACGGCGTGCGAGTCGTCGACCATGACCATGGCGTTGTAGCGGTCGGCGAGGTCACAGATCTCGCGCAGCGGCGCGACGTAGCCGTCCATGGAGAAGACGCCGTCGGTGACGATCAGGCGGCGGCGGGCGTCCTGGCTCTCCTTGAGCTGCTGCTCGAGGTCGGCGAGGTCGCGGTTGGCGTAGCGGTGGCGGCGGGCCTTGCACAGGCGGATGCCGTCGATGATGCTCGCGTGGTTGAGGGCGTCGGAGATGACGGCGTCGCGCTCGTCGAGCAGGGTCTCGAAGACGCCGCCGTTGGCGTCGAAGCACGAGGAGTAGAGGATGGTGTCCTCCTGGCCGAGGAACGCGGAGAGGCGCTCCTCCAGCTCCTTGTGCACGTCCTGGGTGCCGCAGATGAAGCGGACGGACGCCATGCCGTAGCCCCAGCGGTCGAGGGCGTCCTTGGCGGCGGCGAGCACCCCGGGGTGGTCGGCGAGGCCGAGGTAGTTGTTGGCGCAGAAGTTGAGCACCTCGCCGGGGGTGCCGCCGGCGGTGACGGTGACGGCGGCGCTCTGCGGGGTGCCGATGACGCGCTCCGGCTTGAAGAGGCCGGCCTCGCGGATCTCCTCGATGGTGGCGGCGAGGTCGTCGCGCACGGTGTCGAACACAGCTGCTCCTAAGCGGGGTGGCAACGGGCGGGCGAGCGCGGGGCTCAGGCGGTCCAGTCGAGGATGATCTTGCCGCAGCGGCCGCTCGCCGCCTCGTCGAAGGCGGCCTCGAAGTCGGCGGCGGGGTAGCGGCCGGTGATCACGGGGCTGAGGTCGAGGCCGCCCTCCAGCAGCACGGACATCGCGTACCAGGTCTCGAACATCTCGCGGCCGTAGATGCCCTTGATGGTGAGCATGGAGGTGACCACGGAGGACCAGTCGATCGGGAACTGTTCGGCGGGCAGGCCGAGCATCGCGATCTTGCCGCCGTGGGTCATGTTGGCGATCATCGACTGGAGCGCCTCGGGGCGGCCGGACATCTCCAGGCCGACGTCGAAGCCCTCGCGCAGGCCGAGCTTCTGCTGGCCCTCCTCGATGGTGTGCTCGGAGACGTCGAGCGCCAGCGAGACGCCGACCTTGCGGGCGAGGTCGAGGCGGTAGGGCGAGACGTCGGTGATCATCACGTTGCGGGCGCCGGCGTGCTTGGCGACGGCGGCGGCCATGATGCCGATCGGCCCGGCGCCGGTGACCAGGACGTCCTCGCCGACCAGCGGGAAGGACAGCGCGGTGTGCACGGCGTTGCCGAAGGGGTCGAAGATCGCGGCGACGTCGAGGTCGACGGGCACCCGGTGGACCCAGACGTTGGAGGCGGGCAGGGCCACGTACTCGGCGAAGGCGCCGTCGCGGTTGACGCCGAGGCCCACGGTGTTGCGGCACAGGTGGCGGCGGCCGGCCAGGCAGTTGCGGCACTTGCCGCAGACCAGGTGGCCCTCGCCGCTGACCAGGTCGCCCACCGCGATGTCGGCGACGCCGGCGCCGATCTCGGCGACCTCGCCGACGAACTCGTGGCCGAGGACGAGCGGGGTCCTGATGGTCTGCTGGGCCCAGCCGTCCCACTTGCGGATGTGCAGGTCGGTGCCGCAGATGCCGGTGCGCAGCACCTTGATCAGGACCTCGCCGGGGCCGATCACCGGGGTGGGGACGTCCACGAGCCAGAGTCCGGGTTCGGCGTTCTGCTTGACGAGTGCCTTCACGGCGGTGGCTCCTGACGCACGGTGGGGGCGGCCTGGTGTGGGCAGGCCGACGGGGCCCGGTGGGTGGCGGCCCCGGGGGTCGACGGGTCCCGGCGGGGCCGGGGGCTGCGGGACCGCTTCCGGTGTCCGCATGCCGGGCAGGCAGAAATCTGCCTGGTGGGAGGGGGTGCGGTCCATCGAGGAATTCTTAAGGGCCGCGACAGCTCGGCTAAACGATCGTGCCCGAGCGGGCGTCGGGGGCCGTCGCGGCGTGCCGGTCGGCACTCCGACGGCGTAGCGCGCGGGGCGTGTCCGGGGCGCGCGGGGCGCTGCGCCGGTGGGCGCGAGCCCCGCGTCCGGGGGTCAGTCGCGGCGGGCGGCGACGGTGTGGGCGAGGGCGGTCGCGGCGGCGAGGAGGGCGGCGGCGAGTGCGAGCAGCAGGGCGGTGGAGGCGAGCAGGTCGGCGGCGCGGTGGTGGGCGGAGAGCCGGGTGAGCAGCAGGTTGACCGGGGGCAGGCCCTTGGTGACGGTGAGCGCGAGCAGGAGGGCGAGGGCGAGCAGCAGCCCGTGGCCCGGGCGGCGGACCAGTGGCCGGGAGCTGAGCAGGCCGACGGCGGTGCCGGTGAGGGCGCAGGTGAGCTGGGTCTCGGTGCCGAGGAGCAGGTCGGCGGTGGTGGGGGTGTGGGTGCCGACGAGCAGCGGCAGGGCGAGGCCGAGGGCGGTGAGGGGCAGGCAGGCGAGGAGGGCGGTGAGGACGGTGCCGGTGAGCAGGCGTCGGTGGCTTCCGGTGGCGGCGGTGAGCAGGGCGCGGTGGGGCCGGTCCTCGATTCCGGTGAGGGCCATGGTGAGCCAGGTGGCGGCGAGCAGCATCGCGGCGGCGGCCGCGCCGTGGGCGGCGGTGAGCGGGCCGGTGTCGTTGCTGGTGAGGACGGTGACGAGGCCGGTGAACAGGAGCAGCGGGGCGAGGTGGCGTTGGGAGAGCAGGAGGGTGGTGAGCTGGTAGCGGACGAGGGCGGTCATCGGCTGGTGGTCCTCGGGGCGGGCGGGGCCGCGGGGGCGGGCGGCGGTGCGGGGCGGGTGACGGCGTGCACGGACCAGTGGTGGTTCAGGGCGGTGAGCAGGACGGCGTCGGCGTGCGTCCGGTCGACGCGCAGGTGGAGTTCGGGGCCGCGGCGGGTGAGGGCGAGGACGCCGGGCAGGGTCTGCCAGTCGGGGCCGGATGAGGGACCTTGGCCGGTTTCCCGGAGGACGATCTCGGCGGGTGGTGCCCCGGGGCCGGGGGCGGGTTCGGCGTGCCGGGTCAGCCGGCCGTCGGCGATCGCGCGGGTGGTGGTGGCGTGGGCGCCGGCGACGGCTTCGCGGTGGTCGGTGAAGACGACGGCGCCGCCGTCGGCGGCGGTCTCGGTGATGAGCTCGGCGAGGACGGCGTGCGCGGCGGCGTCGAGGCCGGACCAGGGTTCGTCGAGCACCAGCAGGTCGGGTGGGACGAGCAGGGCCTGGGCGAGCGCGATCTTCTGGGCGTTGCCCTTGGAGAGGGTGCGCAGGGCGGTGTCGGGGCCGCCGACGAGGGCGAGCCGGTCGAGGAGTTGTCCGGCGCGGTGGCGGGCGGTGGCGGTGGGCAGGCCGCGGATGCGGCCGAGGTGGGTGAGGTAGCCGGCGGCGGTGAGGCGCGGGTGGGCGGTGAAGCGGTCGGGGACGTAGCCGACGGCGGCCCGGCGGGTGGTGGCGGGGCCGGTGAGGCGGCCGGTGGTGGGGCGGGTGAGGCCGGCCAGGATGCGCAGCAGGGTGGATTTGCCGGAGCCGTTGGCGCCGAGGACGGCGAGGACGTCGCCGGGGGCGAGGGACAGGTCGACCTCGCGCAGGATCCAGGGTCCTCGTCCGTAGCGTTTGCCGACGGCTTCGCAGTGCAGCACTTCGGTGGTCCCCTCCCGTCGTCCCCGGCGGTGCGCACCTTACGCGGGTGCGGGTAGGGGGCGGGTCATGGGGCGGGGGCGGGTCATGGGGCGGGGGCGGGCAATGGGCGGGCCGTGGCGGGCGGGGGTGTGCGGCGCGGGGGCGCGAGCGGGGTTGGGACGGGTGGCTGACGGGTGGGTCCGTTCGGTCCAGCGGGCGGCCGGTGGGCGCGCGGGGCCCGGCGGGGGCGCATACGGTGGCGATCGCTCCCCCTTTGCGGGCCCGTGGAGCGCTGCTCCGGGCCTGTCCGGCCCAGAGAGGCGCCCGAAGATGACGAACCGTGTGATGTGCCGAACCACCGCCGCCGCCGGGCCTTCGACGGCCCGGCCGGCCCTGGCGCTGCTGCTGGCGATGGCCGGGCTGCTGGCCTCGGCCGGCTGTTCGGGCGGTTCGCCGTCCGGGCCGGCGGCGGCCGGGGCGGTGACGGCCGAGCCGGCGGCGCTGAGCCCGACGGCCACCGTGAGCCCCTCCGCGTCGCCCAGCCCCTCCCCGACGGGGAGCCGCTCGCCAGGGGGGACCGCCACGCCGCTGAGCCCGTCGCCGACGACGTCCACTCCCCCGGCCGGCCCGGCGGACCCGACGGCGCTGCCGCTGACGCCGGACGTGACGGCGCGGCTGGACGCCGCGGTGGGCCGGGTGCTGACGCAGGCCTCGGTGCCGGGCGTGATCGTCAACGTGTCGACGCCGCAGGGCGAGTACCTGAAGGCGTTCGGGGTGTCCGAGCGGGTGCCGGGCACGGCGATGGTGACCGGCCTCAACATGCGGATCGGCAGCGAGACGAAGACGTTCACGGTCACCGGTGTGCTCCGGCTGGTGGACCAGGGCAAGGTGGGGCTGGACGATCCGGTCGGCAAGTACCTGACGGGCGTGCCGAACGGTGAGCTGATCACGCTGCGGCAGCTGGCGAGCATGCGCAGCGGCCTGTTCTCGTACACCCAGGACGAGGACTTCGTGCGGGCGCTGCAGGCGGATCCGCAGCGCGCGTTCACGCCGGACCAGCTGGTCGGCTACGCGTTCCGGCATCCGGTGAACTTCGCGCCGGGCGCGGAGTTCGAGTACTCCAACACCAACACGGTGCTGCTGGGTCAGGTGATCGAGAAGGTCTCCGGGCGCACGCTCGGGGAGTTCCTGAAGAAGGAGGTGTTCGAGCCGGCGGATCTGGGCCGCACGGTGTTCCCGACGGACAACGCGTTCCCGCAGCCGCACGCGCGCGGCTACACCAACCAGACGGCGGACGGGACGATCCAGGACGCCACGGACTGGAACCCGTCCTGGGGCTGGGCGGCGGGGGCGGCGATCTCGGACCAGGGGGACATGAAGAAGTGGGCGAAGGCGCTGGCCACCGGGTCGTTGCTGAAGCCGGAGACGCAGGCGCAGCGCCTGGCGCAGCAGCCCTCGCAGGTGCCGGGCAGCTGGTACGGGCTGGGGGTGTTCAACAACCACGGGTGGATCGGGCACAACGGTTCGCTGCCGGGTTACCAGTCGGTGGTGGTGTACCTGCCGTCGGCGCGGGCGTCGTTGGTGGTGCTGCTGAACACGGATGTGGAGTACCGGGGTTCGGCGCCGTCGACGCTGTTCGCGAAGGCGATCACGGAGGTGGTCTCTCCGGGGAACGTCTACGACCTGCCGGCCGCGCCGGCGGAGGGGGACGAGCCGCCGGCCTCGCCGGCGCAGACGCCGCCGGGTCAGTCGCCGGGTCAGGCGGCGGAGCAGGCGGCGGAGGAGGCGGCCGAGCGGTCGGAGGCCTGAGGCACGCGTCGGGGCGCTCGGCCGCGCCGGGGCGGCCGGCGGCCCGGCGCGGCGTCAGGTGCCGAGCACCCGGGCCAGGTCGTAGGAGACCGGCTCCTCCAGCTGCGCGTAGGTGCAGCTCCCGGGCGTGCGGTCGGGCCGCCAGCGGCGGAACTGGGCGGTGTGCCGGAAGCGGGTGCCCTCCATGTGGTCGTAGGCGACCTCGACGACGCGTTCGGGGCGCAGCGGCACCCAGGAGAGGTCCTTGCCGCCGGTCCAGCGGCTGGTGGCGCCGGGCAGCCGGGCGTCGGCGTGGGCGGCCTCGTCGGCCCAGGCGCCCCAGGGGTGGGCGGCGAGGTCGGTGGTGCGCAGCGGGGCGAGTTCCTCGGCGAGTTCGCGGCGGCGGGCCATGGAGAAGGCGGCGCAGACGCCGACGTGCTGGAGGCGTCCTTCGGTGTCGTGCAGGCCGAGCAGGAGGGAGCCGACGACGGGGCCGCTCTTGTGTTCGCGGTAGCCGGCGACGACGCAGTCGGCGGTGCGTTCGTGCTTGATCTTGTACATGGCGCGTTCGCCGGGGCGGTAGGGCTGGTCGAGGGGTTTGGCGACGATGCCGTCGAGGCCGGCGCCCTCGTACTGGGCGAACCAGGACTGCGCGAGGTCGCGGTCGGTGGTGGTGGGGGCGGTGAAGACGGGGTCGGCGGCGCCGGCGAGGGCGGTTTCCAGGGCGCGGCGGCGGGCGTCGAGGGGCTGGTCGAGGAGGGGTTCGTCGCCGAGGGCGAGCAGGTCGAAGGCGACGTAGGAGGCGGGGGTGCGTTCGGCGAGGAGGGCGACGCGGCTGGCGGCGGGGTGGATGCGTTCGAGGAGTTCCTCGAAGCGCAGCCGGCCGTCGCGGGCGATGACGATCTCGCCGTCGAGGACGCAGCGGTCAGGGGTCTCGCGGCGCAGGGCCTCGACGAGTTCGGGGAAGTAGCGGGTAAGGGGTTTGCCGGTGCGGCTGCCGAGTTCGACCTCGTCGCCGTCGCGGAAGACGATGGTGCGGAAGCCGTCCCATTTGGCCTCGTACTGCATGCCGGGCGGGATCTTCGCGACGGACTTGGCGAGCATCGGGGCGAGGGGTGGCATGACGGGCAGGTCCATGGGACCGATCGTCGCGCCGAACGCTCCGGGGCGCGCGGCGGGCGGGGCGCCCTTAGCGTGGGGGCATGGGCTCTGCCGTGGAACTGGATGTCGCCGGGCGCAGCGTGCGGTTGTCGAACCCGGACAAGGTGTACTACCCGGAGCGCGGGTTCACGAAGCTGGACGTCGCGGAGTACTACCTGGCGGTGGCGCAGGGGGTGCTGCGCGGGTTGCGGGACCGGCCGACGACGCTGCAGCGGTTCCCGGACGGGGTGGAGGGCGAGTTCTTCTACCAGAAGCGGGCGCCGAAGGGCCTGCCGGAGTGGCTGCCGACGGCGCGGATCGCCTTCCCGTCCGGCCGCTCGGCGGACGAGATCTGTCCGACGGAGCCGGCGGCGGTGCTGTGGGCGGCGAACCTGGGGTGTCTGACCTTCCACCCGTGGCCGGTGCGGCGTTCCGACACCGATCACGTGGACGAGCTGCGGATCGATCTGGATCCGCAGCCGGGGACGGACTTCGGGGACGCGGTGCGGGTGGCGCACGAGCTGCGGGCGGTGCTGGAGGAGCAGGGGTTGCGGGGGTGGCCGAAGACGTCGGGCGGGCGGGGGCTGCACGTGTACGTGCCGCTGGTGGCGCGGTGGTCGTTCACGGACGGGCGGCACGCGGTGATCGCGCTGGGCCGGGAGCTGGAGCGGCGGCTGCCGGGGCGGGTGACGACGGCGTGGTGGAAGGAGGAGCGCGGGGAGCGGATCTTCGTCGACTACAACCAGATGGCGCGGGACCGGACGATCGCCTCGGCGTACTCGCTGCGGGCGCGGCCGCGGGCGACGGCGTCGGCGCCGTTGCGCTGGGAGGAGCTGGACGACGTGCTGCCGGAGGACTTCGACCTGCGGACGCTGCCGGTCCGGTTCGCGGAGCTGGGTGATGTGCACGCGGGGATGGAGGAGGAGCGGTTCGGGCTGGAGGGGCTGCTGGAGCTGTACGAGCGGCAGGTCGCGGAGGGGGCGCACGGGGAGCTGCCGTATCCGCCGGACCATCCGAAGGCGGCGGGCGAGCCGACCCGGGTGCAGCCGAGCCGGGCGCGCAGGAAGTCCTGAGCCGGGCATGGAGTGATCCCGTAGGCTGGGCGGCCACGAAGATCACGGAGGGGCGGTCGGGGCAGTGGGTGCACGGGGGTTGCGGGAGATCCTGGCGGACGCGGCGGGCGGGGTGTTCCCGCCGGCGGACGGGTCGGTGACGGTGGTGGCGCAGCCGTCGCCGCGCGAGGCGGGGGTGGTGGCGTTCTCCGCGCACGCGGTGGTGTTCACGGACGAGGATCCGGCGTGGGTGCGTGCGGAGCTGGCGGCGGTGGACGGCGATCCGCTGGCGGCGCCGCTGTGTCCGCCGTTCCTGGGCGCGTTCGCGGCGCGGACGGGGCGGGTGAACGGCAACATCGACCTCTTGACGGTGGCGGACCGGCTGCCGGGGGCGCCGGCGCTGGCGGTGCGGGCGGTCGAGGACCGGGAGCACCCGCGGGTGGTGCGGGCGCTGCGCTACCGCGAGGACGTGCGGGTGTTCGAGGCGGACGGCGGGCGCGGGGTGCTGGTGCTGGGCCGCGGGGTGGCGGGGCGCTGGGAGTGCGCGGTGGAGGTGGACGAGGCGGCGCGCGGGCGCGGGCTGGGGCGGGCGCTGGCGCTGGCGGCCCGGCATCTGCTGCCGGAGGGCGAGCGGCTGTGGTCGCAGCAGGCGCCGGGGAACGCGACGAGCGTGCGGGCCTTCCAGGCGGCGGGCTACCGGCCGGTGGGGGCGGAGACGCTGCTGGTGGTCTCGTGAACGCGTCGGCGGCCGTGCCCGAGGAGGTGCGGGAGCGGCTGGTGGTCCGGTTCGGGCCGGGGGCTCGGGCGTGGTGCGCGCAGGTGCCGGGGCAGGTGGCCGCGCTGGCCGACCGCTGGGGCCTGGCGGTGCGGGCGGCCGGCGGGGGCGGCACGTCGCGGGTGTTCCGCTGCGAGCGGCTCGCCGACGGCGCGGTGGTGTGGCTGAAGCTGACGCCGGACGCGGAGGTGGCCCGGCAGGAGGCGGTGGCGCTGGGCGCGTGGCGGGGCGTGCCGTCGGTGGTGCGGCTGCTGGAGGCGGACGCCGGGGCGGGTGCGCTGCTGCTCGCGGACGTCGCGCCGGGGGCGTCGCTGCGCGAGCGCGGGTGGCGGCCGCGGGAGGTGGCGGGGCTGCTGGGTGCGCTGCGTTCGGTGCCGGTGGCGGGGGTGGCGCTGCCGCCGCTGGCGGAGCGGCTGGAGTTCCTGTTCGAGCTGACCGGCCGCCGCGCCCCGGGGGTGCCGACGGCCGGTGCGCGGGCGCTGGCCCGGGAGCTGACCGGGGACGGCGCCCCGGTGGCGCTGGTGCACGGCGATCTGCACCCGGCGAACGTGCTGCTCGGGCCGGACGGTCCGGTGGCGATCGACCCGCGCGCGTGCCTGGGCGACCCGGATTTCGACCTGGTCGACTGGGCGCTGGACGGTGTGACCGACGGGGCGGCGCTGGCGGCGCGGATCGGCGGGCTGGCGGCGCTGGTCCCGGGCGCGGACGCCGACCGGGTGCTGGCCTGGTGCCGGGCGACGGCGGTGGTGATCGCCGCCCCGCGGCTGGCCGCCGGCCGCCGGGACGCGGGGACCCTGTTCCTGCGGGAGCTGGCGGGTCTCTGAGATCCGCCCTACCGCGCGGCCAGGGCGCCCGCGAAGGTGGCGAGCGCGCAGGCCAGCAGGGCGGCCGTGGCCACGCCGAGGGCCACCCGCCTGCGCTGCGAGCGGTCCCGGTGGCGCAGCAGTCCCTGGACGGCGACGAACCCGGCGACGGGGAAGGCCGCGAGGGCGAGCAGGAGGAGGCTCAGCCAGTACAGCACTCCTCCGGTGCCGGCGAGGCGGCATGCGCCGTCGGCGGCGCAGGAGACCGGGACGGGCCGGTGGGTGTCGATCCGCCAGTCGGTCCGGGCGTGCTCGTTCGCCGGGCCGCCGTCGTCGGGAACGAAGGTGCCGCGGCAGTCGCCGGTCGGGCCGAGCGCGGGCCGGTCGGCGTTGACCCGCAGGCACCGCTCGGCGACCAGGACGCCGCGGGTCCCGGTGAGTCCGGTGGCATAGGCGAGCCCCTGGCCGGCGTGGGCCGCGCCCCGGCCGCCGACGGCCAGGAGCGCGAGCACCGCCGCGAGCGGGAGCAGCGCGGCGGCCGCCGCGCGGAGCCGCCCGGCGGTTCCGGTCACGGCCGGTCGGGCGCGTCCGCCGGGGCGGTGGCGGCGATGATCCTCACCGCGTCAGAGATCTGATCGTCCGTCAGATCACCCCGGGCGGTCAGCCGCAGGCGCGAGACGCCGTCGGGGACGGACGGGGGGCGGAAGCAGCCGACGGCGAGGCCGGCCCGGCGGCAGTCGGCGGCCCAGGCGACGGTGGCCTCGGGGCCGGGGGAGCGTACCGAGACGACGGCGGCGTCGGGGGCGGAGGCGGGCAGGCCGGCGGCGGTGAGGCGGGCGGCGAGGGCGCGGGCGACCTCGCGGGCGCGCTCGGCGCGGTGGGGTTCGGCGCGCAGCAGGCGCAGCGCGCCGAGGGCGGCGCCGGCGGCGGCGGGGGCGAGGCCGGTGTCGAAGATGAAGGTGCGGGCGGTCTCGGTGAGGTGGCGGATGACGCGCCGGGGGCCGAGGACGGCGCCGCCCTGGGAGCCGAGGGACTTGGAGAGGGTGATGGTGGTGACGACGTCGGGCGCGCCGGCGAGTCCGGCGGCGGCGGTGGCGCCGCTTCCGCCGGGGCCGAGGACGCCGAGGCCGTGGGCGTCGTCGACGAGCAGGGCGGCGCCGAACCTCCGGGCGGCGGCGGCGAGTTCGGCGAGCGGGGCGGCGTTGCCGTCGACCGAGAAGACGGAGTCGCTGACCACCAGGGCGCGGCGGTGGGTGCGTTCGGCGAGGATGCCGGCGACGGCGCCCGGGTCGCTGTGCGGGGCGCGGTGGACGTCGGCGCGGGCCAGCCGGCAGCCGTCGATGAGCGAGGCGTGGTTGTAGGCGTCGGAGACGATCAGGGTGTCGGGGTCGGTGAGCGCGGTGAGCGCGGCGAGGTTGGCGGTGTAGCCGGAGGAGAACACGAGCGCGGCCTCGGCGCCGCAGAAGGCGGCGAGTTCCTCCTCCAGTTCGGTGTGCAGCGCGGTGGTGCCGGTGACCAGCCGCGAGCCGGTGGCGCCGGCGCCCCAGCGCAGCGCGGCGTCGGCGGCGGCGCGGGTGACGGCGGGGTGGCGGGTGAGGCCCAGGTAGTCGTTGCCCGCGAGGTCGAGGACGGGGTCGTCGGCGGGCCGGCCGCGCAGCGTGCGGGTGAGCCCGGCGCGGGCCCGCTGCCCGGCGCTCTCGTCGAGCCAGTCGAAGACGGCTGCGGGATCGGTGGCGGGATCGGCGGCGGCGATGTCGCCGGCCTCGGGCGCCTCGAACGCGGTGCGGTTGACCATGCCCGGCACTCTGGCACGCCCCGCCCGGCCCGGGCAATGTGCGCCGGGGCACACCGCCGAACGAGGAGACCCCTTGAAGAAGCTCTCATTCTGCATTGAATTCATTCCTTGTTCATTTTCCAGGTCGCCGTCTTCCGATTCCCGTAAAGACGGCCGATCGTTCGCGCTCGGGGGAACCGCATCACGTAGTGGAGATCGGGGTGGATCAGATCGAGGAGGGCTACTACCGCGCCACACGGAATCACGAGACCGAGCTGGCCGGCACCGGGCAGAACACGGTGCTCGACTTCGGGGCAGGGGTCGACGGCTGGCTCCAGCCCTTCAGCTCCCTGCTGCTATTGCTGCGGTGTGACAACGGCCGGCCGACGGGGCCGGGGAGGGTCTACCGGCAGATCTACGTTTCTGGCGGCGGCGATAGCGGCCTGCCCGAGCGGGAGCGCACACAGCTCTTCGCCGGCATCGCCCGCCGCACCGCCGCACCGCCGCCGAGATCGTCCGCCAGCAGGGGTGCCCCGACGTGCGGATCGCCGAGCGGGCGCCCGTGGTGGCGGGGTAGCTTTGCCGGGGGTGACGGCGAGCAGGCAAGATAGCCGGGTGACCCTCCTTGATCTGATGCCGAAGCCCGCCACGCCCGACGCGCTGTACGAGACGTTCGCCGCCTGGACGGAAGAGCGCGGGATCTCGCTGTACCCGGCGCAGGAGGAGGCGCTGATCGAGCTGGTGTCGGGCAACAACGTGATCCTGGCGACGCCCACCGGCTCGGGCAAGAGCCTGGTCGCGGCGGGCGCGCACTTCGCGGCGCTCGCGGAGGGGCAGCGCACCTTCTACACCGCGCCGATCAAGGCGCTGGTGTCGGAGAAGTTCTTCGACCTGGTGAAGATCTTCGGGACCGAGCAGGTCGGCATGATGACCGGCGACGCCTCGGTGAACCCGACCGCGCCGATCATCTGCTGCACGGCGGAGGTGCTGGCGCAGATCGCGCTGCGCGACGGCACCCGGGCGGACATCGGCCAGGTGGTCATGGACGAGTTCCACTTCTACGCGGAGCCGGACCGCGGCTGGGCGTGGCAGATCCCGCTGCTGGAGCTGCCGCAGGCGCAGTTCCTGCTGATGTCGGCGACGCTGGGCGACGTGCGGCGCTTCGAGGAGGACCTGACCCGGCGCACCGGGCGGCCGACCACCGTGGTGCGCAACGCGACGCGCCCGGTGCCGCTGTTCTACGAGTACCGGCGCACCACCATGCACGACACGCTGGAGGAGCTGCTGCAGACCGGCCAGGCGCCGGTGTACGTGGTCCACTTCACGCAGAAGGAGGCGGTGGAGCGGGCGCAGTCGCTGATGAGCATCAACATGTGCTCGAAGGCGGAGAAGGACGCCATCGCCGAGCTGATCGGCAACTTCCGGTTCACCACCAAGTTCGGCCGCAACCTGTCGCGTTACGTGCGCCACGGGATCGGCGTGCACCACGCGGGCATGCTGCCGAAGTACCGGCGGCTGGTCGAACGGCTCGCCCAGGCGGGCCTGTTGAAGGTGATCTGCGGGACGGACACGCTGGGCGTGGGCGTCAACGTGCCGATCCGCACGGTGCTGTTCACCGCCCTGTCGAAGTACGACGGCCAGCGGGTGCGGATCCTGCGCGCCCGCGAGTTCCACCAGATCGCCGGGCGGGCCGGGCGGGCCGGGTTCGACACGGTCGGCCAGGTGGTGGCGCAGGCTCCCGAGCACGTCATCGAGAACGAGAAGGCCGTCGCCAAGGCGGGCGACGACCCGAAGAAGAAGCGCAAGATCGTCCGCAAGAAGGCGCCGGAGGGCTTCGTCGGCTGGTCCGAGGAGACCTTCGAGAAGCTGATCGCCGCCGACCCGGAGCCGCTGGTCTCCCGGTTCAAGGTGAGCCACGCGATGCTGCTGTCGGTGATCGGCCGGCCCGGCAACGCCTTCGAGGCGATGCGCAAGCTGCTCACCGACAACCACGAGGAGCGCCCCGCGCAGCGCCGGCACATCCGCACCGCGATCGCCATCTACCGCTCGCTGCTGGAGGGCGGCGTGGTGGAGCGGCTGCCGGAGCCGGACCCCGAGGGCCGCATCGTGCGCCTGACCCTGGACCTCCAGGAGAACTTCGCGCTCAACCAGCCGCTGTCCACCTTCGCGCTGGCCGCCTTCGAGCTGCTGGACCCCACCTCGCCGTCGTACGCGATGGACGTGGTGTCGGTGGTCGAGGCGACCCTGGACGACCCGCGCCAGATCCTCGCCGCGCAGCAGAACAAGGCGCGCGGCGAGGCCGTCGGCGAGATGAAGCGCGACGGCATCGAGTACGAGGAGCGCATGGAGCGGCTCCAGGAGATCACCTACCCGAAGCCGCTGGAGGAGCTGCTCACCCACGCCTACGAGGTGTACCGCCGGGCGCACCCGTGGATCGGCGACCACCAGCTGCAGCCGAAGTCGGTGGTGCGCGACCTGTACGAGCGGGCGATGACCTTCACGGACTACGTCGGCCACTACGAGCTGGCCCGCACCGAGGGCATCGTGCTGCGCTACCTGGCGGGCGCGTACAAGGCGCTGGAGCAGACCGTCCCCGAGGACGTGAAGACCGACGACCTGAAGGACGTCATCGCCTGGCTCGGCGAGCTGGTGCGCCAGGTCGACTCCAGCCTGCTGGACGAGTGGGAGCAGCTGGCCAACCCGACCGAGCCGCAGGCCGCCGAGGTGGTGCTGGACGACAAGCCGGCGCCGGTGACGGCGAACGCGCGGGCCTTCCGGGTGCTGGTGCGCAACGAGCTGTTCCGCCGGGTGGAGCTGTGCGCGCTGGAGCACTACGAGGAGCTCGGCGCGCTGGACGGCGAGTACGGCTGGGACGCGGACCGCTGGGCGGACGCCATGGACGGGTACTGGGAGGAGTACGACGACCTGGGCACCGGTCCCGACGCGCGCGGCCCGAAGATGCTGCTCATCGAGGAGGAGGACTCCGCCTGGCGGGTCCGGCAGATCTTCGACGACCCGGAGGGCGACCACGACTGGGGCATCAGCGCCGAGGTCGACCTGTACGGCTCGGACGAGGGGGGCCGCGCCGTCCTGCGGGTCACCGCCGTGGACCGGCTGGACGGCTGACGGAGCTTCGGGCGAAAGCGTCCGGCGGACCCGCCCTCACAGCGGGTCCGCCGGACGCGGGCCGTCACATCCAGACGAACGGCAGGCCGGCGGTGTAGGAGACGGCCCGGGTGGCCTCGTCGAGCAGTTGGTCGAGGTTGGCGGCGCTCACCGAGGGCACCGGCAGCGGGCTCGCCGGGGAACCGGACGGGCTCGGCGAGGCGGTACCGGTGGCGCCGGCGGCGCCGGTGTGCGCGTCGGCGGACCGCGAGCTGGTCACCGTCACGTAGTGGCCGACGAGTTCGACCCGCGGCTCGGTGGCGGGGCGGGCCGCGGAGGCCGGCAGCGCGGGGGCCGCGGAGGCGTCGGGCAGGATGAAGGCGACCGAGCCGGGCTTGGCCCGCAGCGCCTCGGCGGCCCGGGCGGCGGCCGGGGCGTCGGCGAAGCGCAGCAGGGTGACGCTGCTGAGCACCGGCTTCTCCTGGGCGGTGAAGCTGACGGCCAGGTAGCCCTTGCAGCCGGCCTCGCGCAGCAGTTCCAGGGTGCGGTCCTGGAGCACCTCGGTGCAGTTCTCGCCGCGCCGCACGCCGGAGCGCTTGCCCTTGTAGCCGCCGGACTCGACGACCCGCTGGGCGGGGAAGTACGCGTCGACGTCGAGGGCCTCGGGGTCGGCGACTGTGCGCGGCGGCGGGTCACCGACGATCGGCGGGGTCTTGGACGCCTCCTTGCTGGAGGGGCCCAGCCCGGGTATGTAGTCGCCGGGCGTCGGGCGGGTGACGATCCAGCCGCCGGCCGCCACCACACCGACGACGGCGACCCAGCCGACGACCCGTCGGGCGGTCACGCGTCTGGCCCGGTGCCCCCCGGACGGCTGCTGGGACGTGTGCTCTGCCGGCGGCCCGGCCGGTTGCTGTGCCGGTGACGGGGCGCGCTCCCCCTGCGTGGTCATGCGGCAGATTCTATGCAGGTCACGGGTGGTGAAGATCACGGGGGCGCGGGCCCGGCGGGGCCGCGGGGGCACCGCCGCGGGCGACGTGACCTGCGCCACTACCGTGAGCTGCGACACTGTGACAACTCGCACAGCTTCCCCGGGATCTTCTGGTGGGTTTCCTCTGGCGTCCCTCAAGGGGCAGCGGGCAGGATCAGCCCCATGGATCTGCTCGATACCCTCACCGCCAAGGGCCTGCGTGGGGAGACCCCCACCCGCGAGGAGGCGCTCGCCGTCCTCGCCACCACCGACGACGAGCTGCTCGACGTGGTCGCGGCCGCCGGGCGGGTGCGCCGGCGGTGGTTCGGCCGCCGGGTGAAGCTCAACTACCTGGTGAACCTGAAGAGCGGGCTGTGCCCGGAGGACTGCTCGTACTGTTCGCAGCGCCTGGGCTCCAAGGCCGAGATCCTGAAGTACACCTGGCTCAAGCCGGGCCAGGCCGCCGAGGCGGCGAAGGCGGGCGTGTCGGGCGGCGCCAAGCGGGTCTGCCTGGTGGCGAGCGGCCGCGGTCCGACGGACCGTGACATCGACCGGGTGACGGACACCGTGGCGGCCATCAAGGAGGCCGACCCGGCGGTGGAGGTCTGCGCCTGCCTGGGCCTGCTCTCCGACAACCAGGCGGAGCGGCTGAAGGCGGCCGGCGTCGACGCCTACAACCACAACCTCAACACCTCCGAGGGGACCTACGGCGACATCGCCACCACCCACACCTACGCGGACCGGGTGGACACCGTGCAGAAGGCGCACGGCGCGGGTCTGTCGGCCTGCTCGGGCCTGATCGCGGGCATGGGCGAGAGCGACGAGGACCTCGTGGACGTGGTGTTCGCGCTGCGCGAGCTGGGTTCGGACTCGGTGCCGGTGAACTTCCTCATCCCGTTCGAGGGCACCCCGCTGGCCAAGGAGTGGAACCTCAGCCCGCAGCGCTGCCTGCGGATCCTGGCGATGGTGCGGTTCGTCAACCCGGACACCGAGGTGCGGATCGCCGGCGGGCGCGAGGTGCACCTGCGCAGCCTGCAGCCGCTGGGCCTGCACATCGCCAACTCCATCTTCCTGGGCGACTACCTGACCAGCGAGGGCCAGGCCGGGCAGGCCGACCTCGACATGATCCGGGACGCCGGGTTCGAGATCGAGGGCATGGGCGAGGGCACCCTGCCGCGGCACCGCGCGGACGTCGCGGCGCACGCCGGGGCGGCGGCCGCGGGCGGCTGCGGCACGGCCCCGGCGGCCGGGGCGTGCGGCCCGGGCGGCGGTGGCTGCGGCCCGTGCGGCGGACACGCCCACGGCGACACCGCCGCCGACGCCCCCGGAACGGACGAGGAGGCGCGCACCGACCTGGTACGGGTGCGCCGCCGCGGCGCCGGCACCGAGCTGGCGCCCAACGCCTGAGCCCCCGTTGCCCGAGCCCCTGACGAACAGCCCGGAAAGCCCCTCCCCATGACCCAGCTGTCCACGGACACCCTGCTCGCCCTCGACCGGGCGCACGTCTGGCACCCGTACGGGCCCATGCCCGGCACCTCCACCCCGTACGTGGTGGAGTCCGCCTCCGGCGTGCGGCTCAGGCTCGCGGCCCCGGCCGCGGGCGGGCACCGCGAACTCGTGGACGGCATGTCGTCCTGGTGGGCGGCGATCCACGGGTACGGGCACCCGGTGCTGGACGAGGCGGTGCGCGGGCAGCTCGGCCGGATGAGTCACGTGATGTTCGGCGGGCTCACCCACGAGCCCGCCGTGCGGCTCGCCACCACCCTGGTGGAGATCACCCCGGAGCCGCTGCGGCACGTCTTCCTGGCCGACTCGGGCTCGGTGTCCGTCGAGGTCGCGATGAAGATGTGCCTGCAGTACTGGCAGTCGGTGGGCCGCCCGCGCAAGCGCCGGCTGCTGACCTGGCGCGGCGGCTACCACGGCGACACCTTCCACCCGATGTCGGTGTGCGACCCGCAGGGCGGCATGCACCACCTGTGGGGCGGGGTGCTGCCCGATCAGCTGTTCGCCCCCGAGCCGCCGGCCGGTTTCGACGCCCCGCTCGACGAGGAATACGCCCGCGCCTTCGGCGAGTTGATGGAGCGTCACGCCGACGATCTGGCGGCGGTGATCGTCGAACCGGTGGTGCAGGGCGCCGGCGGGATGCGCTTCCACTCCCCCGCCTACCTGCGGATGCTGCGCGAACTGTGCGACCTGCACGGGGTGCTGCTCGTCTTCGACGAGATCGCCACCGGCTTCGGCCGCAGCGGCGCGCTGTTCGCCGCCGATCACGCGGGCGTCGCCCCGGACGTGATGTGCCTGGGCAAGGCGCTGACCGGCGGCTACCTCACCCTGGCGGCGACGCTCTGCACGGCGGAGGTCGCCGACGGCATCAGCCGCGGCGAGATGCCCGTGCTCGCCCACGGGCCGACGTTCATGGGCAACCCGCTGGCGGCGGCGGTCGCCAACGCCTCGATCGGCCTGCTGCTCGGGCAGGACTGGCCCACCGAGGTCAAGCGGATCGAGACCGGGCTGCGCGCGGGCCTGGCGGACGCGGCCGCGCTGCCCGGCGTCAAGGACGTCCGGGTGCAGGGCGCGATCGGCGTCGTCCAGCTGGACCACCCGGTGGACATGGCCGCCGCGACCTCGGCCGCCGCGCGCGAGGGCGTCTGGCTGCGCCCCTTCCGCGACCTCGTCTACACGATGCCGCCGTACGTGACCGGCGACGGGGACGTGGCGCGGATCGCCGCGGCCGTGACGGCGGCGGCGGTGGCGGGATGAGCGGGACGGACCACAGGAACGGGATGAACAGCGTGAACGGCGTGAACGCGGCGGGAGCGGCCGGCCGGGTCGTCTTCGTGACCGGCACCGGTACCGAGGTCGGCAAGACCGTCGCCACGGCGGCCCTCGCGGCGAGCGCGCTGCGCGCCGGGCTGCGGGTCGCGGTGCTCAAGCCCGGGCAGACCGGCGTCGCGCCCGACGAGCCGGGGGACGTCCAGGAGGCGGACCGGCTGGCCGGGCCCGCCGCCTCCCGCCCCGGACAGCTGACGCTGCGTGAACTTACCCGCTACCCCGAGCCGTTGGCGCCCGACACGGCGGCCCGCCGGTCCGGGCTGCCCTGCCTGGCGGCGGAGGACGTGGCGAAGGAGGTCGCCGGGCTCGCCGAGCGGCACGACCTGGTGCTGGTCGAGGGCGCCGGCGGACTGCTGGTCCGCTACGACGAGCAGGGCCGCACGCTCGCCGACCAGGCCCGCGCGGTGCGCGAACTCGGCCTGCCCGCCGAGGTGCTGCTGGTGGCCTCGGCCGGTCTCGGCACGCTGAACACCACGGCGCTGACCGCCGAGGCGCTGACCGCGCGCGCGCTGCCGCTGCTCGGCGTGGTGGTCGGCGCCTGGCCCGGCTCCCCCGGCCTCGCCGAGCGCTGCAACCTGGCCGACCTGCCGCGCGCCGCGGGCGCCCCGCTGCTCGGCGCGCTGCCCGAACACGCCGCGCGGGCCGCGGACTTCCCCGCGCTCGCCACCGCCGCGCTCGCGCCCGCCCTGCACGGCCACTGGGACGCCGCCGCCTTCGCCGCCGCCTTCCCGGCCGCCCTCCCCGCCGCTTTCGGGGGCGGGCCCGCGGCCGGCTGACGCCCCGGCCCGCGCACCGTGCGGACCCCGCCGAAGCAGCCATCGGCGCCCGCACGGCGGAAGAGCGCGTTTGTCGCTCGAACGGGTGAGATCCTCGCCCGACCCGGCCCGCCGCGCGGTAGGGGTGCATACGGTTCTCCGCATGACGGATGGCCTGATGGTGGACGAGGCCCTGCGGGCCCTCGCCGCGCTCGAAGCGGCGTGGAAGGACGACGACGAGGCCCTGGCCGCGCTGGCCGCGCGCGGACCGGCCGAGCGACCGCTCGCCGCGCTGGTCGCGCTCTACGGCGAGCACGCCGTGGACACGCTGATGGCGCTGGCCTTCGGCCTGCGCTCCAGCATGACCGACGAGGAGCTGGCCGAGCTCACCGACGCGGTGAGCTCCAACATCGGCGCCCGGATGAGCGCCCTGCTCACCCGGACGCTGTGCGCCTGGGGCGAGACGGCTGGGGACGACCTCGCCGTGGTGAAGGTGATCGCCCACGCGGTGATCGACGCCATGCGGGCCGTCACCGAGGAGCCGAGCAAGACCGACGTGCTGCCGCTGCTGGCCACCTTCCGCACCTACGCGCTGAGCAGCAGTCCCTGACGGTCCCTCAGGCGGTCAGGTGGGCGGCGCGGGCCGGTCGGCCCGGTTCCGGCGAGCCGGATCCAGGCGCCGGATCCGGCCAGCCGGCACTCTTGAGATGCCCTTGACACCCCCAAAAGGTCTATACCATGCTGCCAGGCGGCGCCCGGCGGCGGAGTCGACTCCGCTTCCCTCGGCGCCATTTCGGCGCAGGTGAGAGCGACGAACGGGGGCTGTGTTGTGCTGGTGCATGTCCTGGGACCACTCCAAGTCGAGGTCGGGGGAAGAGCCGTGCCGCTCGGCGGCCGGCGGCCGCAGCTCGTGCTGGCGACCCTCGCCCTGACCCCCAACTGGGTGGTCCCGCTCGACCGGTTGGTGGACAACCTGTGGGGCGCGGCGCCGCCCGCGAGCGCCCGGACGCAGATCCGGATCTGCGTCTCGCAGCTGCGCCGCGCGCTGGCCGACGCGGGCGCGCCGCCCGTCATCGAGACCCATCCCAACGGCTACCGGCTGCGGGTCGGACCCGACGAGCTGGACGCCGCGCTGTTCGGCGAGGAGGTCGCCCGCGCCCGGCTGCGGGCCGCCTCCGGCGCCCTCGCGGAGGCCGTCGCCGTCCTGCGCCAGGCCCTCGCCCGGTGGACCGGGCCGGCCATGACGGGCCTGGACTGCCCCGCGCTGGAGTCCTCGGCCCGCCGTCTGGAGGAGAACCGGCTGCGCGCCGTCGAGGAGCGGGTGCGGCTGGAGCTGGCCCTCGGCCGGCACGAGGACCTGGTCGGCGAACTCGTCCAGCTGGTCTCCGCGCACCCGTTCCGCGAGCACCTGCACGGGCTGCTGATGCACGCCCTGCACCGCTCCGGGCGGACGGTGGAGGCGCTCGGCGTCTACCGCACGCTGCGCGCCCACCTGGTCGAGGAGCTGGGCCTCGAACCGGGCCAGGAACTGCGGGCGCTGGAGCAGGGCATCCTCAACGGCGCCTGCCCGACCGCCTGACCGCCCGACCGGCCGGGCGCCCGACCGCCCGACCGCCACCGGTGAGGAGCGGCCCAGGGCCGCGGCTCAGCCCGCGTGCCGCCACCAGAACGACCCGGGCTCGTAGTGCTCGGTGACCCCGAGCCGGCGCCACAGCGGCTCGGCGATCCGCCGCAGCTGCGGGTCGGCGTGCACGAAGGCGTCCGGCAGCTCGACGTCGAACCGCCCGGGCGCGGCCGTCAGCAGCGCGGCCAGCAGGTACTGCTCGGAGTAGTGCCGCCAGCGCCAGGACTGCGGGTAGTCCGCCGGGAGCATGATGTCGTGCACGTGCACCAGCACCCCGGGCTTGAGCACCGGCAGCACCTCGAAGAAGAACACCGCGACGTCCGAGCCCATGTGGAGCCGGTGCGAGCCGTCGAAGAAGACGAGGTCGCCCGGCTCCAGCTCGCGGAAGACGGCCAGGTCGGCGTGTTGCAGCGGGGTGCGGACGACCTCGTCGCAGAGCCGGTCGACGGTGGCGCGCGGGGCCGGGTCGATCGAGGTGATCCGGGTGCTCAGCCCGAGGTCCTCGACGGCCCGGCGGGCGAACTTGGTGGAGTTGCCGGAACCGATCTCCAGGTAGCGGGCCGGGCGCTCGGCCGCGAGGAAGCCGTAGAGCGAGAGCGCGTCCAGCGGCGGCAGCCAGCCGTTGTTCCAGTACGGGGTGGAGCCGGCGGCGGTGCCGCGCAGCGGGATGCCGCGCAGCAGCTCCTCGAACTCCAGGAAGCCGGTGAGGCGTTCGGCGTAGCGCTCGCGGTTCTGCTCCAGCAGGGCGCGCACCTCGGCGAGTTCGGCGCGCGGCTCGGGGGTGACCACGTGGTCCCAGAACAGCGGCTTGCGCAGGCCGAAGGCCCACAGGGTGAGGCCGTGCAGCACGGGCCGCTCGCCGAGCCAGTCCATCGGGCGGCGCAGCGCCGGCACGCGTTCCATCAGTTCGACGCCGGAGGCGGTGCGGACGGCGGTGCGCAGGTCCTTGAGCAGCATGGGGGTCCTTTCGGGGGGTGTTCAGAGCGAGAGCCAGAGGTCCTGCAGCCGGTGTTCGGAGATGCCCTCGGCGGGGCGGAAGTCGTAGCGGTGGACCGTGACGGGGCCGCGGGTGAAGCTCCAGTCCAGCCGCCAGAACGGGTAGGGGCGGTTGACGGCGCTGTCCCAGTCGAATCCGGCGGGTGCGGAGAACTTCCAACTCAGCGGCAGGAGGTCGTTGTTGGCGCGAATCGCATCGTCGGCCAGCGAGCGCACACCGTCCAGGTCGCGCATCGCGGGGCTGGCGTTGAAGTCGCCGGCGATCAGGGTCCGGTTGGGGTTGTTCCTGAGGTCGGCCTCCAGGCCGCGGATCTCCTCCTGGCGCCAGGCGAACTTGCGCTTGAAGTAGGAGTCGAAGTCGAAGCCGGAGAAGGGGTCGAGGTCGGGGGCGAGCGGCACGGTGACGTGCACGTTGTAGACGCTGAGCAGGGTGGCGCCGACCTGGAGGTCGGTGCGCATGACCTTGTCCCGGGCGAAGATCCGGCTGAAGGAGGGGTCGGGTCCGAGGGCGGCGCCGGGGCCGACGGAGCGCTGGGAGGTGATCGGGTAGCGGGAGACGGTGAGCAGTTCGCCGGTGCGGGCGATGTGGTAGCCGGGGAACTCGGCGGCCAGGCGGGCGTCGTCGTCGAGCCGGCGGTAGCCGTCCTCGCCGAGGCCGGGCTGCCAGACGACGTGCTCCTGGAAGAGGTAGACGTCGGCGTCCTGACGGTGGATCAGGTCGTAGAGCTTGTCGACGCCGGTGGAGGCGGCCCAGTACTGGGTGTTGAAGGAGACCACGTGCAGGGCGCCGGGCGGCACGGGGCGCTCGCCGTGCCACAGGGCGGGCCAGTTGATGCCGGAGCCGGTGGTGAGGGCGAGCAGCAGCGGGGGCAGGGCGAGGCCGAGGGCCCAGGTGCGGCGGGGGCCGCAGGCGGCGGTGGCGGCGAGCAGCAGGAACAGCGGGATGCCGACCAGGAACAGCGGGGGGACGGCGTCCAGCAGGATCGCCCAGTGCCAGCGGCCGCTGACCGACCAGCGGACGAAGGCGTAGAGCAGCCACAGGCCGGTGAGGCCGACCAGGGTGCGGCCGTACCAGGTGCGCAGCCGGCGGGCGACGCGCCGGGCGCGGGTGGGTTCCGGTTCCGGTTCCGGCGCCGGTTCGCGCGCCGCCGTTTCCGCCGCTTCCGCCGTCTCGTCGCCGTCGTCCGCTCCGTCCCGCCGGTACATCCGGCGGAAGCGGCGGCTGACCGCGAACTGGGCGAGCCCGGCGGCGAGCCCGGCCGTGACCACGGCGTTCATCAGCAGGTGGCAGAGGGTGAAGAAGGCGAGGAAGCGGTAGCCGCGCTCGCGGCGGACGAACCGGTACTGGCCGAGGTCGGCGAGCACGAAGGCGGCCAGCAGCAGGGCGGTGGCGAGCGCGGCGAGCGGCTGCCAGGCGATCAGCGGCAGGCTGAGCAGGGTGAGCGCGGCGAGCAGCGAGGCGGCGGCCCGGCCCGGGGTCTCCATGCCCTGCATGGCGCGGCCCCGGTCGAGGTAGAACGGCACCCGCAGGCGGCTGCGGACGAAGGCCTTGCGCAGCAGCGGCCGCATCCGGTTCTCGTCGGAGAGCCGTCCGCGGATGCGCGAGGTGAGCAGCATGGGGTGGCGGGCGGCGAGCCGTTCGGCGTGGTCGATCTCCTCGGTCTGGCGCAGCGCCGGGTTGAACCAGCCGGCCTCCAGGAAGGCGTCGCGGCGCACCGCGCCGAGGGCGTAGAAGCCGCCGCTGACCAGGCCTTCGGCGCTCTTGCGCCAGTAGTGGTACTGGAGGATGCGGTACTGGCCGACGGGTCCTTCGGGGAACAGGGGTTCCTTGTCGGGGACGCCGAACACGGCGCCGTACTCGGGGTGTTCGGTGAACAGGGCGACGGTTTCGGCGACGGCGTCGGGGTGCACGGCGAGGTCGGCGTCGAGGAAGAGGACGATGTCGCCGGTGGCGTGCCGCACGCCGAGGTTGCGGCTGGCGCCCGGTCCGCCGTTGCGTTCGGCGCGGACCAGGGTGACGGGGTGGGCGGCGGCGCGTTCGGCGGAGTCGTCGGTGCTGGCGTCGTCGACGACGATCACCTCGGTCGCGGGGTGGCTCTGGGCGAGGACGGACTGCAGACAGAGGTCGACGGTGCGGCTGTCGTTGTACATCGGTACGACCACCGAGACGAGCGGTGTGGCGGGCATGGCTCCTCGTTCGGACGGCGGGTGGGTCGACGCCGGGGGGCGTCAGGTGAGCTGGAAGGTGAGCAGGAGGGCGGCCCAGAGCGCGGCGGTGGCGAGCATGGCGCGGTCGCGCAGCAGGGTGCGCACGGGGTTGCCGCCCTCTGCGTGGACGACGACGATCTGCAGGTAGCGGAAGAGCGCGAACAGGGCGCAGGGGGCGGTGAGCAGGGCGCCGGTCTCGTAGCCGGACTCGGTGCGCAGGTAGAGCAGGTAGCCGACGACGGTGAGGCCGGAGCAGAGGACGAGGACGAGGTCCAGGAAGTGCGCGGAGTAGCCGACCAGGGCGGGGCGGTGGCCGCTGCCGGCGACGCCGAGTTCGTGGCGGCGTTTGCCGACGATGAGGACCAGGCAGAGGGTGAGGACGGTGAGCAGGAGCCAGGCGGCGAGCGGGCGGCCGCTGGCGCCGTAGCCGCCGAGCAGGCGCAGTACGAAGCCGGTGGCGACGACGAAGACGTCGAGCAGCGGCAGGTGTTTGAGTTTCCAGCTGTAGGCGGCGTTGACGGCGAGGTAGAGCAGGACGGGGGCGGCGACGCCGGGCCCGCAGGCGGCGAGCAGCGGGACGAGCAGGGCGGCGAGCAGGCCGGCGAGGGCGACGGCGGCGCGCGGGGTGATGCGGCCGGCGGCGAGCGGGCGGTGGCGTTTGACGGGGTGGCGGCGGTCGCGTTCGATGTCGGCGAGGTCGTTGACGACGTAGACGAGGGAGGAGGCGAGGACGAAGGCGGCCATGGCGAGGGCGGTCCGGGCGGCCATGTCCCAGGCGGGGTCGGCGCCGAGCAGGGGCAGCGGGACGACGAGGACGTTCTTGGGCCACTGTCCGGGGCGCAGCAGCGCCAGCGGGGCGGGCAGGCGGGAGGGGCCGGCGGGGCGTCGGGCGGGTTCGGGTGGTTCGCCCGCCGTGCTCTGCGCGTGCGGTGAGCTCTTGTCGTACTGCGAGCTCTGTTCGCTCAGGGAGGTCATGGCGGAGCGCTCCTCAGAAGAAGATCTTCACGGCGGACAGCAGTCCCTGGCTCCACGGGTCGCGGCTGGTGCGCCCGGCGTTGGGGCCGGCGGCGCGGCCGGCCGGCGTTTCGTGGCGGGCGGATCGCCACCAGTGGTAGGTGCGCAGGATGGCGTCCTGGTTGGAGAGCCGGGGGGCGAAGCCGAGCCGGTCGCGGGCCTTGTCGATGGAGACGTAGGAGTCGGCGGTGAGTTTGTGGAGCAGGCGGCCGTAGACGGGTGACAGGCGGGCGCGCTGCAGGGTGTCGAGGACGGCGAGGGCGGGGCGGGCGGGCAGGCCGACGACGCGTTTGCCGTGGCCGGCGGCGTCCAGGACGGCCTGGAAGTCCTCGCGCAGGGTGCCGAACTCGGCGGCGGCGAGGTTGTAGGTGTCGTTGGCGACGTCGTCGGGGGCGTGCAGGACGGTGACGACGGCGTCGACGAGGTCGTCGATGGCGAACATCTGGGTGCGGACGTCGCCGCGGCCGAGGACGGGGAAGTTGCGGCCCTCCTCGGCCCATTCGAAGAGCATCGCGAACAGGCCCATCCGGCCGGGGCCGACGAAGGTCTTGGGGCGCAGGATCGGCACGCACAGGCCCTCGGCGCGGTGGCGTTCGGCGATCTCCTCGGCGGCGGCCTTGGCGCGGCTGTAGGTGTCGACGGGTTCGCGGGGGTGGGTCTCGGGGGTGGGGACGCGCCGGGGCAGGCCGTAGACGGCGGTGGAGGAGATGTGCACGACGCGCGGGGTGCCGGCGGCGCGGGCGGCGGCGAGGACGGCGCGGGTGCCGTCGACGATGATCGAGCGGATCTGCTCGTCGGGGTAGCTGGGCAGGGCCGCGGCGGCGTGCACGAGGGCGTCGGCGCCGTGCAGGGCGCGGTCGAGGGCGGCGCGGTCGCGGATGTCGCCGACGACCTCGACGCCGGGGCCGGGGCGCAGGTCGATGCCGCGCACCCGGTGGCCGTCGGCGGTGAGGCGTTCGGCGAGGCGGGAGCCGAGCATGCCGGCGGCGCCGGTGACGGCGACGGTGCGGGCGCGGGGAGGGCCGGGGGTCACCACTGCGAGCCCACCTTCTGCTTGACGAAGCGGGTGACGAGGCGGCCGAGGCTCTGGTCGAGGACGGCGCCGAGGGCGTCGACGGTGCGTTCGACGTCGGCGGGGTCGGTGACCAGGGAGGGGCCGATGATGAGCGGGTTGCGGCCGTTGAGGGTGTAGTAGGCGAAGATGCCGTGGTCCTGGTAGAGGGCGTTGATGACGGCGCAGGTGACGAGCTTGGTCTTGAACCGGGGGTCGCGGGCCATGCCGCCGGGGGCGAGTTTGGCGACCAGGTCGAGGATGCGAGGTCCGCCGTCGATGAACACGCCCCACAGGGCGCCGGCGCCGTCGACCCGGGAGACGGTGTCGGGGTGTTCCTTGGCGAGGCGGCGCAGGCCGGGTTCGAGGACGGCGCCGATGGCGCGGGCGCGGGCCGGGTAGTCGTCCTCGACGGCGATGTTGACGGCTTCCAGGGCGGTGGCGCACTCCTCGCCGAAGCCGTAGTAGGTGGTGGAGGTGGACTGCAGCAGGGCGTCGCCGAGGTTGTCGTAGGCCTTTCGGAAGACGGGTTCGCGGGCGATGAACGCGGAGATGGAGGACTTGCCGCCGCCGAAGGACTTGGAGGTGGTGAGGACGTCGGGCAGCAGGCCGGGGTAGCGCATGAAGTGGAAGAGGGTGCCGGTCTTGCCCCAGCCGGTGTAGATCTCGTCGAAGATCAGCACGATCTTCTCGCGGTCGCACAGCTCGCGCAGCCCGCGCAGGAACTCCTCGGAGCAGGCCTCGATGGTGGAGGCGCTGAACGGTTCGATGAGGATCGCGTAGACGTCGCCGGGGTGGGCGGCGACGGCGCGGCGCACCGAGGCGAGGTCGTTGTAGGTGAAGGTGTCGATGCCGGGGATGGTCGGGAAGGCGAACTGGGCCTGCCCGGTGAGGCCGCCGGAGCCGAGGAGTTTGCCGTGGAAGGCGCGGTCGGCGCGCAGCACGGTGCCGCGCTTGCCCTGGTGGTACTTGTAGGCGAGCTTGACGGCGCCCTCGACGGCCTCGGCGCCGGAGTTGGGGAGGAAGGACATCGACAGGTCGCCGGGCAGCACCTCGGCGAGGTTGTGGGCGAGTGCGGCGAGGTAGGGCGAGAAGTAGGTCTTGTGGACCTCCATCCGGTGCTCGCGGGCGAAGCGTTCGCGGGCGGCGAGGATGCGGGGGTGGTTGTGGCCGTGGTTGAGCACGCCGACGCCGCCGGTGACGTCGAGGATCCGCCGGCCGTCGGTGAGGGTGAGGTGGGCGCCCTCGGCGTGGGCGACGAGTTCGCGGCCGAAGCCGAAGGAGGTCATCAGCGAGACCTGGCTCTTGTTCACGTATCGGCGGTACAGGTCGTGCACCTCGCCGACCTCGAAGCGTTCGGCGTCGTCAAGGGTGTACACGGGTGTCTCCCATCGGGGCGGGGGTGGCGGGGGCGGGTGGGGTGCGGTCGGCGGGCGGGGTGGCGGGCGGCGTGCCGTCGGCGGGGGTGCGGCGCGCGGTGCGCAGCCGGGACCAGGCGAGGACGGCGGCCGAGCTGCCGAGTTCGGCGACCACGCACACGACGCGGCTGGCGACGGCGGCGGTCGCGGCGGTGCCGCCGGGCAGGACGGTGGCCAGCGCGGCGGCGATGGTGAGTTCGCGCACGCCCCAGCCGTCGGGGACGACCACGGCCAGGCTGCTGACGACGGTGGCGAGCGCGAACGCGCCGATGCCCGGTCCGGCGGAGGCGGCGGCGGGCGCGCCGAGGGCGACCGCGAGGAACCACAGGTGCAGTCCGGAGACCAGCCAGGAGGCGACGGCCAGCGCGATCGCCCGGCGGACGGCGGCGTCCGGCGGCGGTTCGATCGGCCGGCGGGCGAGCCGGGCGAGGGCGGCGACCGGGCGGGTGGCCAGGGCGGGGCGGGCGGCGCAGGCGAGGAAGCCGGCGGCGGGCAGGCAGAGCCAGAACCACTGTCCGGGCAGCGCGGCGGGTGCGGCGAGCAGGCTGACGCCGGCGCCGGTGAGGACGGTGAGGGCGAGGCTGAGCAGGTAGGCGGAGGTCATCGCGGCGGCGGGCACGCCGGCCTCGCGGCCGTGGGTGACGTGGGTGACCACGCCCCAGACCCGGCCGGGCAGGTACTTGGACAGCTGGCCGAGGAAGTAGATCCGGGCGGCGGTCAGGCCGCGGATCGGGCCCGGGGTGCCGGGGGCGCTGCCGGGCGGGGCGGGGACGAGCACCCGCCAGGCGTGCACGGCGAGCACCAGGCCGGCGACGTTGGCGGCGAGCGCGGCGAGCAGCAGCGGGACGGCGTCGGCGCGGGCGAGCGCGCGGGCGGCGACGGGGCCTTCGTGGCGCAGCAGCAGGCCGACGCCGACCAGGGCGGCGAGGACGATGGCGGGGGTGAGGAGGGCGCGCAGCCGCCGCGCCATCAGGGCCGCTCCCCCGCCGGTGACGCCGTCCGCTCCTTCGCCGCGGCCGGGTTCCGGGGCAGCAGCATCCGCAGGGCGCCGACGCCCGCGCCGGTCAGCAGCGAGCCGATGACCAGGAAGTGCACCCCGGCCGTGTACGGCACGAAGGCGGGCCCGTGCTGCCGGGCGGCGAAGCGCAGCAGCCCGGCGTTGGCGGCGCAGAAGGCGGCCAGCCCGGCGGCGGGCAGCAGCGGGCGGCGGCGGGCCAGCGGCAGGGCGGCCAGGGTGAACGCGGCGGCGGCGACCGAGGCGGGGCTGTTGGCGGTGAGGTTGCGCCGTCCGCCGCGCCGCGCCGCGACCAGCGCCGGGACGAGCACCAGCGCCCGCCGGTACGTCTCGGCGAGCAGCGGGCCGAGCCGGTCGACCTCGTCGTGGTGCGCGACCACCCGGTCGGTGAGCACGATCCGGTAGTGCGGGGCGAGCCGGTCGCTGAGTTCGAGGTCCTCGGAGTCGCGCAGGCTCTCGTCGAAGCCGCCGATCCGCTCGAACACCTCGCGCCGGACGGCCGCCTGGGCGAAGAACGCGGTCTCCACGACGCCGGCGCCGCGCGCCCGCCACCAGTGCGCGTGCAGGACGCGGTAGCGCTCCACCGGGCCGTCGTCGAACAGCGGCTCAGGGGCGATCACTCCGTGTACGCAGCCGCATTCCGGGTCCTCCGCGAGGATTTCCAGCGCATTCGCCACCGAATCGGGTGTCAGCGCCTCGTCGGAATCCAGGAAGAAGACGACGTCGCCACTGGCCGCGGCAATTCCGGCGTTCCGCGCGGCGGAGACCCCGCGGTTGGGCCACCGGCGGATCAGCGTGCACGGCGGGCCCTGCGCGGGCCGCGGGTGGTTCTCGGCGATGCGGGCGGTGGCGTCGGTGGAGCCGTCGTCCACCACGATCACCTGGTGCGGAGGATGGGTCTGGGCGTACACCGAGTCCAGGCAGGCCGCGAGGGTGCGGGCCGCGTTGTGGGCCGGGATGACGACCGATACGGAAAACGTCATGGGGCCAGTTCAGGCGGGCCCCGTATCGGGCGGGTATCGTCCCCGTATCGGCGGGGTCCGCGGAATGGGGAATGTCCGGGGGGCGGATACCGGAATTCCGGTGTTCCGTTCGCCTGCTACGCTCCGCCGCATGGACCCGGATTCCGTTTCCCCGCGCCCGTGGCGTTCGACCGGTCCGCGCCTGCTGGCCGGTGCCGTCGGGCTGTGGGCGGTGTTCCTGCTGCTCGACTTCCTGGCGGGCGGCCGGTGGTGGTTCTGGCTGATACCCGGGCTGGCGCCGCCGCTGCTGTTCCTCGCCGTCCCGGTGGCGCTGCTCGCGGTGGCGTGCACGGCCCCGGCGGCGCCGGTGCGGCGGTGGCTGGTGCCGGCGGTGGTGGCGCTGCTGCTCGCGGGGCTGCCCCGCACGGGCCTCAACTGGTCGGCGCTGCTGCCGGGTTCGGCGCCCGCCGGGGCCGGTCCCGCGCTGTCGGTGTTCTCCTGGAACACCGAGTACTGGGACACCACCGACGACCCGGAGGCGTTCTACCGCTTCCTGCGCGCCCGCGACGCCGACGTCTACCTGCTCCAGGAGTACCTGGCGTGGGTGCGCGAGACCCACACCGAGGTCCGTGAACTCGACCGCATCCGGCGGGAGTTCCCCGGCCACCAGGTGGTGGTCACCGGAGAGCTGGTCACCCTCTCCCGCTTCCCGGTGCTCGCCACGCCGCCGGTCGGCCCGGCGGTGGCACCGGACGCGCCGTGGGAGGAGACCTTCACCAGGCGCAAGGTGCTGCGCACCGACCTCGACGTGCACGGGCGCACGGTGTCCTTCTACAACGTGCACGTCCCGGTCCAGGTGGACACCCGGGAGTCGGTGTTCGGCGGCGGGTTCTACCGGGTGGTCCGGGAGGCCGACGCCGCCCGCCGCGAGCAGTTCACCGCCCTGGAGCGCGACGCCGCGGCCAACCCGAACCCGCTGCTGATCGCCGGTGACTTCAACACCAGCCCCGCCATGGCCGACCTCGACCCGCTGCGCGCCCGCTTCGACGACGCCCGCTCGGCGAGCGGCGACCTCTACCCCGGCAGCTGGGGCGGCGTCCTCGGCGCCGACTGGTGGCGCCTGGACTGGGCGTTCACCAACCACGCGGTGGCGGTGCGGCACTACGCCTTCGTCGACGACCTGGGGATGTCCGACCACCGGGGCCAGGACCTGCGGATCTCGTTGCGATCGTGACACTCTGACGCCGCGCCATGTCCCGGTCCCCTATCGTGGGGCCATGGACCTCAGTTCGGAACTGACCACCCTGGCCACGACCGGCGCGACCCAGCTGGTGGGCGCCATCTCCACCGACACCTGGCCGGCCGTGAAGTCCGGCGTCCTGGCCCTGTGGCGGCGCGCCCGCCCGGAGCGGGTCGCCGAGGACCTGGAGGAGGCCCGCGAGCAGCTGCTCGCCGCCGAGGAGTCCGGCGCCGACGCCGCCGGCCTGCGGGTCCTGCTGGTCGAGGAGTGGCAGGCGAGGCTCGCCCGGCTGCTCGTCACCCACCCGGAACTCGCCGACGAACTGCGGGCGCTGGTGGACGGCCTGCGGGCGTCCGGCGGCGAGCGCCCTTCCGGGCCGGTGACGATGACCGCCCACGTCACCGGCGGCGGCAGCGCCTACCTGGCCGGCCGCGACCTCACCGTCCACCACCCGGCCGCCGAGTGAGGTGACCGAGCCGCAGGAGCCGGCCCGGCACCTGGAGGTCACCGTCTCCGGCGGCTCGACGGGAGGCTGCGCGAGGGCGGCCCGCCGATCGTGCTCGGGCCGTCCGGCGCCGGCAAGTCCTCGCTGCTCGCGGCCGGCGTGCTCCCCGCCGTCGCCGACGGCGCCCTGGCGGTGGCCGACTCCATCGGGACCGTCACCCTGTGGAGCCTTCCGCCGACCCTGCTCGTCGGCGGGGGGCCCGTCGCGTTCAGCCCGGACGGCCGGCTGCTCGCGACCACCGACGGGGACACCGCGGTGCGGCTGTGGAGTCTCACCGATCCGGGCCGCCCCGTCGCCGTCGGGTCCGTTCGGTCCGAGGCCCCGGCGCCGATCCGATCGCTCGCGTTCAGCCCCGACGGGCACTCCCTCGCGATCGGTGTCCGGACGACCGGCGGGACCGGGGGCGCGGTCCGGCTGGTGGAGGTCACCGACCCGGGCCGCCCCGGCGCGCCCACCGCCCTCGGCGCTCCGCCGCCCGGCGACGACGCCGTCGTCGCGCTCGCGTACCGGCCCGACGGTCACCTGCTGGCCAGCGCTCACGAGTCGGGCGCCGTCCACCTGTGGGACCTCGTCGACCGCGGCCGCCCTCCGCACGTCGTGCGGGCACCGTCCGCCCCCCGCAACCCGGTGAGCTCGCTGGCCTTCGACCGCGACGGCACGACCCTCGCGGTCGGCCTCCTGATGGGCGTCGAACGCCACCTGATCGGCGTGGGCGCCGACGGGCCGACCTCCGCGCCGGGCCCCGCGGTGACCGGTCCTCCCGGGCCCGTCGCCGGGCTCTCGTTCCGCCCCGACGGGCACGCGCTGGTGGCGGGCGGCTGGGAGAGCACGACGAGGATCTGGGACCCGGGGACCCGGTTCGACCACGTCCGCCGGCCGCCGTTCCCCGTCGCGACCGGCTTCCTCACGGCAGCCGCGTTCAGCCCGGACGGCGGTACCGTGGCGGCCGGCAGCGGCGACGGCACCGTCCGCCTCAGCTCCCTGGATCCCGCCACGGGAAGCCCGGTGGCACACGGCCGCGTGCTCACCGGCCCGAGTGGCGCCGTCGCCTCCATCGCCTTCTCACCCACCGGGGACCTCCTGGCGGTGGCGGGCTCCGACGGGACCGTCCGCCTCTGGGACCTCGACATCGGCGCCGCGATCTCCCGCATCTGCGCGACCAGCGACGGCGTCCTCACCCGCGAGACGTGGAGCGAGCTGTTCGGCGACACGCCCTACCGGCGCCCCTGCGACCGCTGACCCGGACCGGCCCGGCGCGAGCGGCTGTCGGTGGCGCGTGGTTGAGTGCCGGCGTGCACGAACTCCTCACCTGCCTGCCCGACGCCCCCACGCTACCCGGTGGCCTGAGGGACCGGACCGGACCGGCGGCGGGCCGGTGGCGGGCCGGTCCCTCAGGGCGGGCGGAGCGGGCGGGGCGAGGGCTACAGCGCGGCCTCGTCGAGCCGCTCGCGCTGCTCCGGCGTCAGCGTCACGCCGAGGGCGCCGAGCGCCTCGTCGAGTTGGGCGACCTTGCTCACGCCGACCAGCGGCAGGATCCGCGCCTCGTGGTCGAGCAGCCAGCTGAGCGCCACCTGGTTGACGGTGGCGCCGGTCTCCTCGGCGACCGCGCGCAGGGCGGCGAGGCGCCTGGGGGTGCCGGGGTGGTCGTAGGCGGCGCCGATCTCGACGTCCTCGCGGGTGAGGCCGCCGGAGAGGATCGGGCTGTACACCCACAGCCGCAGGTCGCCCTCGGAGCGGACGTAGTCGAGGAGTTCGGAGGTCACGTGCACATGGGCGGAGGAGAGCAGCGGCACGTCGAAGCGCGGCTGGAGGTAGGAGTAGCGGTACTGCAGGTGCGCGTAGCGCGGACCGTCCCCGGCGAGCGCGCGGGCCCGCTCGACCCGCCACACCGCGTGGTTGCTGGCGCCGACCGCGCCCGCCTTGCCCGAGGTCACCAGGTCGGCCAGCGTCTCCACGGTCTCGGCGAGCGGCACCGAGCGGTCCTCGATGTGCGTCCAGTACACGTCGACGTGGTCGGTGCCCAGGCGCCGCAGGCTGCCCTCGATACCGGCCCGGACCGCCTTCTCGGACAGCCCCTCCGCCGCCTCCAAGCCCGCGCCGGGCACCGTGGGCCGGGCGCCCACCTTGGTACTGATGACGACCCGGTCGCGCGCCTTGCGGCTGGCCAGCCAGCGGCCGATGACGGCTTCGCTCTCGTCGCCGGTCGCGCCGTCCAGCCAGAACGCGTAGTTGTTCGCGGTGTCCAGGACCGTTCCGCCGTTCTCGACGAAGTGGTCCAGGATCCGGAACGAGGTCTTCTCGTCGACGATCGTGCCGAAGCCCAACGTCCCCAGGACGACGGTGCGCTGAGGAACTGTCATGGGTTTGCATCCCTCCCGTTGTGGTCTGGACCATTCAAGACCCATTCGCGATCACCCGCAACAGCGTCCCGGATCGCCCGGCCCTGAACGCCGGCGCCCGGCCGTGGCAGCACGGTGGGCGGTCCCCCGGGGCCGAGGTCCAGCCGGCCCGGTGGCGGCGATCTCGTCCGACTGCTCGCCAAGGGCTTCGCGCAGCCCCGGCCGACTTGACGGCAGGACGGCAGGACGGCAGGACGGCGGGACGGCGGGACGGCTACCAGTCCGCGATGTCGGGCTCGAAGAAGTCGCTGAAGCAGCCGGCCTCCCGCGCCGCGGCGGCCCGCCCGGGGCCGGGAGCGGACAACCGCCCGGCGATCCCGCGCAGTTCGCCGGGCGTGCGGCCGGACAGGGCACGGAAGTCCCGGTTCATGTGGGCCTGGTCGTGGTAGCCGCTCCTCGCCGCCACGTCGGCGAGGGTGAGGTCGCCGAGACCGGACAGCGTGAGCGCGCGCTGGAAGCGCAGGATCCGGGACAGCGTCTTGGGCGGGACGCCGACGTGGTCCCGGAACACGTGCTGCAGCCGGCGCTCGCCCCGGCCCGTCGCGGCGGCGAGTTCCCGCGCGGTCAGGCCGCCGTGCGCGTCGCGCAGGCGCTGCCAGGCCTCGACGGCGAGGTCCGTGGCGGGCGGCGCGTCCGCGAGCCGCGGCCCGAGGACGGCGTCGACGACGGCCCAGCGGGCGGACCAGTCCGGCGCCTCGGCCAGCCGTTCGGTGAACCGCGCCGTCCAGCCGGGGCCCATCGCCTCGTCCGGGTGGGCGGCGGCGTTGGCGAGCAGGTGCAGCGGCAGGCCGAAGAAGCGGAACGCCCCGACGGCCGTGAACTCCACCTCCACGGCGTGGCCCGAGCCCCGGTAGCCCGCCACCACCGGGGCCGTCTGCAGGCCCGCGATCATCGCGTGCCGCGTCCCCTCGCGTTCCGCGTCGCCCAACCCCTGCCGGACGTACAGCGGTTCGCCCCAGCCCACCAGCAGGGTCACGGCCGCGCTGGGCAGGGTGACCCTCGGGCGCTGGACGCCGGCCGTCCGGTACCCGCGGCACCGGACGACGTCGCCGCGCATCCACTCCGGCGGCCGCCGCTCGACGTTCTCGCCCCGGTCGTCCTCCGAGCCCACGGCCCCTCCCGTCATCCCGAACCCCGGATCCTCCGCTCGACCCGCTCGACCCGCTCGCCCTGCTCGCCCCGCGGTTCGCTTTCGTACAAGCGCCCGCCACTCCCGCGCCCCCATCCTGGACGGGCACCCCCCACTCGGTGCCGGCCCCGCGCGGGGGGCGGGGCCGCCACCGGGCGGGGATGCCGACCACCCCTCCCCCTCAGGCGGCCGTGCGCTCCCAGGGGATCTCGCGGTGGAGCAGGGCCCGCCCCAGCGGCTCGCCGGAGCGGCGGGCGAACACGGTGCGCTCGCGCACCTCGTGGCGGGTGCGGGGGCGGTAACCCGGGCCGCCGCAGCAGGACTTGTGGAAGCCGATGCCCGCGTTGAGCAGCAGCGCGAGGGTGCGCCAGGCGGCGGTGTCGCGGCGGGGCGGGGCGGCGAAGGCGGAGCCCACGTGGCGCAGCGTCCCGGCGCAGCGCGGGCAGCGCCGCTCCTCGGTCGGCCGGCCGTAGGGCTGCTTGTACGAGGCCCGGCAGGGCAGGCAGACGTAGGAGGTCTTCGCGTGGGCCATGCGGCTCACCGTACGGCACGGCCGGCGGGCGGCACGAGCCGGTATCCGTCCACCGCCGCCGCCCGCTTGTCCTGGTAGGGGCACGCCAGTTGCTCCTGGATGGTGTCGGAGAGCAGGTCCTCCTGCCCCTTGAGCGCGTCGGCGATCTCCTGGTCGACGGGGAACACCAGCTCGGCGGCGACGTTGTCCTGCACGATCCGGGCGAGGTTGTCGAGGGCGGTGAGGACGGGGTCGGCGGGCGTCTCGGCGGTCGGCAGGTCGATGAGGTGCGTGGCCACGGCGGCCGGGTCCATGAACCGCCGGATGATGATGCTGTTCTGGTTGAGCACCGAGGTCGTCCACAGCGAGAGGACCACCACGTAGAGGCCCTTCCACCGCTGCTCCCCCACCCGGCGGCGCCAGCGCCGCATCACCGTCTCCACCCCGGCGGTCTGGGCCTTGGCGGCGTGGTCCATGGTGGCGCGGATGTCGCCGTACACGCCGCCGGTGAAGCCGGTGAAGGCCCTCGTCAGCTCGGCGCCGGACATCGGGCGCTCCACGGCGGTCGCGACGAAGCGCAGCGCCGCGTCGAGGATCCGCCGCGAGGACGCCGCGGGCCCGGGCGGCAGACCGGCGCCGTCGAGCTGCCGGCGGGCGACGGTCAGGGTGGCCGCGAAGTCCTGGAGCGGCCGCACCCATTCGCGCCCCTCGGGGCCCTTGAGGTACGGGGCGAGGATCGTGAAGGTGCCGAGCGGCACGTGGGCGACCGACTTCGCCAGCTCGAACACCTCGTCGACGGGGTGCAGCGATTCCCGCTCCCCGCCGTCGACGAGGGTGTAGCGGCCTCCCCGGGAGTCGTTCTGCACGACGATCACCGGGGTGAGGTGGGTGGTCAGCCCGGCCTTGAGGGAGGCGTAGTTGCGCCGCATGTCGGCGTTGACGGCGAGCAGCGCGTCGCGTGCCCGCCGTCGCGCGGCGGAGCGGAACGCCACCTGGTCGAGGTCGTGCGGATCGACGTCCGCGCCGTGGTCGTTCCGGTACTCCGCCATCGTGCGCCCCGCTTCCCCGGTTCGGATCGTTCCCTCCTCACGGTCCCCGTCCCGGTGTCCCGGCCGACAGGGCCCGTCGTCCCGTTCGCCCCCGGTTGGACCGGTGTGCGGTAGATCACGGCGACCGCCGCGGCCGCTCCCGCCTACGATTCGTGACCGATGCACCTGCCCCGGTCGAGGAGACGGATCCCGTGACCACCAGCACGAACGCGCGCGAGAGCTACTACGAGCGGACGGGCGAGCACACGTTCAAGCCCACCGCGTACGCGGGCGGGGCGTGGAGCGCCGACGAGCAGCACTTCAGTCCGCTGGCCGGCCTGGTGGTGCACGCGATCGACCGGTACCTCGCCGAGCGCCCCCGGGGCCTGGCACTCGCCCGGATCAGCTACGACATCCTGGGCCGGATCGCGCTGGACGAGTGCGAGATCACCGTGCGGACCGTCCGCCCCGGGCGCACCATCGAACTCCTCGAAGCGACCGTGACGATCGGCGGCCGCGCCGTCGTACGGGCCCGCGCCTGGCTGCTGGCCACCCTGGACACCTCGGTCGTCGCCGACAGCCCGCGCGAGCCGCTGCCCGCGCCCGGGTCGCTCCCCGCCTGGACGATGGCCGACGCGTGGAGCGGCGGCTACATCTCCTCCATCGACGTGCGCCGGGTGCCGCCGGTGCGCCGGGGCCGCGCGACGGCCTGGATCTCCTCGCGCGTCGACCTGGTCGCGGGCGAGCCGAGCAGCCCGTCGGCGTCCTTCGTCGCCCTGGTGGACACCGCCAACGGCATCGCCCCGCAGCAGGACCCGACGGCGTGGATGTTCCCCAACGTCGACCTGACCATCCACCTGCACCGCCGCCCGCGCGGTCCCTGGACGGGCCTGGACACCACCGTCACCTTCGGCCCGACCGGCCAGGGCCTCACCAGCACGGTGCTGCACGACGTGGACGGCCCGGTCGGCCAGGCCGAACAGATCCTCACCGTCCGCCCGCAGCCGGGCGCATGACCGGAGGTCCCACCGCCGGCGGCGGGGCCAGCTGGACGACCGGGTCGCTCGTCGCGGAGGCACGGGAGCGCCTGCGGTCGGGCGCGACGCCGGCCCTGGTCTGCGGTCAACTGGCCGAGGGCACGCTCCGGTGGTGGGACGCCGCGTCGGCCGTCGGCCGGGCGCTCGGGATCCCCGAGCCGGAGTTGCGCCGTCGGCTGCACGCCGCCCCGGAGCAGGTGCGGGGCGGGCTCCGGCCCGGCGAGGAGCAGGTGTACGGCGAACTCCTCGGCACGATCGGCGTGTTCGACCTCCCGAGGCGGCTCGACGCGCGGGAGCGGGCGATCGCGGAGCACCTGCGCGCCGCCGTGCGCGCCGGCGGCGGCCGGCCGACGGCGTACTGGGCGGCGCTGGTGGCCGGCGGCGAACTCCTGGACACGGCGAACGGCGACACCCACGGCGGCGTGGCGCCGGCGCTCGCCGAGTGCCGGCGCCGGCGCGCGGACCGCGTGCGGCAGTCCGGCCCGCCGCCCTCCGGTGTCGGGCCGCCGGGTCAGGCCGCCGGGCCGGACGCGTAGGCCAGGGGCGGGGCGATGGCCTGCGCGTCCTCGCCCTCGCCGACCCACAGGCCGATGAACAGCGCGGCGGTCGCCTCCAGCAGGCCCGCGCGGTCCAGCCCGCCGGCGGCGACCGGCCGGCAGCCGGTGTCCCGCACCAGCTCGTGCGCCCGGTCGAGCGCCGCCGGGTCGTCGCCGCAGACCGGGACGGCCAGCGGCCTGCCGTCGAAGACGGGCGGGCGCATCCGCCACACGTCCTCGTGGCAGAGGTTGAACGCCTTGACCACCTCGGCGCCGGGGGCGGCCGCGGCCAGCCGCCGCGCGGCCGGGGGCCCGCCGTCCGTCAGCAGCCGGAAGCCGGGGCCGACGGGGTTGGAGCAGTCGAGCAGCACCGTGCCCTCCAGTTCCGCGCGCAGCTCCCCCGCCACCTGCGCGCCCGCCGCGAAGGGCAGCGCGGCCAGCACCACCTCGCCGAACGCGGCGGCCTCCCGCAGCCCGGCGGCCCGCGCGCCGCCGCCGATCCGGCGGGCGAGCCGCTCGGCCGCGGCGGCGTCCCGCCCGCCGACCGTCACCTCGTGCCCGGCCCGGGCCCAGTGCGTGGCGAGCGCGTCCGCCATGTTGCCCGTACCCAGTACACCGATCCTCATCACGCAGTCCTCCGCGGGTCGTCCGAAGCCGTCCCCGCCGACGCTAGAGAACCCGTCAGGCACCATTCGGTACGTGACCACCGACAGCTTCCTCGCCGACTGCCGCGCCCGCCTCGCCTTCGACCTGCTCGCCAACACCTGGAACGCCGTGGTCCTGTGGGCCCTGCGCGACGGGCCGCTGCGCCCGGTCGAGCTGCGGGAGAGGATCGGCGGCATCAGCTCCAAGGTCCTCACCGAGACCCTGCACCGGCTCCGGTTCAACGGTCTGGTCGAGCGCCACGCCCTGCCCGGCGCCCCGCCGCGCGTCGAGTACCGGCTCACCGCGCTCGGCCGCACCTTCCTCGCGCCCATCGACGCCGTCGGCGCCTGGGCCTTCGAGCACGGCGACGAGGTGATGGCCGCCCAGGAACGCGCCGAGGCCCGGCCGCAGACGCGCTCGGAGGCCCGCCGCCCGATCGCCACCACGCGCCCCGGGGGCTCCACCCCGTGACCGAACGCTGACCGTGCGGATGCGAACCAGGTGTGCGGCGACTAGGCTTGATGGCGATCTCAAGGGCTCCCGGGATCGCCATCCCCCCTTGCCTCCAGTCGTGACCGACGGGAGAGTTTCATGTTCATTCTTGCCATGACGTGCGTGGCGGTCGTTCTGACAGGCGTCCTGACAGGCGTCCTGGTCCGCCTCGCACGACCCGCCTACGCCGATCTCAAGTGCGGCGACGCGCCCATGTACTTCGACGGCGGGCTCGTCGTCACGTGGGCGGGACCCGCCCCGAGGGAAGCGCGGGTGACGCTGACGGACGGCGATGTCTTCGAGCGGGTGGAGCGGGCCACCGGGCCGGGAATTCCCTCGGACTACCCGGAGAAGTATCTGCGGGGCCTTCGCACGTCCGACGTGTTCAACGCCTGCACCGCGTGGACTCCCGACGAGCTGGTGCGCTGGCAGGGGCGCTACGGGATCGAGATGGAGCCCGAACCCCTGAGCGTCTTCGACGACTACCTCAAGAGCGGCAACACCATCTTCATGGCGCTGGTGGACCATCCGAGCGTCTCCGATCCGGGATCGTTCGTGGCCTGCAGCCTGGTGCTCCAGCGGGCCGTGATCGTCTTCAACGGCGGACGCCAGGACCTGTTCCTCCGCTCGTACTTCCACAGCGCGCGGGCGGACTCGTCGGAGTTCGTCAACTTCGCGCCCGGCGGCAGCGTCCACTACTCGTTCAGGACCGACACCGCCTGGTTCCCCCTGGAGCTGACCCGGTTCATCTCCGAACCCTCCTCGTACGTCGAGCTGGACATCGTCACCCCCGAGGGATTCGACGAAGGCCTTCTGCCGGCCCCCTTCTCAACGCGAGAGAGCGGCCACACCCTGCTGGGCGGCATCACGTACCGGGTGAGGCGGGCCTCGGCCGTCTTCAGGATCGGAGATCAACGTCGGACCATCCCCGACTTCAGGCTCGCGCTCGGCCGCTGACCTTCCGGGTCCGCCCCGCCGAGGCCGGGCGGGGCGGGCCTTCTGACGCTCGGCCAGGGGAGAAGCCCGTGCACACCGCCGAGATCGTGTACCTGGCCGGACTGGCGCTGGCGGTCATGGCCGTGGTGTCGTCGACCTCCTTCGTCCGGATAGCGTCGGAGTCCATGGCGCCGACCCTGGTCGTCGACGACCGGCTCCTGGTGCTCCGGAGGTCGGTGCTGACGCGGCGCTGTCCCGCTCGCGGCCAGGTGGTCGTCTTCACCGGCGGTGCCGACGGTGCCGACGGTGCCGACGGGCGCAGGATGGTCAAGCGCGTGGCCGCCACAGGCGGGGACAGCCTTCTTGTCGGCGGCGGCTCCCCGGCGGACGGCGCGCTCGGCCACGGGAAGCGGGTCGATGTACCCCCGGGCGGGATCTTCGTCCTGGGCGACAACCGAAGGGTTTCGCACGACTCGCGTGACTACGGGTGCATCGGTGCTCGGCAGGTGACGGGCCGGGCTCTTCTCGTCGTGTGGCCGCCGCGCCGCGTGCGGGTGGTCCGTTGACGACCGCTTCCGGCTCCCCGCCGTCGTCCGCCGACGCCGCCCGCGTGGAAAGTCGGCGGGGCCGACTTCCTGCGCCGGCCCCGAGACCGCGGAAGGCCGGGGCCGGCGCAGGAAGTCCCTGCCGGCCGGCGGTCAGTCGGACGCGGCGACGCCGACGGCCGTGCGCTGCGGCGGCGCGAGGGGCGTGCGCCGGGTGCGGTGCGCCCCGACGGCGGCGAGGGTCGCGCAGGCCCCGATGAAGGCCAGGCCCAAGGGCACGGCCCGGATGTCGGTGGCGACGAACCAGCCGATCGCCGTCGGGAAGAGCACGCTGCCGCTCATCGAGGCCGCGATGGCGAGCCCCACGGACCGGCGGTCGCCGCCGCGCTGCGCGATCCAGGCCAGACCGCTGGGGAACACCGGCCCCAGCGCGAGCCCGGCCAGCAGATAGCCGGCGACCGCCCCGTGCGGCAGCGAGGCGACGAACAGGAAGACGCTGGTCCCGGCGAGTCCGGTGATGACCAGACCGGCCGTCGGCACCCTGCGGGCCAGGGCCACCGCGCCGAACTTGGACACCGCGGTGGCCCCCCAGAAGACGGCGACGATGCTCGCCGCGGCGGCCGCGCTGTGGCCCTGGCTCTGGATGTCCTTGGCGGCCCAGGCGCCGATTCCCGTCTCCAGGCCGCCGTAGCCCAGGTAGAGCAGCAGGAAGACGGCCAGCGCGTTCCTGCCGAGCGCCTTCGGCGCGCCCCCGTCCGCCGGCTCCTCCCGGGGCCCCCAGGCGGTGACCCGGCTGACGCGGAAGCAGAGCAGGGCCCCGAGGGCCGCGACGAGGAAGCCGTAGGGCCGGCCCCACTTGAGCGAGGCGCCGGCCAGCAGCGGGCCGAGCACGGTGCCCAGCGCGAAGACCCCGTTGAGGAGGTTGACCAGGCTCACCCCGTTGGCCTGGCGGGCGAAGGCGCTGTTCACGGTGAGCACGACGGTGCCGGCCCCGAAGCCGGCGAGCGCGCAGCCGAGCAGCCCGGCGGCGAGGCTCCCGGAGAGGTAGATCCCGGCGCAGCCGGCGGCGTAGAGCGCGGTGGCGAGCGGGAGCGTGCGGCGGCCGACGGACCGGACGGCGGAGGAGATCACCATCGCGGCCAGGCAGCCGGTGAAGAAGGCGGTGATCAGGTACGGGACGCCCGCCGCGCCGGAGGAGTAGCGCTTGTCGAACAGCGGCAGGAGCGGGCCGGTGCTGGACTGGGAAATACCCACGAGGAATAACAGAAAAAGGGCCGGAATGTATCCCTCGGCCTTTCGGATGCCTACGGGCACGGTGCCTCCTGTCAGTATGGACTGGTGGTGCGGAAAGGCGCTGGCGGGCCGGGTGCTTCGCCTGTGGCAGTTCATCAAACGGACGCGATCAGGTGATGTCCGTCACGCCAGGCATCGTCACAAAGGAACATAAATCGGTCATATCATCCTCTCATCTGCCCACCATCACGGAGAAATATCCACGCCGGGCAGCCGGCCGGGCAGCCCGTGTCCTTTCCGATTCGACCGCGATCTGACATAAAAGATACTGCGAAATGCACTCATCCCTTTTTGCCCGATGCGACGGAGGAATGACATGCGCTACGCAGTGACCGGCGGCGACGGGTTCATCGGTCAATACGCCATGCAGTACCTGCGGGAACAGGGCCACGAGGCCGTTTCCATCGACCGCCGGTCCGGTGTCGACCTGCTGGACGACAAGCTGCGGCCCGCGCTCGCGGGCGTCGACGGCGTGATCCACCTCGCCGGCATCCTCGGCACCGAGGAACTGTTCGCCTCGGTCGAGGACGCGATCGACGTCAACATCAAGGGCACCTACCGCGTGCTGGAGGCGTGCCGCGAGAACGGGGCCCGGTTCGTGGGCATCACCATGCCGCAGGTCTGGCAGAACGTGTACCAGAGCACCAAGCAGTGCGCGCAGAACCTCTCCTACGCGTGGCACGCGAACTTCGACGTCCCGGTCAGCCACGTGCGGGCCTTCAACGCCTTCGGCGCGGGGCAGAAGCACTACGGGGTGCAGAAGATCGTCCCCACCTTCTCCCTCCGCGCCTGGAACAACGAGCCGATCCCGGTCTGGGGCGACGGCGAGCAGACCGTCGACCTGGTGTACTCGGCCGACCTCGGCCGGATGCTCGTCGAGGCGCTCGGCTTCGGTGACCGCGAGGTCTTCGACGGCGGCACCGGCGTCTCCTTCACCGTGAACGAGGTCGCCCGGATGGTGCTGGAGGTGACCGGCTCCACGGCCGGCATCGCGTACCTGCCGATGCGCAAGGGCGAGACCCGGAGCGCCGACCTGGTGGCGAAGGGCGAGGGCTGGGACAGGCTGGGCTGGCACCCCGAGTTCCGCGAGTCGGACCTGGAGCAGACGGTCCTGTACTACCGTCAGTTCGCCAACTCCTGAGCCCGGGGGCCGTCGTGGACCAGCTGTTCGAAGTCGTGGACAAGACGCTGCCGTTCTGTCCGCCGGACGACCGTGCGGCCCGTCTCACGGTCCAGGTGACCGTGACCGGCGGCGGGGCCCGGCCGCGCACCACCTCCTTCGGGCTGGTCTTCGGCGCCGACGACCTGCTGGGCTGCTGGTGGGGCGACTCACCGGCGGTCCGGCTCCGGCTCGGCCTGTCCGCCGACGCGCCGGCGCGGGTCCGCGGGGGTGCGGCCACCGGCACCTCGCTGGTCATGTCCGGACAGATCGGGTTCTCCGCGGACTGGGCCGAGCTGGCGGCCCTCCGGGCGTGCGCGGGCGGCCCGCTGTTCCGGGAGTACGCGCGGGCGCTGGACGGGCTTCCCGCCGTGCCGGCGGTCCCGTCCCCGGGGAACGGCCGGCGGGCGGTGGCCGTCCTGGCGGCACCGAACGACGCGGACGGCACGCTGAGCAGCATCGCGCGGGCGCGCACCCTTCACGCCGTGGAACTGCTGGAGACGCCGGGCACGCGGCTGGTGCTGACCGGGGGCTTCGGGGCGCAGTTCAACACCACGGAGCAGCCGCACTGGCGGCACTGCGCGGCCTGGCTGGCGGCGCGGCCCGGCGGGCCGCCGCCCGTCTTCGCGTGCCTGGAGACCCGCCACAGCTACGACGACGTCCTGTTCGTCGACGCGTTGGCGCGCCGGCACGGGTTCGGGGAGGTGGTGCTGGTGACGTCCGACTACCACGCGCCCCGGGTCCGGTACATCGCGAGCCTGGTGATGCCCGCCTGCCGGGTCGCGGAGGTGGTCCATCCCGACCTGCCGGACGGGGAGTTGGCGCGGCTGCGGCGGCACGACGCGGGCGCGCTCGGCAAGACGGTCGCCTCGACGCTCCTCTTCGGGCGCGACCGGTCCCTGCTGCCGCTGCGGCGGGTGGAGGGCGCCGGCGGGCCCGGCGAGGTGTGGCGCCTCGACACCACCGGCTCGGAAGGATGAGTGAGGACGGGAATGGGTCAGATGTTCTGCGAGCGTATTCTGTTCGACCTCGACGGCGTGCTCGTCGACTCGCTGCCGCTCATCGAACGCATCCTGCGGGACTGGGCGGTGCGTCACGGCCTGGACGCCGACGACGCGGTGGCCAAGTCGCACGGGCGGCGGGACATCGACCTGATCGCGCTGATCGCACCGGAGCTGGACGCGGCCTACGAGGCGGGTGTCATCGCCGGGCTGGAGGAGCACGACTTCGAGGGCATCCGGCCGATCCCGGGGGCGCGGGAGCTCCTGGACTCGCTGCCGCCGGGGAGTTGGGGCGTGGTCACCTCGGGGACCCGGCGGGTGGCCCGGGGGCGGCTGGCGGCGGCGGGACTGCCGGAGCCGGCGGTGCTGTTGGCCGCCGAGGACTTCGAGCGGGGCAAGCCGGACCCCGAGGGGTACCTCAAGGGCGCGGCGGCGCTGGGGACTCCGGCCGGGAGATGCGTGGTGATCGAGGACGCCCGGGCGGGGGTCGAGGCCGCCCTGGCGGCGGGGATGCACTGCATCGGGCTGGGGGGCGGTCTGGGCGGGTTGCCCGAGGGGGCGCTCGCGGGGGCGGTGGAGGATCTGACGTCCATTCATGTGGCGGCGCTGGAACAGGGGTTGCTGCTGGAGGTCCGGCGCTCGCGGTAGCCACCGGAGGGGTTCGCCGATCGACGGAGGGGCCCGGAGGAAGAACTCCTCCGGGCCCCTCGGGGACATCTCGCTATCCCACGGTCACCAACGTGCCCAGCGCCTGCGCCACGCGGTCGATCGCCGTACAGACAACCTCCGGCTGATAAGCCGTGAAGCACAGCCGGAAGTATCCGGGGGCGGGGCTGTGCATGGTCTCACCGGGCAGCAGGGCGACTTCGGCCGCCGGGCCGGCCAGGTAGTTGAAGAGCCACAGCTCGTCCTCGTTCACGTCGCCGTCCCGCGTAAACGGCAGCGGCGTCACGGTGGCCGCGCCCTCGGGCGGGCGCTTGCCCAGGTAGGCCGTCAGGTCGATCCAGAAGAACTGCGCCGGGTTGTCGCCCTCCGTGTGGACGAACTCGATCCCCCGCTGCACCAGCCGGTCCCGGACCTTCTCGAAGCTCGCGGTCAGCAACTCCCGGTACCGGGACATCGCGTAGTCGGTGTACAACTCCGCGCCGCCCCCGTTCACCGTCGTGTCCAGGATCGCCCGCAGCACGTAGTGCTTCAGCGAGTCGACCGGAGTGAACCACGACATCGGGTGCTTCTTCTCCTCGATGCCCTTCGTCCCCAGCATCGCCCGCTGCACCGGACCGGACCTCGACACCAGGAAGCCCGTCCGGAACCCCGAGAGCCCGAAGTCCTTCGCGAACCCCCACACCACGTGGATCCGCTCCGGCGCCCGGTCGTACGCGTCGAGCGCCAGCGCGCTCGTGAACGGCACCCGCCCGCCGTCGACCTGCGAATGACAGTAGATCTCATCGGAGAGGACGTGCATCTCCGTCTCGTCGAGCACCCACGCGTAGATCTCGTCCAGGAGCGGCTGACCGTAGTTGACGCCCAAGGGGTTGTGCGGGTTGGTCAGCGCCAGCAGCCGGGGGTACTCGGCGTTCACGCGGTAGTACCGGTAGTACTCCTCCTTGATCGCGTCCAGCGTGAGCCGGAACCGCCCCTCCCCCTCGGTGGGCAGCGGCACCGGGACGCACTTCAGCTTTGGCCGCTGCTCGAACGACCAGTTGAACCCCTGCCAGTACGGCGCCGGCAGCAGCACCGCGTCCCCCTCCTTCAGCGGCGGCGGACCGGCCTCCCCCGGCAACAGCGGACCCTGGAGCGCGAACGCGAGACACTCCAGCGCCGAGCCGACGCCGCCCGTGCCGAAGAGGTCGCCCGGCGCCACCGGCGCCTCGAAGGCCTTGGTCAGCAGCACCGCGACCTTCTCGCGCAGCTTCGGGTCGCCGTACGCACTGATGTAGTGGATGTACTTCTCCGGCAGCAGGCGGGTGTCGTCGAACACCATCTTCTGCATCGAGTCCTCGTAGACGAGGACGTTCTCCGCGACGGACAGGTCGAGGAAGTCGTCCGGAGCGAGCTCACGGCGGTAGAGCGCGAGGGCCTGCTCGAAGTCGGGGATGCGAGCGATCAGCTCGGCGGGCTCGATCGGGCCGGTCGAAACGGTCATGACGGAGTGGCTGCCTTCCAGGGTCGCTGACGGTGCGCACGCGGATGGCTTCAGCGCACCACGCTCCCGCACTCCCCGTCAGCCATCCACGCCCATCCAGCGACATGGACAGGAGCTCACTCCTTGCGCCGCGCCCTCCCCCGCACCAACGCGCCCCCGCTCACCACCAGCGCCGTGCCGAGCGCGTACACCGGCAGCCACCGCGTGGTCGTCGCGGCCAGGCAGTCGTCCACCGCCACCCGGCTCTGCTGCTCCCGCGCGTACGCCAGCGCCGCCGCGTCCCGCCCGGCGAGGTCTCCCAGCGCGGCCTGGGCGTGCAGGCTCTCGTACCGGCCCGCCTGCACGCACCCCTCCCTCGTGCCCGGCATCGGGAACAGCCGGTCCCACCGCTGCAACGCCGGCGCCAGCGCCAGCGCCACGCACAGGCCCACCACCAGCGAGTACGCCGCCAGACTCCACCCGTACCCGCCAGTCCCCCGCGCCGGCACCCGCCCGAACGCCAGGACCACCGCGAGCAGCGTCACCCCCAGATACGTGGAGAACCACTGCCACGAGCCCTCCGCCAGCGAGAACGCCAGCACCACCCCGAGCGCCGTGCCGAGCACGCCGACATCGGCGCCGCCCCCCGCCGCCGCGCCACCGGCACCACCACGACCACGCACAGGCCCACTCCCGCCTCCCGGCTCCGGAGCACCAGCCTCCCGCCCGCCCCCGCCGGAACCGCACCGACGACACCGTGCCGCCCCCCGTACGGCGCAGCGCCCTCAGGCGCCGGCCAGTGGCTTCACCCAGCGCGTCCACTGCGGTTGCGGCGCGTACCCACCGGCCCGCCACGTGCGGTGGCCGAGCGCGTTCCCGTCCAGCACCATCGCGTCCACCCGCCGCCCGCCGAGCGCCGCGAACCGTTCCTCCGCGGCCGCCAGCAGGGCCGTGCCGATGCCGCGCCGGCGGTGCTCCGGGGCGACGGCGAGCCGGTACAGGTGACAGCGCCAGCCGTCCCAGCCGGCGATGACCGTGCCGAGCAGCACGGCCGGATCGTCCGCCCGGACGGCGACCAGCAGGCACTGCGGGTCGCGGGCGAGCAGCGCCGCCACGCCGTCGGCGTCGTCGGTGATGCTGGTGCCCTTGGCCGCGCGGGCCCACAGGGCGAGCACGGCGGGTATCTCGTCGGGGACGGCGGTACGCACGAGGAAGTCGCTCATGTGCGGGTGTCTACCAGGACCGCGCACCGGGCGACCGTGAATTTCACGGGCCGGACGGGCCGGACGCCAACTCCCACACCGTCGTCGTCTTCAGCGCCGCGTCCTCCAGGTCCGCGACCACCGGCACGTCGTACGCGGCCAGGGCGGTGAAGCGCTCGCGCGGCAGGTAGGCGCGGCCGGGGTCGCCGACGATCACGGTGGCGCCGCGTGCCCGGGCGCGTTGGAGGAACGGCAGGAAGCGGGCGGCCATCGCCCGCTCGTAGAAGACGTCCCCCGCGAGCACCACCTCCGCCGGCGCGCCGTCGCCGTCCAGCAGGTCCTCGACGGCCGCGGCCACCCGCACGCCGTTGGCCGCCGCGTTGACGCCGATGGCGGCGACGGCGTACGCGTCGATCTCGGCGGCCCGTACCGAACGGGCGCCGCACAGCGCGGCCGCGATGCCGACCAGCCCGCCGCCCGCCGCGAGGTCCAGCACCGTCCGGCCGGCGACCAGCTCCGGGTGGTCCAGCACGTAGCGGGCCACGCCGACGCCGCCCGCCCACGCGAAGGCCCAGAACGGCGGCGGCAGTCCGCGCTCGCCGCGCGCGGACTCGGTGGTCTCCCACAGCGCGATGGCGTCCTGCGCCATGTACAGCCGCACCTCGGGCACGAACGGCACCGGCCCGATCTCGGTATGCGCCCGAACGAACTCCTGATCCGACAACATGGCCGCCCCCGAACCCACCGGGCGTGTCTCGCTCAGCATGCGCAGCAGCATAAGGCCCCCGGGCGGGTGCTCCGTCCCCGCCGCCGGGGGCGCGGACCCGGGCGGCCGGCGAAGTGCCGGCCGCGCCGGCCACGCGGGGTGAGGGCGGGTCAGCCGGTGGTCTCGGCGGCGGCCCGGAAGCGGTTGATCGCGTCGAGGTGCCGGGCGCGCAGCTCGTGGTCGCGCACGCCCATGCCCTCCTCCGGGGCCAGGCAGAGCACGCCGACCTTGCCCTGGTGGAGGTTGCGGTGGACGTCGTAGGCGGCCTGTCCGGTCTCGTCCAGGGTGTAGGTGCGGGAGAGCGTCGGGTGGATCTTGCCCTTGGCGATCAGCCGGTTGGCCTCCCAGGCCTCGCGGTAGTTGGCGAAGTGCGAGCCGACGATGCGCTTGAGCGACATCCACAAGTAGCGGTTGTCGTACTGGTGGGTGTAGCCGGAGGTGGAGGCGCAGGTGACGACGGTGCCGCCCTTGCGGGTGACGAAGACGCTGGCGCCGAAGGTCTCCCGGCCGGGGTGCTCGAAGACGATGTCGACGTCCTCGCCGCCGGTCAGCTCGCGGATGCGCTTGCCCAGGCGCTTCCACTCGCGCGGGTCCTGGGTGTGCTCGTCCTTCCAGAACCGGTAGCCCTCGGCGCTGCGGTCGATGATCGCCTCGGCGCCCATCGACCGGCAGATCTCGGCCTTCTGCGGGCTGGAGACCACGCAGACCGGGTTGGCCCCGCCGGCGAGGGCGAGCTGGGTGGCGTAGGAGCCGAGGCCGCCGCTGGCGCCCCAGATCAGCACGTTGTCGCCCTGCTTCATACCGGCGCCGTTGCGCGAGACCAGCTGGCGGTACGCGGTGGAGTTGACCAGGCCGCAGGCGGCGGCCTCCTCCCAGGTCAGGTGGGCGGGCTTGGGCATCAGCTGGTTGGACTTCACCAGCGCCAGCTGCGCCAGGCCGCCGAAGTTGGTCTCGAAGCCCCAGATCCGCTGCTCCGGGTCGAGCATGGTGTCGCCGTGGCCGTCGGCGGACTCGAGTTCCACCGACAGGCAGTGGGCGACGACCTCGTCGCCGGGCTTCCAGGCGTTGACCCCGGCGCCGGTGCGCAGCACGACGCCGGCCAGGTCGGAGCCGATGACGTGGTAGGGCAGGTCGTGCCGCTTGGCCAGGGGCGAATGTCTGCCGTAGCGCTCCAGGAAGCCGAAGGTGGGCAGCGGCTCGAAGATCGAACTCCACACCGAGTTGTAGTTCACGGAGCTGGCCATGACGGCCACCAGGGCCTCGCCCGGGCCGAGTTCGGGCACGGCCACCTGCTCGACGTGCAGGGACTTGCGCGGGTCCTTGTCCCGGCTGTTCATGCCGGCGAACATCTCGGCGTCCTGCTTGCGGACCGTCACGGCGCGGTAGGACTCGGGGACGGGCAGGGCGGCGAAGTCCCGCCGGGTGGCTTCACCGGACACGACGGCGTTCAGGATGGATTCCACGTCGATCACCTCAAGGCGGCTGAGTACTGCGACAGATGGGAGGCGGTGGGGGAAGGCCCGGCCCTCGCCGAACGGAATCGCGGGGCGCACCGGCCGCCATCGTAGGACCCGAGGACCCCCTACTCGGCCGTCCCACCTCCCCTAAAGCAGCCAGAGCAGGTCGGGTTCCGGACACATTTCTTCGACAAAGGCCCGGTTTTCCGGATAGCCAACGTGCAGGTCACTGATACCCGGCCGACCACCGCCGTTCATCGGCCGATGCAACGAACGGTGCGGGAGCGGCAGTTGTCCGGCCGGCCGGCCCGGCGTCCGCCCCGCGCAACTGGCTGAAAATGTGTCACTGCAGTGGTTTATCCCGGAAGAGGCCGTCATGTACACCCCTATCCTCGCCCCCCGACACCCCTATCTTCCCCGGAGATCCTGCGCCGCCCGGCCGGATCCGACACACCGACAGCTCCCGGCCACCGGCTCTTGTGTACGAAGAAACCGGTCGAGGTCATCCTATTGATCGCCACCGGTGTCACTCGGGTACCATCCCCCCAACTGTCGCCAGTCTTACGGGATACGCCCGTGGCGTCTGACCTTCGATCGGAGTCTTGAGGATGCTGACCGGCAGAGGCGAGCAACTCACCAAGCTGGCTGATGAATTCTTCCGGTGCCTCTCCCGCAATGCAGGTGTCGTCGTTATCCAAGGTCCAGCTGGATTTGGCAAGACAGCAATCTTAACGGAATTCGGACGACAGTTGGAGCACAGTCGGGCAGTGGTTCTGCGCATCACCGGGAACCCCGGGGAGCGCGAGGTCCCGCTGGCGGCCCTGCGCCAGCTGCTGCACGACCCCGGTCTGCCGGCCGCGGCGCACGCTCCGCTGCGGGCGGCGCTGGGCGTGCGGAACCCCGTCGGCGCCGCTCCCGCCGACCCCTCCGCCGCGGCCGGTCCGGCGGAGGCCGAGGCCCCCTCCGGCCAGCACGGCTTCTGTCTGGCCCTCCACGACCTCACCTCCCGCATGCCCGTGGTGGTCCTGGTGGACGACGTCCAGCACGTCGACTCGGCGACGCTGCGCCACCTGCTGGCCGCCACCCGCACCATGCACGGCGGCCCGATGCTGCTGGTCTTAACGGAGTCCGCCGTCCACGAGCGGTGCGGCGACCCGGCGCTGCGCACCCTCTTCCTCCAGCACCCGAACCGGCGCCGGATCATCCTGCCCCCGCTGCGCCCGGACGACGTGGCCGAGGTGCTCGGCGAGACCTTCGGGACGGCCGAGGCGCACCGGGTCGCCGCGTCCTGGCACGCCGTCAGCGGCGGCAACCCGCTCCTCCTGCGGGCCCTGCTGGAGGACCACCACACCGCCACCGCCCAGGCAGTGGCCCCCACCACCGGCGAACCCCAGGCCGGTGAGGCCTTCATCTCCGCGGTGCGCAGCATCCTGCGGCGCTCCGGCCCGATCGCCGAGGACCTGGTGACGGGGCTGTCGGTGCTCGGCCGCGCGGCGTCGCCCGACCTGCTGAGCCTCATGCTGGACGCCAGCCGCGGCACCGTGATCCGCGGCATCCAGGCCCTGAACGCGGTCGGGCTGACGGACGGCTCCACGCTGTGCCACCCGCTGGTGCAGACGACCCTGCGCGACGAGATGGCGCCGCAGGCCCGCGCCGCCCTGCACTGGCGGGCGGCCGAGGTGCTGCACCGCGTCGGCGCCGACAACCTGGAGGTCGCCGCCCACCTGCTGGCCGCCGGGACGTCCGCCTCCCTCCAGGCGTGGGCCGTCGACGTCCTGCGCCACACGGCCGAGCAGGTGCTCGCCTGCGACGTGCCGCTCGCGGTGCGGTACCTGGAGCTCGCCTGCGCCGCCAGTACCGGCCCGGCGCAGCGCACCGAGATCCGGCTCAGGCTCGCGGCCGTCCTGCTGCGCCTGGACCCCTCGGCGGTGGAGACCCACCTGGTGGAACCGCTCACCCTGCTGGGCAGCGACCGGCTCCCCGCGTCCTGCGCGGGCCCGCTGGCCCGGCTGCTGCTCGCGCTGGGGCGGGTCGAGGAGGCGCGGCGGACGCTGCGCCGCTTCGGCGGCGCGGACCAGGACGATCCCACCGCCGCGCAGGTGCCCGGGACGTTCGACGGCGCGCTGATCGGCTCGACGCTGACGAGTGCGGCCTACAGCTCGGCCGCGCCGGCCGTGACGCTGCCCGGCCCCACCCCGGCGCGCCCGGTCCGCAACGAGCCGGTCGCCCTGGTGGCCGAGGGCTCGCTGCAGCTGCTCGCGCTCACCGAGGCGACCTTCGAGCCCGCCGTGACGGCCCTGTCCGCCCTGGCCGGGGGAAGCCGCGGCTCCACCGAGATCGAGACCTGGTGGCAGCTGCTGACCGGCGAGGCCCAGGGGTGGCAGACACCGGGCTGGCGCACCATACTCGCCATGATCCGCAGCGAGATCGCGCTGTGGCAGGGCGATCTGAACAAGGCCGTGGAGCACGCCTCCGACTCCCTGGAGGGGATCGCCGAGGAGGTCGGGAACGTGTTCGCCGCGGGGGCGATCGCGACCCAGATCCTCGCCTTCACCGCCATGGGGCGGCTCAACGCGGCGGCCCGCCAGCTCAGCCGCCCGGTCCGCGACAGCGTCTTCCGGAGCATCTACGGCCTGAAGTACCTGCGGGCGCGGGGGCACTACTACCTGGCGACCGGCCGGGCGCACGCCGCGCTCGGCGAGTTCCTCATGGCCGAGCGGCTCGCCAAGCAGTGGAACGTCGACCAGCCCGTGCTGCTGCCCTGGAACCTGGACGCCGCGGAGGCGTGGCTGCGCATCGGCGAGCGGGAGCCGGCCGAGCGCCTGATCAGGAGCCAGCTCAAGGAGATCGGAAGCTCCCGCATCCGGGGCACCGCGCTGCGGCTGCACGCCGGTCTCAGCGAGCCCGCGCTGCGCCCCCGGACCCTGGCCCTGGCGGTGGCGGAGCTGGAGCGCTCCGGCGACCGGCTCGAACTGGCCCGCGCGCTGGCCGACCTCGGCCGGGCGCACCGGGCGATGGGCGAGTTCAGCCGGGCCGGCACGATCACGGACCGGGCCTGGCAGATGGCCAAGGAGTGCGGGGCCGACGCGCTGTGCGAGGCGATCCGGCCGGGCCGGCTGAAGGCGCACGAGCGCTCGCAGGCGGACGACAGCGAGGCCAGCCCGCTCGCCAAGCTCAGCGATTCGGAGATCCGGGTCGCCGCCCTGGCGGCGCAGGGGTCCACGAACCGCGAGATCGCGGCCGAGCTGTACATCACCGTGAGCACCGTCGAACAGCACCTCACCCGGGTGTACCGGAAGCTCAACATCCGCGGACGGCGGCAGCTCATGATGGACTTCGGCGTGGACCGGGTCTCCATGGCGGCCGGATTCGCTTGACGGAATCGACGCACCGCCCGATCCGGCTCGGGCGGTGCCCCATTGTCTTCAACGCCGTTGGTGCGGCATCGAATTGATCGGCCGCACGTTCACCGCCCGATTGCCCGCCGCCTTCGGGCCGTTCAATGCTGCCCGCACAACCGCGGCCGGCGGAACCCCCGGAGAACCCCTTAACCGGCGCGAATAGCGGTAGGGGTGGCATTCGGGGAACTAGGGGTTGGTCGGCCCCCGCCCCCGGCGATAGCCTCCCACCAGCTCCAACTGCCCATCTTTCTTCCGCATTTGATTTTCCTGTGGAGAGGCGATCCGAGTCGCGATGTCTGGGAACAGCGAGATGCACAACGATCCGATCGCCGTCGTCGGACTGGCCTGCCGCCTTCCGCGCGCCACCGGTCCGGAGGAATTCTGGGCAGTGCTCCGTGACGGCGTCGACGCCATTACCGGAATACCCGGGGACCGCTCCGGGATCGCCGGGGCCGCCCCGGAAACCGGCCGGGGCGGATTCGTCGAGCAGATCGACCGGTTCGACCCGGCGTTCTTCGGGATATCGCCGCGCGAGGCCGCCGCCATGGACCCGCAGCAGCGTCTCGTGCTGGAGCTCGGCTGGGAGGTGCTGGAGGACGCCGGCGCCGTCCCCTCCTCCCTGGCGGGCAGCCGCACCGGCGTCTTCGTCGGGGCCGTCGCGGACGACTACGCGGCCCTCCAGCACGGGCTGGGCCTGCCGGGCCTCACCCAGCACTCGCTGACCGGACTGCAGCGCGGCGTCATCGCCAACCGCCTCTCCTACGTCCTCGGGCTGCGCGGCCCCAGCCTGGTCGTGGACACCGGCCAGTCCTCGTCGCTGGTCGCCGTCCACCTGGCCTGCGACAGCCTGCGGCGCGGGGAGTCGCACGTCGCGCTGGCCGGCGGGGTCAACCTCAACCTCGCCCCCGAGAGCTTCGCCGGCGCCTCGAAGTTCGGCGCCCTCTCCCCCGACGGCCGGTGCCACACCTTCGACGCCCGGGCCAACGGGTACGTCCGGGGCGAGGGCGGCGCCCTCGTGGTCCTCAAGCCGCTCTCCCGGGCGCTCGCCGACGGCGACCGGGTCTACTGCCTGATCCACGGCTCGGCGACGAACAACGACGGCGGCGGGCTCAGCCTCACCACGCCCGACCGGGCCGGGCAGGAGGAGGTCCTGCGCGAGGCCTACCGGCTGGCCGGGGTCGACCCCGCCGAGGTGCAGTACGTGGAGCTGCACGGCACCGGCACCAGGGTCGGCGACCCGGTCGAGGCGGCGGCCCTCGGAGCGGTCCTGGGCGCGGCCCGGTCCGCCGGAGGACCGCTGCGGGTCGGCTCCGCGAAGACCAACGTCGGCCACCTGGAGGGCGCGGCCGGCATCACCGGCCTGCTGAAGGCCGTCCTCTCGCTCCACCACCGCGAACTCCCGCCCAGCCTCCACTTCGAGACGCCCAGCCCCGCCATCCCGCTGGACGCGCTGAACCTCCGCGTGCAGACCGAGCGCGAGGTGTGGCGGCGTCCCGACGGCGGACCGCTGATCGCCGGCGTCAGCTCGTTCGGCATGGGCGGAAGCAACTGCCACGTGGTGCTGTCGAGTTGGACGGACGCCGAGCAGCACTCGGCGCCGGCCGGCAGCGGTTCCGTGGTCCCGTGGGTGGTGTCGGGCGCGTCCGCGGCGGCGCTGCGGGCCCAGGCCCGGCGGCTGGGCGAGCACGTGGCGGCCTCGCCGGAGCTGTCGCCGGTCGACGTCGGCTTCTCGCTGGCGACCGGCCGGACGGCGTTCGAGCACCGGGCGGCCGTGGTCGGGCGCGACCGCGAGGAACTGCTGCGCGCTCTGGAGGAGTTGGCGTCCGGTGACGCGGCGGGCACCCGGGCGGCCGACGGGTCGACCGCGTTCCTGTTCACCGGTCAGGGTGCGCAGCGTGTCGGCATGGGCCGGGAGTTGTGCGCGGCGTTCCCCGTCTTCGCGGCCGCCTTCGACGAGGTGTGCGCGGCGGTCGACGAGCACCTCGACCGGCCGCTGAACGAGGTCATCACCTCCGACGCCGACCTGCTGGAGGGCACCGGCTACGCCCAGGTGGCGCTGTTCGCGATCGAGGTCGCGCTGTTCCGCCTGGTCGAATCCTGGGGCGTGCGACCGGACTTCCTCGTCGGGCACTCGGTCGGCGAACTCGCCGCCGCCCACGTCGCCGGCGTCTGGTCGCTCCAGGACGCCTGCGCGCTCGTGGCCGCCCGCGGGCGCCTCATGCAGGCCCTGCCCAACGATGGCGCCATGGTCTCGGTGATCGCCTCCGAGGACGACGTCCTGCCGCACCTCGCCGGTCACGAGGGCCGCGTGTCCATCGCCGCCGTCAACGGACCCACCGCCACCGTCCTGTCCGGTGAGGAGGACGCCGTCCTGGCCATCGCGGAGGCGGGCGGCTGGAAGTCCACCCGCCTGCGGGTCAGCCACGCCTTCCACTCACCCCTCATGGAGCCGATGCTGGAGGACTTCCGCCGCATCGCCCAGGGACTCACCTACCACGAGCCCACGATCACCCTCATCTCCAACGTCACCGGCGAGGTCGCTTCGCCCGAACTCGTCCGATCGCCCGACTACTGGGTGCGCCACGTCCGCGAAGCCGTCCGCTTCCACGACGGCATGACCACCCTGAACGCCCGAGGCGTCACCCGCTACATCGAGTTCGGCCCCAACGCCGTCCTCACCACCATGGGCCAGAACTGCGTCCCCGACGGCGAGTTCATCGCCCTCCTGCGCAAGGACCGCCCCGAGGAGGAGTCCGCGGTCGCCGCGCTCGGCCGGATGCACAGCGCCGGCCTGACCGTCGACTGGACCGCCGTCTTCCCCGGCGCCCACCGCGTCGACCTGCCCACCTACGCCTTCCAGCGCGAGCGCTACTGGCTCGACACCCCGGTGCCCGAGCTGGACGCCGCCGGCGCCGGGGAGCCGTCGGCCTGGCGCGACCGCCTGGCCGCCCTCCCCGACGAGGCCGGGCAGCAGGAGGCCGCCGAGGAACTCGTCCGCAAGCACGCCGCGTTCGTCCTCGGCCACGCCGCCCCCGACGCGATCGACACCGGCCGGGCGTTCAAGGACCTCGGCTTCGACTCGATCGGCGCGGTCGAACTACGCAACCAGCTGAACGCCGCCACCGGCCTGCGGCTGCCCGGCACGGTCCTCTTCGACCACCCCACGCCCGCCGCCCTGGCCCACCACATCCGGACCTCCGCGGCGGACCTCCCCGCCTCGCCCCGGCCTGCCGCCGCCCCCACCGCCGCCGCCCCCACCGAGGACGAGGGCGAGCACGACCACGACCCGATCGCGATCGTCTCGATGAGCTGCCGGCTCCCGGGCGGCGTGCGGACTCCCGAGGACCTGTGGGAGGTGGTCGCCGCCGGCCGGGACGTCGTGGCGGGCTTCCCCACCGAGCGCGGCTGGGACCTCGCGGACCTGTACGACCCCGACCCGTCCAAGCAGGGCAAGAGCTACGTCCGGGAGGGCGGCTTCCTGCACGACGCGGGCTGGTTCGACCCCGCCTTCTTCGGCATCAGCCCCCGCGAGGCCCAGGCCATGGACCCCCAGCAGCGGCTGCTGCTGGAGACCTCCTGGGAGGCCCTGGAGCGCGCCGGCATCCGGCCCGCGGCGCTGCAGGGCAGCCGCTGCGGGGTGTTCGTCGGGGCGATGCCCCAGGACTACGGGCCCCGGATGGAGGAGCCGTCGGAGGGGCACGAGGGCTACCTGCTGACCGGCAGCACCACCAGCGTCATCTCCGGCCGGATCTCCTACACCCTCGGCCTCGAAGGCCCCGCCGTCTCGGTGGACACCGCGTGCTCGGCCTCCCTGACGGCCATCCACCTGGCCGTCCAGTCGCTGCGCCGTGGCGAGTGCTCGCTGGCGCTGGCCGGCGGTGTCACCGTGATGTCCAGCCCCGGCATCTTCGTCGAGCTGAGCCGCCAGAAGGCACTCTCCGCCGACGGCCGCTGCAAGGCGTTCTCCGCGCGGGCGGACGGCACCGGCTGGGGCGAGGGCGCCGGCATGATCCTGCTGGAGCGGCTGTCCGACGCCCGCCGCAACGGCCACCAGGTGCTCGCCGTGATCCGCGGCAGCGCCGTCAACCAGGACGGCGCGAGCAACGGCCTGACCGCCCCGCACGGCCCCTCGCAGCAGCGGGTGATCCGGGCCGCGCTCGCCGACGCGGGCCTGTCCACCCGGGACGTGGACGCCGTCGAGGCGCACGGCACGGGCACCGCCCTCGGCGACCCGATCGAGGCCGGGGCGCTGCTCGCGACGTACGGCCAGGACCGGGCGGACGGGCAGCCGCTGTGGCTCGGCTCGCTGAAGTCCAACTTCGCCCACCCCCAGGCGGCGGCCGGGGTGGCCGGGGTCATCAAGATGGTGCTGGCCATCCGCCACGGCCTGCTGCCGCAGACCCTGCACGTCGACGAGCCGTCCCCGCACGTGGACTGGTCGGCGGGCGCGGTCGAACTGCTCACCGAGGCGACGCCGTGGCCGTCGACCGGGCGCCCGAGGCGCGCCGGCGTCTCCTCCTTCGGCATCAGCGGCACCAACGCCCACGCGATCATCGAGCAGGCCCCGCAGGAGGCCGACGCCCCGCCCACGGCGCAGGAGCCCTCCGCCCCGCTCCCGTGGACGCTCTCCGGCCGGACGGAGCGCGCGCTGCGCGCCCAGGCCGAACGGCTGCGCGAGCACCTCGCGGCCCACCCCGCCGCCGGGCTCGCCGACACCGGCTACTCGCTCGCCACCGCGCGCACCGCGTTCGGCCACCGCGCCGCGATCGTCGCGGACGACCGCGCGGGCTTCCTGCGGGGCCTCGACGCCCTCGCGGAGGGCGCGAGCGCGGCCGAGCTGGTGCAGGGAACGGGCACCGGCCGGCGCAAGGTCGCCTTCGTCTTCCCCGGCCAGGGCTCGCAGTGGCTCGGCATGGCGCAGCAGCTGTGGCAGGACTCCCCGGTCTTCGCCGGGCAGTTGCGGGCGTGCGCCGAGGCGTTCGAGCCGTTCATCGACTGGTCGCTGCTCGGCGTCCTGCACGACGAGCCGGACGCGCCCTCGCTGGAGCGCATCGACGTGATCCAGCCGACGCTGTTCGCGGTGATGGTGTCGCTGGCCGCCGTGTGGCGGTCGTACGGGGTCGAGCCCGCGGCCGTGGTCGGCCACTCGCAGGGCGAGATCGCGGCGGCCTACATCGCCGGCGGTCTGACGCTGGAGGACGCGGCCCGCATCGTGGCGGTGCGCAGCCTGCTGTGGTCGGAGCTCAGCGGGAAGGGCGGCATGATGGCCGTCTCGCTGCCCGCCGACGAGGCCCGCGAGCGGATCGGGCGCTGGTCCGACCGGCTGTCGATCGCCGCCGTCAACGGCCCGAGGTTCGTGACCGTCTCCGGCGACCCGGGGGCGCTCGACGAGCTGCTGGCCGAGCTGGAGGCCGAGGGGGTCCAGGCCCGCCGGATCCGCGGCGTCGACACGGCCGGCCACTCCGCCCAGGTGGAGGTCCTGCGCGAGCGCATGCTGGAGGGGCTGCGGACGGTGGCGCCGCTGGCCTCCGCCGTCCCGTTCTACTCGACCGTGACCCGCGAGCGGCTGGACACCCGCGGGCTGGACACCCGGTACTGGTACCGGAACATCCGCGACACGGTGGAGTTCGAGCAGGCCGCGCGGGAGCTGCTGGCCGCCGGCTTCACCGGGTTCGTCGAGTGCAGCCCGCACCCGGTGCTGCTGACGGCGCTGCAGGAGATCGCCGAGGACGCCGGCACCGAGATCGCCGCCGTCGGTACGCTGCGGCGCGACGAGGGCGGAGCGCGGCGCTTCGTCACCTCCCTCGCGCAGGCCCAGGTCCAGGGGATCGAGCCGGACTGGGAGGCCGTCTTCGCCGGGCACGGCGCGCGGCGGGTGGAGCTTCCGACCTACGCCTTCCAGCGCGAGCTGTACTGGCTCGACCGGCCCGCTCCGGGCGGTGACGTGTCGACGGCGGGCCTGGACCCGGCCGACCACCCGCTGCTCGGCGCCGCGGTCGCCCTGGCCGGCGCGGACGGCCACCTGTTCACCGGCCGGCTGGCCCTGCGGACGCACCCCTGGCTCGCCCACCACACGGCCCTGGGCACCCCGGTGCTGCCGGGCGGCGCCTTCGTCGAACTCGCCGTCCGCGCGGGCGACCGCGTCGGGTACGAGCGGATCGAGGAACTGGTCGTCGAGGCGCCGCTGGCGCTGCCCGCGCAGGGCGCGGTGGTGATCCAGGTCCGGCTGGGCGCGGCCGAGGACGACCGCCGCACCTTCGAGGTGTTCGCGCGGCCGGAGCAGGACGGCACGGAGCAGGACCGCGCCGAGCAGGCCGGGGCGGAGCAGCCCTGGCAGCGGCACGCCACCGGCCTCCTGGCGGCCGGCGGCGGCGCGGCCGAGCCGTTCGACCTGGCGGCCTGGCCGCCGGCCGGGGCCGCCCCGGTCGAGGGCGAGCGGGCGGACGGGATCACCGCCCTGTGGCGGCTGGGCGACGAGGTCTACGCGGAGGTCGCCCTCACCGAGGACACCGCGGGCGAGGCCGCGCTGTTCGGCCTGCACCCGGCGCTGCTGGAGGCCGCGCTGGGCGCGGCGGACGCGCTCGGCCGCGAGGACGGCGCCGCGGGCGCCGGGCAGGAGGGCCGCCTGGCGTTCGCCTGGAAGGGCGTCTCGCTGCACGCGACCGGTGCCTCCGCCCTGCGGGTGCGGCTGACCCCCACCGGCCCGGACGGGATGTCCCTCGCGCTCGCCGACCCGACCGGCCGGCCGGTGGCCGCCGTCGAGGAGGTGGCGCTGCGCGCGACGCGCCCGGAGGAGCTCCGGGGCGGGCGCCCCGCGTTCCACCGGTCGCTGCTGCGCGTGGACTGGAGCCCGGTGCGCGGCGGCGGATCCCCGGGGTCCCGCCGCTGGGCGGTCCTCGGCGACGACGGCCTCGCCCTGCGCGCCGGCCTCACCCTGCCGGCCTTCGACCCGGACGCGGACCTCACCGAGGTGCCGGAGGCGGTGCTGGTCGCCTGCGCCCCGCCGCAGGACGCCGCCGCCGGGACGGCGGAGGCCGTCCGGGAGGTCACGCACCGGGCCCTGGCGCTCGCCCAGCGCTGGCTCGCGGACGAACGGCTCGCCTCCTGCCGGCTGGTGTTCGTGACCCGGGGCGCCGTCGCGGCCGCCCCCGGCGAGGACGTGCCCGACCTCGCCCACGCCGCGCTGTGGGGGCTGATCCGCTCGGCGCAGACCGAGGAGCCGGACCGGTTCGTCCTGGTCGACCTGGACACGGCCCCGGAGTCGCTGCGCGCGCTGCCCGCCGCGCTGGCCTCCGGCGAGCCCCAACTCGCCCTCCGCGAGGGCGCCGTGCTCGTCCCCCGGCTCGCCCGGGTGCCGGCCGGCGCCCCGGCCGCCCGACCGTCCTTCGACCCGCGGGGCACCGTCCTGATCACCGGCGGGACCGGGACGCTGGGCGCCCTGGTGGCCCGGCACGCCGTGGCCGAGTACGGCGTGCGGCACCTGCTGCTGACCAGCCGGCGCGGGCTCGCCGCCGCGGGCGCCGAGGAGCTGCGGGCCGAACTGGAGGCGGCCGGCGCCTCGGTGACGGTGGCCGCGTGCGACGTCGCGGACCGCGCGGCGCTCGCCGCCCTGCTGGCCGGCCTCGACCCGGCCCACCCGCTGACCGCGGTGGTCCACACGGCCGGCGTGCTGGACGACGGCGTCCTCGCCGCCCTGACCCCGGAACGGGTCGACGCCGTCCTGCGGCCCAAGGTGGACGCGGCGGTGAACCTGCACGAGCTGACCGCCGGGCTGGACCTGACCGCCTTCGTGCTGTACTCCTCCGTCGTCGCCACCATCGGCGGCGCCGGACAGGCGAACTACGCCGCGGCCAACGCGTTCCTGGACGCCCTGGCCCGCCGCCGCCGGGCCGCCGGCCTGGCCGGCCAGTCGCTGGCCTGGGGCCTGTGGGCCGAGCGCAGCACCATGAGCGTCCACCTGGACGACACCGATGTGCAGCGGATGGCCCGCTCCGGCATTGCCGCCATGCCCTCCGCGGAGGGCATGGCCCTGTTCGACACCGCGCTCGCGGTCGGCGACGCCGCGCTCGTCCCGGCCCGTACGGACCTGGCGGCGCTGCGGGCCCAGGCCGACACCCGGCCGGTCCCCCACCTGTTCCGGGGCCTGGTGCGCACGCCCGGCCGGCGGGCGGCGCAGGGCCCCGCCGACTCCGGCGCCTCCTCGCTGGCCCAGCGGTTGGCCGCCCTGCCCGCGCCGGAGCGCGACCGGTTCCTGCTGGACCTGGTGCGCTCGCACGCCGCGGCCGTGCTCGGCCACGGCTCCCCGGAGGCGATCTCCCCGGCCCGGGCGTTCCGCGAGGTCGGCTTCGACTCGCTGACCGCCGTGGAACTGCGCAACCGGCTGAACACGGCCACCGGGCTGCGGCTGCCGACCAGCCTGCTGTTCGACTACCCGACCCCCGAGGCGCTCTCCGCGCACATCCGCACCGCGGCCCTCGGCGAGCCGGACGCCGCCCACGCGCCGGCGGCGGGCACCGCTGCTACGGCGGCGGACGACGACCCGATCGCCATCGTCGCGATGAGCTGCCGCCTGCCCGGCGGCGTGCGGAGCCCGGAGGACCTCTGGCAGCTGGTGGCCGACGGCGGCGACGTCATCTCCACCTTCCCCACCGACCGGAACTGGAACGTCGAGGAGCTCTACGACCCCAACCCGGACCAGCGCGGCAAGACCTACGCCAAGGAGGGCGGGTTCCTCTACGACGCCTACGACTTCGACCCGGAGTTCTTCGGGATCTCGCCCCGTGAGGCGCTGGCGATGGACCCCCAGCAGCGGCTGCTGCTGGAGACCTCCTGGGAGGTCGTGGAGCGCGCGGGCATCGACCCCGCCGCCCGGCGCGGGACGCCGACCGGTGTCTTCATCGGCACCAACGGGCAGGACTACGCCTCGCACCTGCGGCAGCTGCCGGAGGACCTGGAGGGCTACCTGCTGACCGGCAAGGCCGCCAGCGTGGTCTCCGGGCGCATCGCCTACGCGATGGGCCTGGAGGGCCCGGCGGTCACCGTCGACACGGCCTGCTCCTCGTCGCTGGTGGCGCTGCACCTGGCGGCGGAGTCGCTGCGCCGGGGCGAGTGCTCGATGGCGCTGGCCGGCGGTGTCACCGTGATGTCCACCCCCAGCCTGTTCATCGAGTTCAGCCGGCAGCGCGGGCTGGCCCGCGACAGCCGTTCCAAGGCGTTCTCCGCGGCCGCCGACGGAACGAGCTGGTCCGAGGGCGCCGGCATGGTCCTGCTGGAGCGGCTGTCGGACGCGCGGCGCAACGGGCACCAGGTGCTCGCCGTGCTCCGCGGCAGCGCGATCAACCAGGACGGCGCGAGCAACGGCCTCAGCGCGCCCAACGGCCCCGCCCAGCAGCGGGTGATCCGGGCCGCGCTCGCGAACGCCGGGCTGGAGCCCGGGCAGGTCGACGCCGTGGAGGCGCACGGCACCGGGACGACGCTGGGCGATCCGATCGAGGCCGGCGCGCTGCTGGCCACCTACGGCCAGGGGCGGCCCGAGGACCGGCCGCTGTGGCTGGGCGCGCTGAAGTCCAACATCGGTCA
>NZ_JBEOWI010000022.1:0-124785 GCF_040296005.1 Kitasatospora sp. NPDC002551 | reverse complement strand
GCCGCGGGGCGCCGCCGGGCGCGGGGGCCGGCGCCCGGGGCCCCCGCCCCCGGCTCGGTGAGCCGGCCCGGCGCCGCCCTGGAGCGCGTCCCGGCGCCGCCGGCCGCGCGCTGATGCGCCGCCTGGCACCCGGAGGGCGGCTGCCGTGGGGGGCCGGCCGCCGCTCGCGGGGCCGGGCACGGTGAAGGCCCGGACCGGTCCTCGGGTGCAAGGGGCCGTCGCAACACCGCGGGGGCTCGGGTGGTGAGGAGATCACGGGGGCGTTGAACCCCGCAGCCGGAGCGGCCGGCAGCGGGGTTCAACGACCCCGGCCGCCGGGCAGGCCGGGGCCGGCTCAGCCGGTGCTGCCGGACTCGGCGACACGATCGTCCTGGGCCCGGGGCCGGCGGGGGCGAGCGAACGGGATCGCGGACCAGCCCTGCTCCAGGACGGCGTTGTGCTCCAGGAACTCGTACCGGGGGAACTGCTGGCGCAGGTACACGACCTCGGCGTCGTAGGCCGCGCGGAGGAGATCGGCCAGGCTGGTCCCGGTGATGGTGACCGCGTCCTCCAGTTCGCCGATGGACGTGACCATCACGGGGATCTCGGTTGCGGGCAGGGCGACCCGGTGCGCGGGGGTGTTGATCTGGTGGAACGGCTCCATCGTCACCACCATCCCGAGCATCGGGCGGTCGGCGGGGATGCCGGCGAGCTCCTGGTGGCCGCCGTCGCGCAGGAGGCGGACCGACTTGTTGATCTGCTTGAACGGCTTCTCGAACTGGTTGGCGAGGAGGGTGGTGAAGTCCGGCCCGCCGAGCCGCAGCCGCTCGCTCGGGCGGAACGACTTCACCTCCACCAGCAGGACCAGGTCGGGGAAGACGACGAAGAAGTCGATCGTCTTCGTGTTCTCCTTCTTTGAGATCTCGACCAGGATCTCGGGGTGGATCTCGGCGTCGGGCAGCAGGTCGAGCTGGCGGCCGACGTAGCGCTCGAAGAGCTTGCCGAGGTCGTTGGTGAACCCGTTGCCCCACACCGACCTGTTGTCGCCCCCGGTGTAGTAGAGGCCGAGCGGGGTGGCCTTGCCCAGTACGGCGGCCGGCACCGGGACGAGGTAGCCGCCCGGGACGCCGCCGACCAGCGGGCGGGAGCGCAGCGGGTTGTGGGTGTAGCGGCGCACGAGCGGGTCGCTGTCCGCGGGGAAGGCCGCGCGGAGCCTGTTCTTGGTGGTGACGAAGTGCCGGTTCAGCACCGCCTTGACCTGGGCGGGAGAGCGCAGGCCGTCGAACTGGTCGTAGTCCTCGACGGGGTACCAGTCCAGAGCGAACCGGCCGCGGCGGCGCGGATTCGGCTGGTCGGTGGCGCAGGCCCAGACGAGCTGGGCGATACCGAGATAGTCCGCCAGGGAGCAGCCGAGCAGCTCCTGGTCCCAGCCCGGGAGGATGACCTCCAGCGGGTTGTCCGCGTCGTCCGGGTAGGGGGTCTGGTCCAGCATGGCGATGGAGCGGCTCAGCTGCGCGTAGGCGTCGTCCTGCCACGGGCCCTGGTGGTGGGCGGTCCGCTGCAGGTACCCGGTCCAGCGCTCCATGCCTTCGGGGTCCCGGGTGACCGGGTCGTCCAGGGCCAGGTACAGGTCGAGGATTTCCAGGAGGTCGGCGCTGGTTGCGGGGGGCCGGCCGTCCCGGCCGCGGGCCAGCGAGACCCAGGCCGCGTCGAGCAGAGCTCCGGGCGTGTACAGGCCGAGGCCCTTGGAGCCCAGGTCACGGACGGGCGGAAGGCCAGCGCTGGTGGCCGCGATCAACTGCGTCAGCGAGTTCGGGTCGTGGCGCAGGACCCGCTCGAAGTACTGGTTCTCCGGAACGGGGTAAGGGGAGAGGGTTCGCCGCATGGCCGACGATTCTGCACCCTGCGGCCCTCGTCGCGCACCGGGTTTCGCCCCGGCACGCCCGCCCAGCCAGGCTGCTCCGGGCAAGCCGGCCTGGCGCTTTCAAGGTCGAAGTGGTGTGGTCTCAGGTCATGTGCTCGGACGGTGTAGTGCTTCTCGTTCCGACCAAGCGTCTGCTCCAGGCGGCAGAGTGAAGCGGGTACTCGGACCGTGACGACGGTGTCGCCGTAGTCCAGGCCGTTTGGGTCGTCCGGTCGGCTGGAAAACCAGACCAGCCCAGACGGGTCGTGGGAGATCATGTGCCGGTCGGCAAGGATTGCGGCGGCGGACTCACCGTCGGTCCGGTGGTACAGGAGCAGGTCCACTGTCAGCCTCCAGACAGACTGCCTAGCCTCAGACGATGTCACACCGCCCGGCCTTCGCAGGGTACGCCGCGAGGCGGAGGCCAGACGCGGGTGGTGCTCTGGACAACCGCCGTGGGCATGACGGATGGTCAGGTGGTCGTGGCGTGCCGCTTCGGGAGGTGCTGGTGGCGCTGAAGGCTATTCACGCGAGGTGGGGCGTCGTCTTCGCCCACCTGCCCGACCTGGGCTGCGGCAGGTCCTGGGCACAGGTCCACCGGGTCCAGCCCCGGGCGCCGCTGGCGTGCGACGAGTGCCGACACCCTCTGCACGCCAAGGTCTCACCGTGCGGGGTGAGGTTTTTCGCCCATGACCCGGGTGCACCGGACTGCGAGATCGCGCGTGAGGGCGAGTCGGAGGCGCACCACCTGCTCAAGCTGGAGCTGCTCAGCGCCGCGCGGGACGCCGGTGCGCACGCCGAGCTTGAGGTGAGGGCGCCGGATGGATCGTGGCGGGCCGACGTGCTGGCGTCGGCGCCGGACGGCTCCTGGCGTATCGCGCTGGAGGCCCAGCTGTCGCCGATCACCACTGTTGAGATCCGGGCGCGGACCGAGCGGATGCGTGGGCAGGGGGTGGCCGCCTGCTGGTTCAGCGACCGGCCCAAGCCGCCGTGGCTGGGCCAGGTGCCCTCGGTGCGGATAGGGCCCGGGGACGGCGGCCCGCTGACCGTGGTCGAGGGGCTGGTGCGCTTCGACCGCTGGTGCTGGACCGCAGTCGCCCCGCCGCCGCTGGCGGACTTCCTGGCCTGGATGTTCACCGGTCGGGCGGTGGCCCACGAGCGGCAGGTCCGGCTCGACTACGAGCTGCGCGAACTGACGACGGTGTGGACCGCGCCGGCGTACATCCGAGCCGAGCGGGCTCACGTGGAAGAAGTCGAGCGGCAGCGGGCCCGCGAGGCGGAGGAGCGGGCCCGGCATCGAGGGGCCCGGGAAGCGGAGGACGCCGCCCGGCAGCGCAGGTGGGAGGCGAGCCAGCGCCGGTTGGAGGCCCGACGTGCCCAGGTCCGCGAGCTGAACGAGGCGAGCCGGGAGCGACAGCGGTTCCAGGCGATGAAGGCCGAGGACGTGCTGCGCGGCACTGCGGTGGCGGCCGCGGCCCGGGAGAAGGCCCTGGGCCGCCCGCAGACCGCGAGGGCGCTCGACCACCTCGCGCGGGCGCACGGCATCACGGGGACCGTCGGGTGGAGCCTGGGCGATCCGCGCTGGGCCGGCGGGGTACCGCTGCTGGACCGGGACGGCGAGCCGGTCGCGGTCCTCAACCCGCAGCGCGCTCTGGCTCGCGGCCAGGCGCACCTTCTGCTGGCCGGACTGCTGCTGCTGTTCGACGACGACTTCGCGATGAAGCGCTTCCGCCGGTGGGCGTACGGTGCGCCTAAGCGCCCGAAGGACCAGCGGATGGAAGCCGTCCTGGTGGACGCGGGTAGCAGCAGCCGACACGGGGAAGCGCCCCGCCGGGTGTCTCCCCGTAGGACGGCCGGTCAGGAGCCGGAGCGGAAGCCGGCCTGTGGCTGCGAGCAGCCGCAGCTGTTCCTGCGAATCGACGGCCGCGAGCAGCCCGCCGAGCCCAGCACCACCTTCTCGCCTACCTCCGCACTCTTCCAGGCCCACTGTCGGCTCTGCGGCGGTACCTACGAGAAGCCCTGGCGGCGGATCACCAGCCGAACAGGAACGGCTGCGCCGACGGAGACCGCAGTTCTCGACAGCTGACCCGGCGTGGGCGCCGGCAGGTTCGGGACGCCGTCGGCTGGCTGCGGCGCGAACGCCTGGCGCTGCCGCGGTGACCGTCGCCGTGACGACGGACCGCACGAACGGTGCGACGTCCTCCCAGGCGTCCGGCGCCTGGCGGGGCCGGTAGCGGACGATCTTCGCGGACGTGTCCGGATCAACTGGCACGCCGATCACAACCACCAGGTCGGAGTCACGCTCGCCACGTGGGCCCACCACGAGGACCTGCTGCCCACGTTCGCCGACCGCATCGGCCAAGTCGTCAACGGACGCGTCACCAAGACCGTGCCGATCGGAACGTTCGTCTGCATCGCCCACTGCGTCGAGGGGCTCATACCTGCCGCCGCGTTCTCCGGCCCGCCCGCCGAGGTGGCCGGGCAGGCGGTCCGCGACGGCCAGGAGATTTCCGTGCGTATCCTCGCCGTCGACCTCGAACGGCGCCGGATCAGCCTGTCAGTCGACCGGGTGCCATAGGGCACGGGCTCACGCCCGGAGACACCGAGCCTGAAGGTCGAAGCAGACGAGCCCCAGTGATGCGGCCACCTCTGCCGAGCGGACGCCTCGGCAGCCGTTTTCGGTTGTCACTTGTGGAGATCGGGCCAACCGTCAGTGTTCGAGCAGGATTCGTAGACATAGCGGGTGAGGCGGTCCCATTCCGTTCCGGTCACCTGCTCGAACGCCTCCTCGTGGACGTAGAGCAGTTCCTCGCAGTGCAAGGCGGTGAACGGCGCGAACCGCTCCGGGTGACCGAAGACGCTCTCGTATGCCTGGCGGCCGGCGGCCACGACGGCAGCCCGCGAGTACAGGAAACTGTCGTCCGACTGCGGAAACGGCGAACCATCGGCCAGCTCCATCCCGAGGACGGGCAGCGTGCCGAAGTCCGCCTGGTCCAGCCGGTAGAGAGCTTCCGCGAGACGCTCTCCGAAGCCGATGATCTGACTCACCGGTTCGCGCGAGAGAACCTCGGTCAGGTGGCCGCAGGCGTCCTCGAAACCCTGGCAGGTCTCGATGCCGGCCTCACCGCCGAGCACCTCGATGAGCTGCCAGAACCGCTCCCAGGTCATCACCGGCAAGCCGTGGTCGACGCCACTGTTCAGCGGAGCCCTCGACTCGTTCACGGCGTGATCACCATGCTCTTCCTCGTCGTCGAACGACTCGTCGCTCCATCTGAACCAAGCGTCCCTGCCCTGGACGTGGAGCAGGAACTCGGCAACCGGTCCCGATGGCGACAGCAGCGACAGCGCCTTCCTGATCTCGTCGTAGGCGCCGTCGAAGCCTTCCCAGTCCTCACCGTCGGCAAGTGCCTGTGATCGGGCGAACAGCGGCTCGAACATGACGAAGGCCGGGCTTGCGATGAATCGTCCGCGGAGCCAGGGAAAGTCGGTCTCCTCGACCACGATCTCGCCCACGAGCTCATCCCCGCGTACCAGCTGCCAGACCTGGCCCTCGAATCCCATCGCACCCAGCCTTTGTCGTCTGTTGCCGCACTGCGCTGCCCGGCAGTCTCACACGCCCCTGTGACATAGCGGGCCGGGAAACGATCACCATGCGGATGGGAAGCGATCTTGGGGGGCCTTGGAAGCTCCATGGTCAGCCCTACTCGTGAACGGCCCCCTCGATGTCTGGCCGACCTGGCCCTCCGTCCGGGAGCATTCAAGCGGGCCGACGGCTACCGGGGGCGGGCGAGCCGGGTGGTGCGGGCGGCCCGGTAGGCGGCGACGGCGTCGGCCGACGGGCCGGGCGCCGGCTGCCAGGCCCCGGTCAGCCCGGCGACGAAGGGGTGCCATCGGCTGTCGGGCCCGAGGCGAAGCTGCACTCCTGCGTGGTCGTTGGTGATGCGGTTGCCGTCCGCCTGGAGGGATCCGCGGGCGGTGGGCTGGGCGGCGATGATGTCGGCCAGCGCACGGTCGACGACGGCGGGATCGGCGGGCAGCGGGCCGTCGGCGGCGTGGACGCCGGCCGGGCCGCCGTGCCGCTGGGCGAGGACCAGGCGGCGGACGTCGGCGACCGGGCGGTTCAAACGGGATGCGACGTTCTCCAGCGAGGGCGCGCCGATAGGGGTGGCGAGGTAGCGGATGGTGTCGGTGAGGGCGTCCAGATCGGCGACAGGGGCGCCGTCGAGGATGGCGCGGGCGCGTTGGGCTGCGTCTGCGAGGAGCGCCTCGATGCCGGGGGTGACCTGCGGCGGCGGCACGGGCAGCGGGGATACGGCCGGCAGGACCGGTTCCGCGTCGGAGTGCGCGGGAGTGCGGGCCTGCCAGAGGCTGTACGCGTCGTCGGCGCGCACCGGGTCGGTGGGGCTGCCGACGGGCTGCGGATCGTCGGCCGCTGGTGGGAACGCCGGGGCGGGGGTGGCGGCGGTGCGGCCGGTGGACAGCGCGGTGCGCATCTTCGCCGCCAGGCGGCTCAGGGAGCAGCCGCGGATGGCGAGCAGCGCGGTGGGCTGGTGGCGGACGCGGTTGACCAGGGCGTGGGCGAGGATCGCCGCGTGTTCGCAGAGCAGGCCGTCGGGATCGGCGGCGGTCGGCGGGTGGGCGGAGCATTCGAAGCCGACACCGGCGGGCAGCAGGCAGTGGCCGGCGGTGTGGGCGGGGTCGAGGAGGTCGGGGTGGACGCGGCCGGAGAGGATGGCGGCGAGGGGCTGGGGCCGGGCGGCGAGGGTGGCGGCGGCGTCGTTCCACTGGGAGTCGCTGAGGGTGCCGAGGTAGAGGGCGGTGCGGGCCCGGGTGGACTCCGGTGCGAAGACCGTGGAGCGCACGCTCGCGGTGCTGGTGACGTTGAGCTGGCCGGTGTAGGCGGTGTGCGGGAGCGTTCGGGCGGTGTCCAGGCGGGCGTGGTGGCGTCCGGCCGAGGTGGTGATGGCCTGCAGGAGGCCGTCGGCGAACGGGTCACCGAGCAGGCGTGCCGGGGTGGTGGTCATCGGGCCTGTCCTCCGAGGGTGACGAGCGCGGTGAGGTCGTGGTCGTCCAGGTCGGCGAGGGCGCCTTCGCCGGCCGGCAGGACGGCGTCGGCCAGGGTGGTCTTGTGGGCGACGACCTGCTCGATGCGCTCTTCGACGGTGCCCTGGGCCACGAGCCGTCGGACGTGGACGGTGCGGGTCTGACCGATCCGGAAGGCCCGGTCGGAGGCCTGGTCGAGCGCGGTGCCGGTCCACGGCGAGTCGTAGTGGATGACCTCGGTGGCGGCGGTGAGGGTGAGGCCGGTGCCGCCGGCGCGCACGGACAGCACCAGGACGGGCAGGCGTCCTGCCTGGAAGTCGTCGACCATGCGGGTGCGGACAGCGGCCGGGGTGGAGCCCTGGAAGAACTCGCAGCGGTGGCCGGCCTGGGTGAGGTAGGCGGCGAGCAGGTTGCCGACGGGCAGGTAGTTCACGCAGATGATGACCTGTTCGCCGCCGGCGCGGGCGGTGTCGACCAGGCGCAGGAGTTCGTCGAGTTTGGCGGAGCGCCGGCGGGCCGCCGTCAGGTCGGCGGCGGCCTGCTCGGGCGGTTCCCCGAGGTAGACGGCCGGGTCGTTGACGATCTTGCGCAGTCCCTGCAGCAGGGCCAGGACCCGTCCGGGCCGGGCCGCCCGCGGCCGGGTCCTGAGGTCGTGTTCAGTCTCGCGGACGAGCGCCTCGTACAGGGCGGCCTGCTCCGGGCTGAGCGTCACCGGGTGCAGCTTCTGGATCTTGGCCGGCAGGTCGGCGGCGATCTGCGGGTCGGTCTTGAGACGGCGCAGGACGAACGGGCCGGTGATCCGCTGGAGCAGCTGGGCGGCGCCGCCGTCGGCGTCGCGTTCGGTGTGGCGTCCGATCCGGGCGCGGAAGGCCCGGCGGGTGCCGAGCAGGCCCGGGCTCAGCCAGTCCATCAGCTCCCACAGCTCCTCGCTGCGGTTCTCCACGGGAGTGCCCGTGATCGCGAGACGGCAGGCGGAAGGCAGGGTGCGGATCCCGTCCGACGCCCGGTTCGTGCCGCTGTTGATGACGTGGGCTTCGTCGGCGACCACCAGGTCCCAGGAGTGCGCGGCCAGGGCCGCGGTGTCGCGGGTCATGGTGCCGTAGGTGGTGACCACGACGGTCCCGGGCCCGAGGTTGGGCTCCAGGCGTCGGCCCGGGCCGTGGTAGCGCACCACACGCAGCTCCGGTGCGAACCGGGCGGCCTCGCGCTCCCAGGTATCCATCAGCGAGGTCGGGCACACCACCAGGACCGGCCCGGCAGCGGCCGGGCGGCGGTGCAGCATGTAGGCCAGGGCCACCAGGGTCTTGCCCAGGCCCATGTCGTCGGCGAGCAGCGGGCCGAACCCGAGCGCGGTCAGGTGAACCAGCCATTCCAGGGCCCGCTGCTGGTAGGGGCGCAGCGTGGCGGTCAGGCCCGGGGGCAGGGCGACGGGCGGGCTGTCCTGGCGGCCGGTGCGCAGGGCGGTGACGACGGTGGCCAGGGTGCCGGACGCGCGGCAGGGGACGAGGGCGCCGTCGAGGAGGAGGGAGCCGGCCAGTGCGGAGGTGAGGGCTTCGCGGGTGGGCAGCTGCCCGAGGTGGCGGGCGCGGGCGCGGGCCAGCAGGGCGGGGTCGGCGAGGAGCCAGCGGTCCCGAAGGCGCACGAGCGGGCGCGCCGCTTCGGCGAGCTGGTCCATCTCCTCTTCCGTCAGGTCGCAGCCGTCGATGGTCAGCTGCCAGTGCCAGTCGAGCATCGCCTCCATCGTCAGGGCCCGCTCTGGTGCGCCGGTGCCGGGGGCGGAGCCGATGACCGTGTAGGAGCCGAGCGCGTCGGCCAGTTGCGGCGGCCACTGCACGTGGACGCCGGCGGCCGCGAGGTGTGCGGCGGTGTCGCCGAGCAGGCCGGCTGCCTCGGCGCCGGTGAGGTCGATCGTGCCGGGAACGGGGTCGTGAGCGAGGCGGGTCAGCGGTGGCCACGCGGCGGCGCCGCGCCGCAGAACCCGCCGGGCCGGGCGGCCCGCCAGTGACTGCTGCGGGCCCTGGTGTGCGGACGGGTTCGCGGCGCCGGGAAGCGGGCCGGTGTCGTCGTGGCGGACGGTCAGGTGCGCACGCAGGACGGGCTCGCCGTCGCGGATCCGGGGGGTCAGGTGCGCACGCAGGACGGGCTCGCCGTCGCGGATCCGGGGGGTCAGGCCGGGGTCCTGGACGGTCAGGACGAGGTCCGGCTCCGGGGACGGGTCGGCGGCGCGCTCCACGTCGTCCGCCCAGCGCTGCACGACGGGGTCCTGCACGGCCGGCGGCGCGGCGAAGGCACCCTCGCCGTGGATCACCGCGGCGCCGGGGCCGCGCACCACAGCGTCGACCAGGGCGTCGAGGACGGCGCTCGCCGCCGGCAGCGGCGGGTGGACGCGCAGCGGATTGGTCCCGGCGGTGACGGCGTGGGCGAACGGGGGCAGCACGGCCGCCGCCCGGCGCAGCGCGTCCTCCAGTTCCGGCCCGGGTACCGGGCGCCAAGTGTCGCGTCCGTAGTCGTCGATGGCGGGGATGACCGCGCCGGCGGCCACGGTGTGCAGGGCCAGCCGCGCCACCGCGCCCCAGCCCGTGACCGTCGGGTGCCGTTGGGGGGCGGGAGCGGCGAGGTGGGGCAGCAGCAGACGCAGCGGGGCGGCCCAGGCCTGGACGCAGGTCCGCCAGACATTGCCGGTGGGGCCGAGGAGAACGACGTCCGCGGTGGCGGGTTCCAGGCCGTCGGGCGGGGCGCAGTCGTGGACTGGGGAACCGTCGCACCGGTAGACCAGGAGCCGGTCCGGCTGCGCGGGGTGGAACAGCAGAGCGCACCCGGAGTCCAGCGCCCAGGCGAGCGCGTCGGCGGCGCGGGTCCACGCCGGCTCGGCGTCCCGGAGCCGGGCGCGCGGCCCGGGCACCGGGAGCGGTGCCGGTGCCGGTGCCGGTGACGGTCCGGATTCCGGGGCGGGCTTGGTCGCGGGTTCCGGAACGGGGATGGCGGTGGCGGGGCCCAGGTGGTCGGGAGTGAGGTAGGCGGCGCGCAGGCGGCCGAGCAGCTGGTCCACCGCGGCGACCTTTGCGTGGGTGGTCGTGGCTCCCGCAGCGGCGGCCTCGATGAGCCGGCCGTCCATCTGGACCTGCACGCGGCAGCGGGTCACGGCCCCGCTGGAGGTGATGCCGTAGAGCGGCGGGGACACCAGCCCCGCGACGACGGCCTGGTTCAGCAGGGCCCGCGGGTCCTTGTTCGGACGGGTACGCAGCGCCTCCGGCAGCTGCGTACCCGGCTCCTCGTGGTCTCGCGGATCGGGCCGGCATGCGATCGCGGCGAGCAGCGAGACGAGCGCCAGGTGGCGGGCGTCCTTCTTCGAACTGGCCCTCTGCGGGGATCCCGTCACCGGGCCGGCCGTAGAGTTCATGGCGGCGGTGACTTCGAACTGCAGGCGGTTCCCGGGTCCGGAGGCGGTCTCGGAATACGACACCGGCAGCCCTCCTACCTGCTGCCGCAGCAGGTTGACGATGCCGGCGGCCAGGCCCGGCTCGTCCCTGGCCGCACGCAGCGCCAGGTCCCGCGCCGCATCCCAGGGCTCGCCGCCCGGGGTGAGGGTGAGCACCGTCAGCCAGTCTTTCGGTGACAGCCGCCCGGTGACCTTGCGGTTCTCCAGCTCGGCCATCAGGCCGGGGGCGGGCGCGTTGTGGCGCGCCAGCCCGGTCAGTGCCGCCGAGAAGCGTTCACGGCCCAGGTCCTCCCACGGTGACTGCACCGACGGGAGAAGAGGGGCCGGGGCGTCACGGTGCGCGGCAGTGGTCCGGACGGCAGGCTGCGGGTCGGGTACAGCGAGGCCGGCGAGTCGGCCGAGCAGCCCCAGCATCGCCTGCTGCCTCGCGGACTTCTTCGCGGAGGCGTACCGGCGCGGGCCGTTCACCGTGCCGTCGGGGAGGTCGATCGCAGCCCGGCATGCGAAGCCCTGCCCTTCGACGTGCTCCTCGATGACGCCTACCTGGGGGAGCCCTGTCACCTGGGTGTGGGTGGCCAGGACCGCGGACGCGAACTCGGGCCGGCTGGCGAGCCAGCGAAGCGCGGCTTCGCGCGCCGGCCGCCAGCACGGGGCGTCCGTTTCCAGGAGCAGCGTCTGCGCGTCGCGGACCGGCACGGACCCGGCCTCGGCGCGGCGTACCGCCTCGTCCACGAGTTCGGGGTCATGTCGGCCGAGTTGCACGCTCTTCTGCAGCGCTGTCGAGAAGACTTTCTCCGGTATCGACGTCCACCGGCTCGTCTGTGCCACGTCGGCCGGTGAGGGCACCGTGGGCGCGTCGGATCGGTGTTCAGGGGATGCGACCGGCACAGCACACTCCACAGGGACTCGACAGCGGCACTTGGCATTGTGCCGTTACCGCGTGCCGTGGTGGGGGAACCAGCTCGCGCGCCGACCGGGTGTACCGGCCCCGGGCGGGTGCTGACACACAGCGCCGGCCATCCGCCAGCGGTGGGTCCTGCGCAGCAGGAACGAGGCAGCCGTGCAGGAGGTCGCAAACGAGCTGGCCTGGAACGTCGCGATCGGCCTGGACGAGCTCGTCCCGGCCGCGCCGTTGAGCGCCACCGTCCGTCACGCCGTTCTGGACGTATGGGCCGCCAGCGTCGAACGCCACCGAGGGGACCCCTCGTTCGAACTCAACTCGTTCCATCTCAGCCTGAGCATCCCCATCGCCAAGATGCTCGACTGGTACATCCGGCACGACCCGTCCTGGGCAATGATCACCCTGAGGGAGATCCAGTACGAGGCGTCCCGTCGACTGGGCGTCTCCGCTGGCCTCAGCGGCCGGGCCCTGCGCCGCTCCCTGTCGATGGACGGCAAGCTCGACGAGGCCCTCCGGGAGGAGTACCTCGATCGCGTCCTGGCCTCCGACGAAACGGCCTGACGCCACACCTCATCCCACCCAGGCGCGCCGACGGTAGCGGCGCGACCCACCGAACCCCGGCAGAGCCGGCCGCTGCCGAAACGTGCAGGGACTGGCCTGCACAGAAGAGGGACTGCCGGTCGCCCGCCCGCAGGAGGGACCGAAGGCGTTCAAGGGACCTGCGGGGGGCCTCCGCTGCTCGGTCACTCTCTCGGTCCCTGCGGTGTTTTCCCAGGTCAAAGCCCCTATGCATGGTGCGGCAGGGACCGAAGGGACCCGACTCTCCAGTTATGGCCAGGATTTGCGAAAGTGGTTCGCTGTACGGGTACGCCCGCGCGTACACAAGGGAAGTACTAGATTCGCTGATAAGGGGGAAGGTGAGTCCCTTCAGTCCCTGTCGCATCATCCATACATGCCCTGAGCTGGGATTTTGTGGCAGGGACTGAACAGTTCGCGCGCTCTGCCGCAGCCGATCACGGCCCCTGCGGTCGATTCGGTCCCTGGAGGACGGGCTCCGGACGGCCAAGGGTCTGGAGGGACTGGGCGGAACCATTCGGTTGCGGGATTTCGGCGTGTCCCGGGGACACCGACGCACCGGCCGATACAGTTTGCGGGTTCAGTCCCTTCGGTCTCTCGCAAATCCGGCAGACCGGCTGACCTGAGCCGGTCGTAGCCGGGCCCGGCCGGGTGAGGGTGGTGTGCGGTCGTGCGGCGCCGGGGCGAGGCGGGCGGGGCTGGGGTGCGACGACACGCTAGGCTCTGGATCCCGTTTCAGAATCCGGTCCCTTCGGTCCCTTTGGTCTCTGTCCATTCGACAGCCGGCCTAGCGGCCCGGGAACCCTTCGAAGGATCCGTTATGCCCGCAGCCGAGCAGACCCGCGGCCTAGCCGCCGTGACGTTTCCGCGCGGGCACGAGGTCGCCCGGTGGTGTGCTGTTCAGGGCTGGCCGGTGCACCCCCTGGCCTTCGGTCGCAAGACGCCGGCGGGCAACTGCCGGGTATGCCGGGAGAGCAGGGACGACCCGCAGCACTGCCCGTGCATCGCACAGGGGCGCTACTGCCACGGCTTCCACGCCGCCACTACCGACATGGAACTGGTGGACCGCTGGTGGGGCCAAGAGCCCGGCCTCGGCGTCGGGGTCGCCTGCGGCCCGGCCGGTCTGGTCGTCATCGACATCGACGCGCACGCGCCAGAGGTGCCTGACCGCTCCGTGCTTCTGCCCGGGATCCGCATCCCCGACCACATCGCCCTCGACGGCCTGGCCTCCGGCTACGACACCCTGGCGCTGCTCGCTGCCTACCGCCGCAACAGTGACCCGGCTAAGGACACCTCGACCCTCCGGGTGCGCACCCCCAGCGGTGGCCTGCACATCTGGTACCGCACCGACACCGCGTTCCGCTGCTCCACGGGATCAAGCTCCCGAACCGCCCTGGCCTGGCAGGTCGACGTCCGCGCCCACGGCGGCTACATCGTCGCCCCCGGAACCCAAACCCGCGTCGGCGCCTACACCCCGCTGGCGGGCGCCAGCCTGCCAGCGCCGCTTCCGGTCTGGATCGCCGATGAACTCACCCGCACCGGCCACCGCCTCGACACAGACCACGACACCCAGCCTGAGCCCATTCTGGGAAGCAGACCCCGACGTCCCAGCCCCAAGGTGGCTGGCCGGCTGCTGCAGCCGTTGCTGGCCGAGGTCACCGACTGCTCCCGCGTCGCCCAGGGCGCCGGGTTCACGGAGAAGCTCAACCGGGCCGCCTTCACCGCCGGAGGCCTGATCGCCGCAGGACACCTGGATCTGGCTGAGGGCACGCAACTGCTACGCGAGGCCGCACTCGCAGCCCGGCCCGGGCGGTCACGCCGCATCGACGCCCTGATCACCTCCTCACTCGCGGCCGGTGCCCGCCGCCCGCTCCACATCGAAGGACGACGACGATGAACGCCGCCGACACCCCGCAGGGGTTCGACGCCGTAGCCGCGGCCCAGCAGATGCTGGCGTTCGAAGAGGAGCTCGCCGCCGCACCCCTCACGCCCAGCGCGCCGCTGCCCGCTCAGAAGGCCACTGCGGCTGCCCGTACGCCCAGGCCCGCAGACCAGGACGGAGTGCTCCCCGCGTCGCTGACCGACCGGGGCAACGCCAAGCTGTTCGCGCGCCTGCACCACGAGCAGTTCCGCCACGTCGAAGGCCTCGGCTGGTACGAGTGGGGCGGGTACCGGTGGAAGCGCGGCTCGGAGAAGGCCGTCCTGTGGGCGGCCGGCGAACTCGCCGAGCAGATGCCCACCAGCGACCCGGACATGATCTACTCCAACCGGGAGATCGCCCTGCACCGGCGGCGCACCAGCTCCACCGCAGGGATCAAGGCTTTCCTGGAACAGGCCAAGGCCAGTCCCCATCTGTCCATGGCGCCCGACCAACTGGACAGCGACCCCTGGGCCCTGTGCACTCCCGCAGGGGTGGTCGACCTGCGTACCGGCGACCTACACAAGCCCTCTCCGCTGGCCGGGTCCCACTCGCGTGCCACCAGCGTGGCGCCGGAGGCCTCACCGACACCGCGCTGGGACCGCTTCCTGGCCGACACGTTCGGCGACGACGAGCCGGGCCGCGAGATGGTCGACTTCCTGCACGTCCTCCTCGGCTACTCCACCACGGGCGACGTCGGCGGCCAGGTGCTGCCCTTCCTGCACGGGCTCGGTGCGAACGGCAAGTCCGTGCTGCTGGACGTCATGCTGCAGCTGCTCGGCGACTACGCCGACGCCGCCCCACCCGGATTCCTGATGGACCGCGGCGCGTTCACCGAGCACTCCACCGAGCTGACCGAGCTCCACGGCCGGCGCCTGGTGGTCTGTTCGGAGCTCAAGGCCACCGACCGATTCGACGAGGCCCGCGTCAAACTGCTGACCGGCGGCGACAAGATCAAGGCACGCCGGATGCGGCAGGACTACTTCTCCTTCACGCCCACCCACCACCTGTGGCTGCTCGGCAACCACCGCCCCGAGGTCACCACCGGCGGCTTCGCCTTCTGGCGCCGGATCCGCCTCGTGCCGTTCGAGAAGACCGTCTCCGACGAGAACAAGATCGACAACTTGGCCTTCGAGCTCGTGCGCGACGAAGGGCCCGGCATCCTGCACTGGATCGTCCAAGGCGCCGTGCGCTACCACCGCCTGCGCGAAGCCCGTAAGAACGGCCTCACCTCGGCCGACCCGCTTGAAGGCCCCGCCCGAGTGCGCCTGGCCACCAACGCCTACGCCACCACCGAGGACACCATCGGCCGCTTCCTCGCCGAGTGCTGCACCCGCGACAGCGACCAGGCCGCCGATCTGCGCGTCGAGCAGGGCCAGCTCTACGCCACTTACACCACCTGGTGCAACTCTGGCGAAGGCGTCCGCCCCACCAGCGCCCGCGCCTTCGCCACCCGGGTCCGCAGCGACCTCGGTCTGGCCACGCCCAACGACATGCTCAAGAGCAACGGCCGCAAGTACTACCCCGGGATCGGCCTCCTTGCCACCGACTGACCCCGCCCAACGCGGGCACCACCACGGCCGCCGCTCATGCCACCTACACCCCGCGCCCCCTGCCGCTCTACGATGCAGACACCACCCACTCCCGGCGCACCGCGAGGAAGGAAGCCCCCAGTCATGAGCTCGCTCCTGAACAGCAGCGTTCTCAGCCACGAAGCGAATGTGGTCTGGCTGGAGGACCCCGCCGCACTCGACTACGTCCGCCAGACCATCGACAAGACCCCCCGCCGCCGCGGCAAGCCCCGCTGGCTGCGCGACGGACGCATGGTCGGCTACGCCGAACTCGACGACACCGCCCAGGCCGACCCTGACAGCGGACTCCACCGACGCCGCGTGTTCTTCCTCCTCCCCCACGACCGCGACCTCGACCCCCACGGCCTCTACGCCGCTGGTGCCCCGGGCGAGGCAGTCGACCCGCGCACCGTCGAACCCCGCACCGTCGGTGAGAAGACCCCACGCTCCCAACGCGGCACCACCCCGTCCTGACCGAGCGCCCGGGCCCGACCTTTCCGCCCAGACACCAGTGCGAAGAGACGAGAGGGCACAGGAACGGCGGACCGCTGGACGCTCGCCGTCCGGGTGATCAGCGGATGAGCGAACACCCTGCCCGGCAACGTGATCCCCGGCCAGGACGACCGAGTCCGTGGCTCGACCCGGCTTCTCGACGCGCCGTACCTGAACAGGAGGTCGGACGACCTGTCCGACCCGAGCAATTGTCAAATCCTGTGGATCAGATCAGCGTGATCGTATTTCCCAGGCCGGCCGCTGGAGCTCATCGTTGTGGACGATGATGTCGGCGTGGTCAGTTGGGCGAGCCGTGGCGAAGTAAAGCTGCTGGGACGGGATGTAACGGTTGCGCCAGGCCCGTTCGATCTCGGTTGCGCTGGCTGCGGATCCGGCCAACGCCTCACCTCGGGTCTGGGCGCGATCTAGCGTCCGCTCGAACGTGACAGAGACGAAGATGCTGAGGTCCCAGCGGTCGGCCAGCTCCGGGCGCAAGAGGAAGACGCCGTCGAAGAGCAGTACGGCGTCCGCGGGTGCTTCGGTGATAGGGAGGCACAACGCGGTGTCGCTGCCTCGGTCGTAGACCGCCTGCTGGAACTTTCGGTCACCGGTTGGGCCCAGCGGGTCGAGCAGGACCTGGCACATCGTGTCGTGATCGTGGCTGTCGAAGTAGCAGCCCTCGGGCGAGTACTCGCCGCGCTGATAGCGCTGCGCCTTGGGGAACAGGAAGCCCTCGATCGTCGCGCGGATGACTTCGCGGCCCTGTGCGCGCAGGACAGCGGCAAGTTCGTCGGCCAGTGTCGTCTTGCCAGCGGCGGGCGGCCCGTCAATGGCGACGCGCACCGGGTGCCCGACCGTGACGGACTCAATCGTCTCGGCCAGGCGGCTCAGGAGTTCGCTGCGAGTGCCGCCGTCCATGCTGCCACCGTCCCTGTCTCGTGATACGAGCACACCCTATGGCCGGTCACGTGTGTCAGGCTGCTGCCGTCTCCTCTCGCTCGACCAGGATGCCGTTCTCGAACCGGGCACCGGCGCGGACGAGCGGGACCAGGTGGGCGCCGGTGATCGCACGCCAGCGTGCCTGGGCGGACTCGACGAGCTTGAACACCATCGCCAGGGCCGCAGCGGGGCTGCCGGCCCCCCGGGTGACCTTGGTTCGCAGCTTGACCGTGGAGAACGTCGACTCGATGGGATTCGTGGTCCGCAGGTGCACCCAGTGCTCCGCCGGGAAGTCGTAGAACGCCAGCAGTTCGTCACGGTCGTCGGTGATCTTCGCGATGGCCTTGGGCCATTTCGTGCCGTATGTGCGGGTCGCCCGTAGGGCCTTGGTGCCCGGCCACCGCGGTTCTCGGCCAGCAACCGGGGCGTGTCGGCGGCCGGGCACGGAACGCCGACCACGGACCCTGGCGCTCTTCCCTCTCGGGCTGAGCCGCTACCAGGGGCGCGGCATGCGCCGCTGATGCCCGGCCGACCCGTGGTGGTACTCGGCCACCGCCCGCAGCAGCTGCACCCGAGCCCACTCCAGCCGCTCGTCGAGTCCTCGCCCGGCATCGACCGCGTCCGGGTGGAGCCCGACCAGGCCGACTTGCGCGCTCCGTTCGACCAGCGCGGCCGCCAGGCCCGCCAGCTCCGCCTCCCACCGTACGAGGTCCCCCAGCGCGGTCCGGACCGCGGTGTCGACGGCGTCGACAGGGCTGCGCCCCTCCCTCCGGGCCTCCGCGGCGATCTCCCGCAGCTCGTCGCAGTCCGCCGACAGGACCTGCTCCTCCCAGGCGGCGACCCGCTGCGCGCAGGCCTCGACCAGGGTGCGGGATTCCTCGACGACGTCCTGGAGGGCGGAGTTGAGCAGCCACTCCTGCTGCCTGGCCGTCGGGGCGGGCGGGGCGGTGAGCTGGTCCAGGGCGCCGCGCAGGGCTGTTCCGGGACCGAGGTGGCGACGGCGGGTCATGCCCCTTCCAACGAGCCGGCCGCCGCAGTCGATGCCGGTGAACGCGGCCGTCGATCTGCGGATTCCCGTCCGGCCGGCGGCGCACGGCCGCTTCGGCCTCCGGTGCGCCGCCAGCCGTCCCCGCGCCGGACAGGCGTTCACGCCGCCACTGGCGGGATCGGCGGCCTGTTCAGGCGGTGCTCCGGCCCTCGGGGTGTCGGGCCTTCCCGGGCCCGCCGACCCTGCGCCGGGAGATCGGCGCCTCCTCGACGGACGCCCGCGGGAGCCGGTGCGGGCTAGCGGGTGCCGACGTCGAAGGCGGCCAGCTCCCGGAGGGCACCGACCAGCGATGTCTCGGGCAGGGGAAAGGTGCCCAGCACCGGGTGGACGCGCTTGACGATGTGCTCGGAGACCAGGTCGGGCAGGTCGTCGGCCAAGACCGGCGCGTCGGCCCGGCTGCCCCACTGCTCGGGTGCGAAGCCGAACTGGCTGAGCTGGTGACCCCAGACCAGGGCATCCTGAAGCTCGCCGCGCCGGGCGTGGTCGAGCAGGAGGCAGTACACGGCCGTGCCGTCACCGGCACCTGCGGCCCACTGCCACCACCAGCGTGCTCCGTCTGGATGGCCGGTCAGGTGGAGCAGGCAAGCCAGCACCCGGGCCCCGGCTCCATCGTCGACGTAGTCGTCCTTGATGAACGCCCCGAGACGCTCCGGCGCCTCGTTGTCGACCACCATCAGCGTGCATACCGCCCTCAGGTCCCACCGTGCCTGATCGACGGCCGCGTGCCCGTCAAGAGCCGGCCGCGTCCACCACGCCTGGGCTGCGGAAGAGCGGGCCACCGGGCCGAGCGCGCACCCCGACGGGTTCAGGCAGCGCGAACGGGCGGCTTGGCGCAGCGCCATCCGCTGTTCCGCGCCGTCGAGGTCGTAGGCGTCGTACCGGCGGCCGGTGTTCAGCCGGGCGAGCAGCGCCTCCAGTTCCGGTGTTGCCGCGTCGCGATCGTCGATCATTGCTTCTCTCCCTCGGGTCCCTCCACGTCCTCGCGGAGTCGGTAGGCCAGGCGCTGGCGCGCCTGTCGGATGTGCGAACGCACCGTGGCGCGCTCCACCCCCATCAGGTAGGCGACCTCCTCGGTCGTGAAGCCGAGGCAGGCGCATAGCTCCATCACGTCGCGCTGCCGTTCCGGAAGCCGGCGCAGCTCCTGGAAGGCCACCATCGCCTCGGTCAGGTCCTGGAACGGGTCACGGGTCCGGGTGGCCACGGCGGCGTCGAACACCGCGTGGTCCATCGGCACCGCGTGCCGTCCCTGGCGCCGCAGCTGGTCGACGACCCGGTGCTTAAGCACCGTCCAGGCATACCCCGGCAAGTTCTTCATCCGCAGCATCTGATCCCATTTGTCCGTCAGTGCGTCGAATGTGGCGTCAACCGCTTCTTCCGCGTCCGCGTCGGACCCCAACTGCAGGTAGGCCCACTCCAAGTACCGGGTCCGCACCTGGCTGTGGAACGCCCAGAAGGCGGCCTGCCAGGCCGGCGGCCACGTCTCGTACGGCACCCTCTGGTGCGCACCTTCGGTCACGGCGGACTCGACGGCTCCGTCCTCGGGATCGGTCTCGGCCTGGGTCACCGCTGCCCCCGCTTGAGATGCCTGCCACCCTCGGCGCGCCGGCCCGTGCGGGCCCTGCGGCCGATCCAGCTCCGCAGGCCGGCGGACAGAACCCGGCGCGCGAGACGAAGTCCGTCACGGGTGAACGCTCGGGTCGCCACGGCCACCGTTGCCAGCTGCGCTGCACTGTCCTGGTCCACAGTCCCTCCCCTTAGAAGGTCGTTGTGAGGAGGCGCCGACCCCTGCCTGCGGCGCCGGAGGCACGTAGGCCTCCACCTGTGAAGCGAACGGGGAAGGCGAATCGTGCAGAAGAATCTCAACTAAAAGTGTTTAGACAAGTGCGGAAAGTAGTGATCGGTTTCGATCAGCCGACCGGAGGGTCCACCGCCGGCATCTGCGGCCGTCGCCGACCAGCCCGCCGCCTGAACCCGGCCGGGCAGCCGGGCAGGAAGGCCAGCCCGCCAGGCCCCGCCAACTGTCCCCCATCCAGTCCTCCGCGACCAGGCGCAGCGCGGCGACCTGCTGGCAGAGCAAGGGCTTCCCCGAGCACCACCGGAGCCTGCCGCCGCCGTTCAGCACGCGCGGCGGCATCAACGACCGCATCGCCGCCGCAGCCCAACCCCGGCAGCCGTCGCTGCCACCGCAAGGGCTCAGGTGCCCGCCTCGGTCCGTCGGCCGGCATCTGCCGCCCCAAGCCCCCCGATCCCGGGCAGCCCAGGGAAGCCCGCAGCCACCGCACGACCGCCCAGAGCAGCTCACCGAACCAGCCGTCGGCCGTCCCGCCGTCAACGCCCTGACCGAAGATTCACGCGCCCCGGTGCCCTCCGGGCACGCGGCATAACCCCTGACCGGGCGCCCTCGTTCCCCGGCCGGCGGCGAAGGAACCGCGGCGGCGCGAAGGAGACTGCAGTGCAGGTCATCGTGGAGTCCCAGGGGTTCAAGACCGACGGCCGGGAAGCCGAGCGAAGCCTGACCGCCCAGTGGGTGTCGGTCGAAGGAGAGAGCGACGCCGGGAAGTCCACCGGCATGGAGGCGATGTTCCTCGCCTGGGGCCCGGCACCGTTCCTCAAGGCGATGCCGGCCATCAAGGCGTGCGACCAGATCTGGACCACCATGGAGATCGGCGGGTCACGATGGCGGATCACACACAACCCCACCAGCAGGAGCGTGGACTTCGAACGCACCGGCACGGGTGAAGCCCCGATGCGCCTCCCCCTGACCTCCCGCGACCCCGAGCGGCCCACCGCCTCCCGCTTCCTCCTGGAGCAGTTCGGCATCCCCACGCTGCGCCAGGGCGGCAAGGTCCTTCGGATCGAGCACATCATCCCGTTCATGTACGTGCGCCAGGCCAGCACCGGCGCCACCTTCCTCGGCGGAATGAAAGCGGAGCTGCGCGAGCTCGCGGTACGCGCGATGCTCGGCCTGCGCGAGGACGCCATCGAGACCGCCCGCGACGCCCACCGCGATCTGCGGCGTGAGCTCACCTCCGCCCGACGGCAACTGGCCGGGTTCGAGGCCCTGCGGGCGAAGTTCGGATTCAGCACGCCCGAGGAACTCGCCCACCGCCGCCACCAGGTCGAACAGGACCTCGCCCAGGCACGCGAGAGTGCCCGCAAATCGGCCAAGGTCCTCGGCGACGCCAACAAAACGCTGCAGGAGCTACGCGACGCGGCGAAAAAGTCCCACCCGGCCGCCGACGACACCGACCGGGCCGCCACCAAAGCCGAGAAGCAACTCGGTGACGCCCTGCAGCGCCTCGGCAAAGCCGAAGGCCGCCTCGCCCAGCTCCGCTCCCCCGACCCGACCACCTGCCCCACCTGCCACCAGCGCCTGCGCACCGCTGGCCTGGCCGCCCACGTCTGCCCGATGTGCAAGGCGGAAGACCCAGGCCGACGCGGCCAGAACCCGGCGGAGGACGAGCGCCTTCGCACCGCGGTCAAGGCCGTGGAGGACGCCACGAAGCTCTGCGACGTGCTCCGCAAGCACGCGGCCCAGGCCCGAGAGGACGCCACCGCAGCACACCGGGCGGTGCGACAGGCGTACCGGGATGCCAGCGTGTTCGCCGAGGCGACCGTTGAACCTCTGCGGCTGACCACCGTCGAGGCCGAGAAGAAGGTCCGCGAGCTGACGGTGCTGGCCGAGCAGCTCGGTGAGCGCACCGACGAGCTGATCGAAGGGATCACGGCGCAGCAGAAGGCGGTGAAGCGGCTTGAGTCAGCTGTGCGGAAGGCGGCCCAGGCCCTGGCGGACGCGCAGTCGCAGGCGCGGGCGCGGCTGGACGTTCTACTGAAGAAGTGGTCGGTCCTGTTCGCGCGCCGCATGGCCGCTGCCGGCACCCAGTGGCGGCATGCCCACATCGCGCAGGAGGGGTTCACCCCCGTTGTCAACGGCGAGTCCTTCGACCAGGTGTCGGTGGCCGGCTCCACCCTTGCGCTGGTGGAGCTGAACGCGCTGGTGAGTCTGCGCGAGCTGGGCCAGCAGGTCGCGGGCAGCAGCGTTCCGGGCCTGCTGGTCGTCGACGCGGCGCTGGCCGGACTGAGCGACACGCCCGCCGACGCCAGGGTGCGCACCTACCTTCTGCGCCTGTTCGCGCAGACCGCCGCCGGTGACGGTCCGCTGTCCCAGATCGTGACCGCCTCGCAGGAGGCCATCGGCGGCCACCCGGGCGCGCGCACCATCGCCCTGAGCCGGCACGAACCCTACATTCCGGGCCTGGTCCTGCCCGACACCGCCTGACCGCCCCTCACGCCGTGGGTCCGGCGGGCCGGTGGCGCCCGGCCAGAGCGTGGAAGGCGCCTTCCCACGGAGCCCAGAGCCGCACCCTGGGCTCGCCTCGCCCAGGCTCGATGACGGGGCGGGACAGGACAGCGGCGATCCGGTTCAGCGGAACCCGCAAGGTGCTGCCTCGGGGCGGAGTGAACTCGATGATCCCCGCAGTGGGGGTTCGGGACAGCTCGCCCCCCAGGACGACCAGAGGCCCGTCGGCCCCGGGCCCCGACTGCACCACCAGGCGGCCGACGTGGAGGGTGCCCCCGAAGCCCGTCGCCAGTAGATCATCGAAGTGCCGCGTCCCGGGGATCCAGGCGAGGCCGCCGATCAGGTCCGGCCATGCGCAGAGCGACAGCCGCTCCACCGGATCGGTTCGGCTGCAGTCGGGAAACGGCCGCGCGGCCGCGGCCAGTTCGCCGCGCGCCCGCGCCACCACCTCCGACACCGGCGCCTGCGGCGCCAGGTCATCGGGAACCAGCGGGAAGGCCGTGCGCAGGAGAGCGGCGGCCATGGCCCCCACCGTGCCAGGGCCGTGCCCCTGTTCGATGACCGGCCCCAGGACCACGCGCCCGCGCCCGAGGCCGGAGAAGGCGCTGGCGGTGACGCGCTGGGCGATCACCGCCGCCGCGGCGGGGACCGCCAGTACCGCCGCGCTGCGCATCCCCAAGTCCTCGCCGTCCCGCGCATACCCCGGCAGCCACGGGGTCGGCACCGTCGGACCGACCTGCTCCCACGCCGACAGGAACGCCAGCCCCGAGTCCGAGGCCTCCGTCAACGGCCACCCGTGCACGAGCACCAACTGCGCCGGCTTCTCGCACGCCGTCAGCGCCTCGGCCAGCGCCTCGTCGAGAAGACCGCACCACCGGATCACCACCGCCCTGGCATGGTGATCGGCCTCGGCCCGCGCCCAGCTTGCCGGGCCGTCGTGGCCCTCGGCGGAGGTCACCGCGGGTGTCGGCAGGAGCGCCACCTCACGAATCGGGTAGGTGCTCCAGGTACGGGCCACCGTCTCCAGCGCGGCGGCGAGCGCCGCCGGCGGCTGCGCCCCGATCGTTAGCGCCTTCCCCCACGCCGCCGACGCGACCCGCCACAAAGGCGCTGGCCCGCCCCGCAGGCCGTGGAGACGGTCCAGCTCCGCCCCTCGGCGCTCGGCACCGGCTGACTCGACCCGATCGACCGCACCCGTCACGGCGGCCGAGAGAAGCGGAGGCGGCAGCACCTCCCGGAACCGCTGCGCCGCAGCCCTCCACCTCTCCAGAACCTGCTCCCACACCGACAGGACCTGGCCTCCCTGATCAGCCAGCTCGCCGCCGACCAACGGCCCCAGGAGCATCCGGAGCTCCCCATCCCGGCCGAGAGGCGAACAGCTGAGGGCCACCGCGTACCGGGACCACGACGCGCCCTCACCGTCCGCCGCCTTCTCCAGCGAGACCGTTGCGGCCTCGGCGTCGACCACCATGGCGCAGGACCGCCACAAGGCGCCCGTCGGCGCGTCGATCTCCACCCGGCACCCCGAACACAGCCGCGGCAGCGCGTCCAGGAGCAGCACTTCCTCGGACCGGGCCGCGGCCGGCATGGACGAACAGGTCCTCTCCGACGCTCCGAGCGGGATGTGCCACTTCTGCCGGGAGTTGCCCCGCGCCAGCACCGCGCTAGCCCGCAGCACGGCCGGGACGTCCAGCCCCAGCCGCTGCACCGCTACCCGATCCAAGATCTCCACGCGCCTGACCTCCACCACCGCAGGACCCCGAGCCGGCCTCGGAGGTCCGCTGCACCCAACGATCCCCCCGGTCCCAGGGCACGCACCCCGGCCGCAACGCCCTTCTCCGACCTGCCCGGCATGCCGCCGACGTTCGGTCAGAACTGCGATGCCGCGCCCGTTCGCGCCCCGTACGATCCGCCGCAACGGATTCCGAAGCGGTCGGCGGCCGCGTCGGCCTGGCCGCGCCGCCAAGCGCCTGCAGGAGATCACGGGCCGCCCGGCGGGCACCGTCCACCGGATGATCGGCAAGTCGTGATCGGTGACCCCGAAGCCCTCGCCACGGCCATCAAGCGGCCAGCCGACCCCCGAAACTCCTCCCTCGCCCTACGGCTCCACGAGGCACTGACCGGCAACACGATCCTGCCCCGCCCCACCCGCAACGCCGACGGGCAGGCCACTCTGTGCTGACCCGCCCTGCTGTGCTGCCGGCATTCGCCATAGCGGCGATTGCCGGCAGCAACAGGCGGATCCCGGGCGCTTCTCACGCCCCGTCGCCCTCACAGGTGCCGTCACAGACCAGAGGGATGAGTCCAGAGGGCAGGTCGAAGCCCCAGCCGCCGATCGTCTCCGGGCGCATACCGGCCGCGCCGAGGTGGAACTCCAGGAAGGCGCTGGTCAGCCATTCCCGGCCGGTGACCACGTCGAAGGCCTCTCTCGTCAGGAGCGACCGTGCCCATGGCGCACGGCGTGCTTCCGGCGGAATAGCGCTCTGCAGCGCCTCCAGGGCCCGCAGCCGTTCGTCGAGCAGGCCCAGGCGCCGTTCAGCGAGGGCGTTCACGGCGACCGTGCCACCGACCCTGCAGGCGGACCGCAGCTCGGGAGCGGTGGTCAGGTTGGCTACCAACCGGTGGCGGACGTCGACGTAGGCGGCCACGGCGGTGCGGTACTCCTGCGGCACGTCTTCGAACTCGGCCACATCGCCCCACCCGGACTCAAAGAAGTCTGCTTCCCATCCTCTGGCGACAGGCCGGAGCCTCGGCGCTCCGTCTCCACCCCGGACCGCATGGACGTCCGGTCCCACCCGGCACCATCTGCCGTCGGGGACAAACGTGCTGGCGAGGTCCCGCACGAGTTCGGTGATGCAGCCGTAGGTCCTGAACAACTCGGGGCGGGCCCAGACGATGGGCCGCCCATCAAACGCCAGATCGTGCGGCAGAAGGTCGACAGTGGAATCGGTCATGGATCCGTGATCGGCACCTCTTCCCGTCCCCTTGATGCCGCCCCCGCACGGTGGCCGACCGCCCGATCGCGCACGGCGCAGCGGCCCTGGCCCGACACTCCTCGTCGCCGCCGCGACAGCGCCGACAGCGGAAGCCCGGCGTCGGCGCGCGGGCACGGCACCGTCGAGCCGACCGAAGCCACCGGGGTACGCCAACTCACGGGTATCAGGAGCTGAACCGCTACGCTCCCGACCGCACCCGTTCTCGTACCTCCACAGCCTGCCGGAGTTCCCCCGTGTTCCGAAGCACCATGTTGTACCGCACCGCCCTGACGATCGACTGCACCGACACCGAACAGCCTGACATCTTCAAGACCGTCCGCGGGGGCGCAGCCTCCTGGCTGGACAGCAAAGGCTACGGCGTCGAGGCCCTCGGGTCGTCCGGCCTTCACCAACTCGACGCCAGCACCACCCTCGACATCGTCGGGTCCTACAGCCCCGATGGGGACGAAGTCGGCCTGCGCCTGCAGTTCATCGAGCAGCGGGCGCAGCAGTGGACAACCACGCTCACCGCGGTCGGCCCTGACGCCCGCCGGACCGGCCTGGTGGCGGTCGAACTGGAATGCCAGAGCAGCGGCAGCGTCCCGCCGAGCGGACCGCCCCGGGTCATCCGTGAACTCGTCGCCGCCCTGCCCGTCATAGACGGCCTGGCCCCCGACGCCGGAGGGGGCTGGGAGGCGGTCACCCGGCTGACCGATTCCCCTCAGCACATCACGGCGGGAGACGTCGATCATCTCCTGGAGGTCCTCACCCACCAGGACCGCCGCCGCCCCGTCATCGTGGCCGCTCAGCCCTACCAGGAGACAGGCAGCTGGACCTGGCGCACCGGCAAGGTGTGGGAAGGGGCAGCCGGCTTCGCATCGCTCTTCCTGCTCACCGACCAGGCTGCCGTCAGCGCCTTCCGACGCGAGATCGGCCCCGACCACTGGGTCGCCCCCGGCTCGGTACGCACCTACCTGCCCGGCGTAGATCCGGCTTGGGCGGCTGACGGGTACCGCCACCGGTTCCTGACCTATCAGCGCCTGAACGACCGGCGCGACGAAGCGTGGAGACACATCGCCGGCGGCGTCCAGGAGCACACCCTTGACTCGCCCGTCCCGGAACGGCTCGCGGGCCTGGTCCTGCTGAACACCAGACCGGCGGCGCTGTCCCTCCAACTGCAGGAGAAGCCCTCATCGGGGCACCTCGACCTCGCCGAGGCGCGCGGAGAGGTCAGCCGGCTGGCGGGCATGGTCTCCGTCCGCGATGAGGAGATCACCCGCCAGCAACGTATGCAGCTCAGCCTTCAGCAGCAGCTCAACGACGCCAACGGCAAGCTGACCGCCTCCGAGGCCAGCAACGACAGCGAACTTGCCGAGCACCTCGACTCCCTCGACCTTCTCGACCGGGCCAACCGGGAGATCAACCGGCTCCGTGTCCTCTTGATGTCGCTGGGCGCAGGCAACGAGGCCTACGCCCAGCAGGACAGCGAGGATGCACCGCGTACCTTCGAGGAAGTCCTCGGCCGCCTCTCCTTCCTCCCCGGCGTCCAGTTCACCGGTCAACGCTCCCGCACCCTGAGCCTCGACGACACCGACACCCGCAAGGTCCCGGGCTGGGCCCGTAAGGCCTGGCTGGCACTCCAGGCCCCCAGCAGCTACGCGGAGATCTCCACCAGCGAGGGCTTCAACGGCAACTTCCTCCAGTTCTGCCTGCGCAGCCCCCGCGGCGCCGTCGTCATCTCGGGCAACACCGTCGCGATGGTCGAGTCCGAGGAAACCCTCAACCAGTGGGCCGACGAACGCGTCCTCCCCGTGCCGGCCCAAGTCCGCCCCGAAGGCGAGATCCTGATGGAAGCCCACATCAAACTGGACGTCCGTGGCTCCATTTCACCCCGGATCCACTTCTACGACGACACCGCCGGTCCAACCGGCAAGATCCTCGTCGGACTGATCGGCCGGCACCTGACCAACAGCAGGACCTGACCGGCGGGTCCGCCCGCTTGTAGCGTCTCAAATCCGGCTTCATAGTCTCACCGCTCGCTTCATATCGACTGCACATGTGAAGCGGGCGGTGAGACATCGCAGGTCAGAGGCTTGCCCGTTCAGCGGTAGCTCGGCGAACAACGAGGAAATGCAGCGCAGCTGAGACGACCGGCAGGTGAAGCGGCCGTGAGACAGCCTGAAAGCCGCAGGTCACGGAGTCGCCGTGTGAAGCCGAGCGCGAGATCCTACACCGCTGAATGGGGCCCGGCTCGCGAATCCGCATCGCGAGCCGGGCCCCGCCCTGCAGGTTGGACCAGATCCAGGGCCGTGCCAACTTCAGCAGGCAACCTGCAGATCGGGCTTTCCCTCGGTCGGATCCGGCGGTGCGACCTGGTAGGACGGCAGGCGCAGGACAGGGAGTTTCCGCGCTTTGATCAGCCTCAGGGCCTCGCGGAAGGCTTCCTCCATCGCTTCGTGGTTCTCGTACTTGGCCACCAGCGGATGCAGCCGGTACGTGTTGCCATCGCGGGTCTCGGACGGCGGCCGCAGGACGATGTTCAGTTCGCACAGTGGCGCCATCAGCGCACTGATCCCCTGAGGCGTCTTCCCGTACTCCTGCGCCATCACTTTCTGATTGTGATTGACCGGTAGGTTCCCGCCGTACTTGGACCGGGCCAGTAGGTACGCAAAGAACTTCACCGACGCCGGTGAGACGGGCAGTGCCCAGATCCGGTCCCAGAGGAACGGAGACATGACCTCAGCCACAGATGCACCTTCTTCCTCGTGTGTCCATTAGATGATCTCGGGCTGTCACCCGGTGCGCTCCTGCCGGGTGCTGCTGGCCCCTTCGCCCAGGTTGTCGAAGGGCAGCGGCATCTGAAGGTCAGGGCCGATGTAGTTCGGGAACGCCGCCGGGTCGTCGCTCTTCAGCTCATTGAGCAGCTGGTGCTGCTCTTCGCTGTTGCCCCGGAACCAGAGCTTGACGTTCAGGCGAACCGCGCCGTTGCCGTGGCGCTCCACCCAGCCGTAGTCGCACAGGACCCTGATGGCTCGGTTCACGGTCGATCGGGAGATGCAGGGGGCGCCGGCTTCCTTGGCGCGCTCGTTCAGGCCGTTCGCGATCTCCTGCTGGGTGTATGCCGTGACGCCGGTCCCCTTGATCTGACCACCGGCGACGTACAGGAACACGCACAGCTCTGACTTGGTGATCCGCTTGGCGATCGCGAGCTGTGCGAGCAGCTGGGTAAACCAGTTGCTCGCCAGGCTGTACCCGGCGTCGCCCGCCATGTCGTGAACGCCGCGCCGGTTCTCATACTCGACGGTGACGGACTTGACCTTGGGACTGGAGCCCTTCCCGCCGGAACGCTCGTCAGACTCGCCGAGCTGGAGGCCCAGCAGGTGGACCAGGTCATTTGCGAGGACGTCGTCCATCGTGGCCGGCACGGCTCGGGGCGCGACTCGGCGGTGCCGGTTCGCCGGTTGGTGGGTCACGTGGTGCTCCTTCTGCTCAGGCGCCACACAGCCTAGTTGAAAGTCCACCAGGACTTGTCTTTCGCGTGATCTTGGGCGCGTCGCGCGCCTCCGCCGAAGATCCGCGTGTGGTCCTGCGCCGAGAATCAACTGTGACTGGAGTTCCTGCCCGCTTTTGCCGCGAAAGACAACTGCTACTGGATTCTTGGTGCCGGGGCCGACACGTTCCCGAACCCCCCTCGGGTCTCTTCTGCTCCCCACGGTAGCGCGCTGACCTGCGGAAACGTAAACGCAACTGGAGCTGTACTTTCACCGCCTAATGTGCTGTTGCGGTTCACAAAACGGACTTCTGAATGTGCTGCGACGAACACGTCCGATCCTTCATTCATGCAGGTCAGAGGCCTAGTGAGGTGGCGTTCCTCTTTCAAAAGACGCCAACCGCCCGCATCTGCGGCCTGCTGAGGCCGCTCCTGCGGTACGCGCACCACATGCCACTCGAACAACCCCACCCGCGCCCGACAGGAGTTGACGGCCGATGACTCGGCGCGGTGTCGCCTCCACATCTGGCATGCTGCCGCGCACGCCGCCGTTTTTCGGCGATGTCCTCCAGCACGGTCATGGGAACCACCGCACGCCAGATACAGCGCGCAGGTGTGAGGCAACGTCAACGGGCCTCAGCCATGGTGATTCATGGGCGCGGAAAGGGCCGCTAGGCCCGGGTCCGGCGGCAGCCGGACTTTCGTGACCGGCAGAAGTAGCGCGAGCCCATCACCGACAGCCAGTCAACCTGAGCCCTCAGCTCGGGTCGCGGCAGCGGCACGGACGGTCAGCCCGCCGGAGGCCGATGCGGCGGAAGGGGGCGGTGCCGGGCGACGGCCGGGAGGCCGGGACCGCTGCGGCGGTGAACCAGCTGCGGTCGGAGTCCGAACACCGGACCCCGCGAGCGCCCAGGGGGACCAGCGGACGCGGACGTAGTGCCGTGCCGTCGCCACCGGGACGGGCGGGCCGTCCGCCCCCTGGCGCACCGGTGCCCGCCTGGGCGCGCTGCCCGCCGTCGACGGGATCCCCCGGCGCGTCGGTGTCGGAAGCGGTGTGGCTGGCGGCGGCATCCAGGACCGGCCCGGCGGAGGCCTGAGGCCGGCCCGCGGGCTCGTCAGCTTGGACGGTCTGCTCGACGGTGCCGTCCGCCTTCGGCGCGGCGACGGCGACGGCCGCGGCGGCGGTGGCGGTGCCGGCGGGGCGGCCGTGGCCCTTGATGCCGTGGGCGGGCTTGCGGGCCCCGTTCCAGGCCTCGATGGTGGCGCGGAACCAGAACGAGACACCGTAGAAGACGGCGTCCGCCGGCGGCAGGGCCGTCTTGCTGCCGTTGCAGTAGGACTCCATCGTCGACTTCGTCGGCCGACGCTCCTGAGGCACCGACATCCGGGCCTCCTCCAGCGTCAGGAGCTCGTGGCCGCGGACCCAGTCCCGCAGCTCCGGCTCGGTCAGGGCGTCCAGGGCCTCGACCGTCAGGCCGGCCACGGCGCCGTCCTCGCACTCCTGCAGGAGAACCTCGCGGACCAGGGCCCGCAGCTCCTGCGCGCCGAGCTCGTCGTGGTCCGCCGGCGCCGGGACCGGCACCGGGGCCTCGCCCTTGCGCAGGCGCACGTTGGCGGCCGCGACGCAGGCCTGCTCCAGGTCGTAGAGCTCCTTGGCACCGCGGCCGCCGCCGGCCACCGCGTCCAGCTCCCGGAAGACGCCGGCGTTGCGCAGCGTCCCGACGGCCCTGCCGGCCTTGACGGCCAGGTCCTCGCGGTCGATGACCTTGCGTCCGAAGCTGATCACGATGGCCTCCTCTGGTAGGCGATAGACACCCGCTGTGGCAAGACAATGGATACCATGAAGAAGTCATCGAATGCAACTCGGGGTCCGCCCCCGTCCCGGAACCCGGGATGCCGGCCAACGCCGTCGCACTCCAGCGCACCCTGATCACCGAGCAGGGCCACCAGGCCGCCGCCTGGGTAGACAGCATCCTCAGCATCCACTGCGACAGCCACAAGACGTCCCGCGGCAACCCGGCCGGGGCCAAGCCCGTGAAGCGGGCCCGCCTCACCCCCTCCATCGCCCGCACCGGCCAGCAGACCGTCCACTCCTTCTTCGCCGCCCCGCTGGAAGCCGTCCGCGCGGACCCGCACCGCCTGCTCACCGAGGCCCTCACCGGCTGGAAGCGCTACGAAGGCGTCACCGGCGAAGGCCTCGACCACCACGCCCCGGTCCCCGCCCACCTCTCCCCCGACGGCAAGCCCAACAACTGGGGCGTGCCCGGCGCCACCTGGCTTGCGACGCTCTCCATCGCCCTGACCCGCCTCATCGCCCGGGCCGGCATCCACGGCCCCGAGCTGACCACCACCCTGTGGCACCGCACCGCCGCCGGCTCCAAACCGGTGATGGTCTGGCCGCTGTGGTCACCTCCGCTCGACCGCCTCGCCGTCGACGTCATGCTCTCCCTGCCCTACATCGGCCTGCTCGACGAACCGGCCGCCGACGGTTCCCTCCCGACGCCCGGCACCGTGCTGGTCCACCTCGACACCGAACCCCACGAGCAGGACTACGACGACGACCGCCCCCACCCGCTGCACCTCGCCAACTACGGCATCACCAGCGTCCACGCCGCCGCCCGCGAACGCGGCAAGCACAACGACGGCCCGCTGCGCCCGGTGCGCTTGACCGTCACGGACACCCCCGTCCGAGCGGCAGCCCTGCGGGCCTAGACTGGCGCGCACCAGTTGGAAGGGTGGGAGAGTGCGAAACGGCACGGGAGATAAGACCGAGCGGCTGGAACAGACCATCCGCGGGTGGATTGCGGCTGGCAGGTTCGCTGGAGGCGCCAAGCTGCCGTCCGAGCGCACGCTGGCGGCAGATCTGAGCGTGGGGCGGACGACGGTCCGCCTGGTCCTGTCGCGGCTCGCCGCCGAAGGCCTGGTGGTCGCCCACCACGGCAGCGGCTACTTCGTGAACGCCGACCGCGCCGTGGAGCAGCACCCGGCCACGGAGACCCCTCGGCGGGAGCTGGAGCCGTGGCGCGTCCATGGTGAGCGCCTGGTCTACGACAACGAGTGGGTGAAGCTCGCGCTCGTCGACGTCGAACCTCCCGGCGTCGAGCGCTTCGAGCACCACGTGGTGCGCCTCCAGCACGTGGCCGTCACGGCCGTGGTGGACGACCAGGACCGCGTCCTGATGCTCCACCGCTACCGCTTCGTCCCGGGCAGATTCGGCTGGGAGCTGCCCGGCGGGATCGTGGAAGCCGGCGAGGACGGCGCTGCCGCGGCCGCCCGCGAGGTCGAGGAGGAAACGGGCTGGCGCCCCGGCTCCGTCGAGCACGTGCTCACCTACCAGCCCATGGTCGGCATGGTGGACTCCCCCCACGAGATCTTCGTGGCCCGGGGCGCCGCCAAGGTCGGAGAACCCACCGACGCCGAGGAAGCCGGCCAGACCGAGTGGATCCCCCTCACCGACGTCCCGGGCATGATCGCCCGGGATGAGCTCCTCGGGTCGGGAACGCTCGTCGCCCTCCTCCACCTCCTGGCCAACCGCCCGCACCACGCCCGATAGGACGCTCGACCCGTCTCCTGGTGAACCGGACCCGCCCAGCTCGCCAGGAGACGGCGCTCCCCCCGGGCGCCTCCCCGGCGCAGAGACGGGCGATGCCGGACCGGCCGCCCCGCCACACCCGCCCGAGCACGCACGACTCCCCACCGCCGGCCGCGGGCCCCAGGCCCTTGCTCCGCGACGCCCGCAGCAGGGCCGCCACGTCCTGCGCAGACGGGCCGCCCGGGCGCCGTCACCGGCCCGAACCGGCCATTGCGCAGCCATTGCGCAAGCCTGACCAGCAAAAACACGATTCTTCCGCCCTGCTGCGCAACGCCCGTGAAGCCCTGCGCAAGAGGCCCTTGCGCATGATCATCTCTGCGCAAGGACGCCGTTGCGCAGACCGTCGATGCTGCGCAATCCCCGCCGGAACGGTGATCATCTCCGACCGAGGCAACGCCGCGTGGGCCAAGGCCAACGGCCGCAGCGTCTACGACACCGGCGAGCCCACCTGGGCCTGCATCGACGGCAAGCAGCGGATCACGACCGCCCGCTTCTGGTTCGACGACCAGCTCGCCGTCCCCGCCTCGTGGTTCCCCGCCGAGCACGTCGCGACAACCGAGGAGGCCGGCGACGGCCCCTGCGTCCGCTTCTCCGGCCTCACCAGGCCCGGTCAGCTGCAGTTCGAGCGCATGGCCACCCTGTAGGTCGCCGAGGCCCAGACCGCCGAGACCGTCCAGGACGAAGCGGCGATCTATCTGCTGGTCAACGGCGGCGGAACGGCCCAGACCGACAGCGACCTGGCCCAGGCTCTCGCCGTCTCCCGCGCCGACTGACCTCCCCGGCATCGGGACGCCAGGCGGCGCGGGAGCACCCGCTCCTTCCCGCTCCGGGAGGCCGCCGGGCCCGCGCCGGGACTACTCCAGGCCGGGCCACGCCTCCAGCGCCTCACGCAGGTAGCCACTGAGCCAGCGGCACTCGAACTCGTCGTCGCCCGCCCCCTCGGGGCCCGGGCGCAGCCCGGACAGGCGGTCACCGGCGGCCGCGAGCAGGCCGGCGAGGGACGGTGACGTCCACACCTGCGGGTCGGGGATCTCCTCCTGGCCGTCCTCGGGATCCGGGGAGTCGATCGCGATCCAGCCGCAGCCGGAGGCGTGGAGCACGCCCTGGAAGGACTCCAGCCCGAAGTCCTCGTCGAAGCCGGTCTGCTGGAAGAAGTGCACCGTCACCACCGCGGCGCGCAGCCGCTCCAGGTCGACGTCGCGGGCGGGAGCGGCGAGCAGGTGCTGCTGGAGGGCCGAGGCCGCGAACTGGGCGAGGTCGTCGTCGCCCTCGCCGGGCACCGCCAGGCGCCACCGCTCCATGTTCCAGCCGCCCTCTTCCGGGTGGAGGGAGTGGAAGCCCTCCTCGACCACCGCACGCCCCGCGCCCGGATCACCGGAAGGGGTGAGGTCGAGGCAGGGCGGCGCGTAGACGCCCTTGTCGTACAGCTCGCGGCGCAACGCGTCCTCGTACTCGGGGGACACCTGGCGAACGGCGCCCAGGACGATGCCGAGGAAGCGGTCCTGGACCGGGCCGGTGAGCTCCACCCCGTCGGGAAGGCGCAGCGGTCCGCCCTTGACGACGGAGGTCATGGTCTCGGCGAGCAGCAGCGCCACCTGCCGGTCGGTCCCGGCCGGCTCGGCCTGCGCGGTGGTCTCCATCAGCGGGTCTCCTCTGCTGTGCCGCCCGCACCGGTCCGGTGCGGGCGGGCTGTCACTTTCCGGAATTGGTGACGAACTGTCAGTGCTCATAGATACCGTCTGGGGCGGAGCGGCAGGGGCCGTTTCGGGAGACGGAGGGCACGGGTGGACGGGATTTCCGCACGGTTCGCACAGCTGCAGAGGGACGTCGGGCGGCACCATGCCGCCGCGGCAGCGCTGGAACCCGGCGCCGACGGCCGCCAGGGTGCGTTCGACGCCCTGCTGGCCGCCGCCGACAGCCTCCTCGCCTACGACGCGCAGGTGCCCGGCCTTCGTCAGGAGCCGGCCCGCCGCGCCACGCAGGCGTTCGTGCTGTGGACCTCCCGGGGCGCGGCTGTGGTCGCCGGCTTGACGGCCGCCGCCGTGATCCCCGGCTGGGTGTCCTGGGGCTGGCTGCTCCTCCTGATCCCCTTCTTCTGCGGGACCCTGGCCGGCGGCTGGCAGGACGTCCCGCTGCCGAAGGGCCGTCCGCACGGGCGCTACCGGGTCAGCGCGGTGGTGCGCGCCGCCGGGGTGCTGCTGCTGAGCGCCGTAGCCACCGGCGTGCTCAGCCCCTGGTGGGTCATCGCCGTCGCCGCCTGCGAGGGCGGCGCCTACCTCACCGCCCTTCCGGACGGCCCGGGCGCGAACAGGAGCAGCAAGTGACCAGCCCCTACGACCCCGGCCTGGAGCGCGAGGTCCGCGAGCTCGGCTACTCGGTGGGCAGCGTGGAGTCGGGCCTGCGGAGCCTGCGCGAGGAGTTCGAGGAGGACAGCTCCCGCAGCAGGGGGCGCCTGGACTCCGTGGAGCGCGACCTGCGGGAGCGGCAGGAGGAGATCGAGGGCCTGGTCGAACGGGCCGACGACCACGACGAGGACGTCGTGTTCCTGCGCCGCGCGGTCGACGACCTCGGCCAGCGGGTCGCCTGGCTGGAGCGCCGGGTGCGCACCGCGGCCGGCGGGAGCGCCGTCGACCTCGACGCCACCGGCCACGAGACCGAGCAGCTGGTGAAGAGGATCGCCGCCGGCCGGGCCGCCGAAGCCCAGCTGCTGCCCGCCGCCGACCGCGCCCGCCACGTCCGCAGCCTGACCGCGCACCAGGAAGCGGCCGCCCGCCTGGAGAAGGCCCGCACCGCCGTCCTGGAGGCCGCGTCCACCCTGGCCACCGCCGCCCACGGCAGCGACGCCTTCAAACGTGCCGCCTCCGCCTACCTGCAGGCCGCCACGAACGCGCGTACCGCGGACACCCACGTCCGCAGCAGCCAGGTCGCCGCCGACACCGCCCGCAGCGCCCTGAACCGCGACGACTCCCTCGACCGGACCCTCGCGGAGGCCGCAGCCGCCGGCCAGGCCGCCCACGAACACCTCGTCCGCATCGCCCGGGACCGCATCAGCACCGCCCTCGCCGGCACCGACCTCCTCCCGGTGTGGTTCGCCTCCGCCCTGGGCCCGATGCCGCCGCGCGAGGACACCGAGGCCTGGCTCGACACCGCGACCCGGGCCCTGACCTACCGGCTCGCCTACGGAGTGCGGGACGAGGTCCTGGCCCTCGGTTCCATCCCCGCCCAGGCCACCGACCGCCGCCGCGCCGACCACCAGGCCGCCGAACGGGCCCTGCGCCGTTGACCACTGCCCCGCCGGAGCCGGGCTCCGCCCGGCTCCGGCTCGACCCCGTCCTCGCCGACCGGGTGATGGACGCCCTGCACCTGGCCGGCCTGCCCCTCGCCCACGGCGGCCACGGCCCCGGCGTCCACCTGCGCCCGGCCCAACCCCTCGACGACGGCGACCACTGCCGCGGCCTGATCGCCCTGCACTGGCTGCCCTCCCGGCGCCTCGCCCAGGCGGCTGCCACCGAAGAACACCAGCAGCCCGCCCACGACGCCCAGCAGCTCGTCGTCAACGCCGTCCAGCACGCCCTGACCGAGCTCCTCCCCCTCCTCGGCACCACCGCGAGCCAGGCCTTCCACCTCTGGGAGATCCGCGTCAGCGACGCAGTCCCCCTCCCCCGCGACCTCGCCGGCCCGCCCGGCCCCCGCCCCCACGGTCCCGCGCCCATCGCCCCCGGCATCCGGCCCGGCGTCATCACCGCCGTCCACCGCAGCGCCCACCTCGCCGGCCTGCCCGTCGCCGCCCGCCCCGGCGACCCCGGCATCACCCTGCGCCCGTGCCCGCCGCTGGACCCCGACGACGACATCTCCGGGATCGCCGACCTCGGCTGGAACCCCTCGCGCCGACTCACGAACGCCACCGGCCCCGCCGCCCGGAACCTGCGCACCGCCGTCGAAGAGGCCGTCCGCCGTTCCCTGGCCGTCGCCCTCGGCGCCTGCGGCCTCGACGTGTGGTGGCGCCGGCCCGAGGGGCTTCCCCCGCAGCTGCGCGCCTTCGGCCCCAGCGAGAACCCGCCGATCCGCCGCTGAGGCCCGCCGCGGTATCGCGAGTCGGCCGCCCTGCTCCCTACAGCTCCGGTCCCCGAGAATCCGCCCCGCCCGGACTCCCGCTCTGGGAGACTGTGCGTCACCTAATCAGTACGTTGAGACACCTTCAGGGGGCGACAGCCGGTGACCGAGAGCCAGCACGACCTGACGCTGACCTACGATCCGAACAAGACCTGGACGCACTTCCTCCTCTACACCGAACCCGAGCGCGGGATCATCGGCGCGAGCATGAACGCCACCGTCGTCATCGAGCGCAGCAGCCCCTACGTCCAGGAATGGGAGCGGCGCCTGCAGCGCTGCGTCCCCAACCCGCTGCACACCACGATGGTCGACAACGACAAGATCCCCGCGCTGTGGCACGCCTGCGTGGACGAGGACACGGAGAGTCCGGCTGCCATCGCGGGATCCGGATGCACCTGCTACCGCACGTTCACCGACCCGGAGACGGGGATGCCCGTCGTCTCCGAGCACTACCGGACCTGCTCGGGCCCCGGCCTGGCGGACATCATGGGCTGGAAGACCCAGGACGGCCCGACCGACCGCTGGACCCACCGTACCTACGCCCCGCTCGGACTTCGGGAGGGGGAGTCCTGCGCCTCGCTGATTATCGACCGGCGCAGCGGGCTTTTCTGGCTGCGGTCCAACCGCGGCACCCTCTACCCGCTGCCTCAGCTCAACGGCCGCGGCTACGATCTCGAAGGCGCGAGCGGGCGCGGGGCGCTGGCCGACTACATCCAGCAGCTCGCGGACTCCGACGGCCACGACACCTTCATCGCGGTGCCGCGCCGGCGCACCCCGACCGCCCGGGGGATCGAGGCGTTCCTGGGGAGCCAGGAGGCCAGGCGCACCCAGGAGCTCACCCTCGCGGACCTGAAGAACCTGGCAGCCTGAGCACGCCGCCCCTCCGCCCGCGGCCCGGACCGAACCAGGGCGCTAGCGCGGACGGGCGGCCCGCAGGCAACCAGCGGGAAAGGACGCACTGCGCCCCGGCGCCGGTTCTGCGCCGCTCGGGCCCCCCCACCGCCGCCAGCACGGGCCGGGCACCGGTGCCCACCGAATCGGCGCCCGGCCCGCGACCGTTGGCAGGCCTCCCTCCCCCGGCGCGTCAGCAGCCGACCGGCACTGCCGGTACGACTACCCGAATCCGCAGCGCCGCACCGGGCCGGACGGTCAGGCCGCCGACTCCAGGTGTTCAAACGCGGTGCGCTGCACCGTGTCCAGCTGGGCCAGCTCCCTCTTCTGGAGGATGACGGAGCCGAAGAAGGCCACCGCGGGATGCGGAATCGTCTGCCAGTGGGTGCGGCTGCGTACCACCAGGTGGTGGGAGCGCAGCTCGGTGAGGCTGCGGCTGACCGTCGACGTGGAGACGCCGAGCCGCTCGGGCATCTGGTCCTTGCGAAGGCCGCGCAGCCACGGCTCTTCGACGAGGCGATCCCAGAAGCGCCGGGCCCGGAGAGACAGGGAGGCGAGGGCCTGGCCGGCCTCCGGGTGGACCTGGCCCAGAGCCGGGTGAGCGCCGCACCGCCGTCCCACCTGTACTGGGCTCATACAGCGGCTCATGCCGCCGAAGTCGAGTTCCGCCGCGCACACGGGAGCGCGGTACTGCCGGAGGTAGTCCAGCGCCGCCGCAGGCACCGGGAGGTGGCGCTGGCGCCTCTCGAACAGCTCCAGGAAGGCGTCGAATGCCTCGGGGTCCATGACCACCCGCATCCGGCCGTCCTCGTGGACGGAGCTGTACCCCACGCCGTCGATCAGCGCAGAGGTCAACGGGTCGTGGTCGGCGCCCGGCTCGGCGTTGGTGCACATAAAGGTCTTCCCTTCCGTGGTGCTGCTGCCGGAAGACTGTCGCAGGGGCGGCAGTGATCTCCCGAGGACGCGCGGGGCGCTCGCCCGTTCGGGGTCCTTACCGAACAAGAATGGAACGTTCTGTCCCGCACGCGGGACAACACCGACCCGCACACCGAGCCGACTGGGCTGGGCGCCACGACAGCGGCTCGGCCGGGCCGTGCCGGCCGAGCCCTTCAGCAGCCGTCCGACTCCGGCGGCTGCGAGACCGCATCGGCGGGTCGCCGCAACACCCGCCCCGGTGCCCAGGGAACCACCTCCAGTGGCTCACCAGGCGTCACCCCGACACGCTCGCCCGTGCCGGCCTCGGGGAACGTGTCGACTCGCAGCGCCGCAAATGTCCGGCGCGGCGTCAGCGCTCCGGGCGGACGACTGCCCGCGTGCGACCCCGGAACCAACCGCCAACCCGGGAACCTGCGGTGACCACCCTTCAGCAGCACGGAACCCAGCCGGCGGTACCCGCGCCGGATCGGGAGGACTCCCTGCGGAAGAAGCAGCGCCCCGCCGGTCGGGGACCGGACGGGGCGCTGGGGGTGTTTCACCCGCTACGGTTGCGGGCTATGCGAGAAACACAAGACCCGAAGGTACAGGTTGCGCCGCTCAGCGACGACCTGGCATTCCTGGACATCGTGACCGAATGGGACGTCGAGTCCGCATATCACGACTGGAAAACCGGCATCGTCGTGCCGGAGACCTTCCAGGCCGCCTCCTTCCCCCGGGTCGTGGCCGTCTGCAACCAGAAAGGCGGGGTCGGCAAGACGACCACGGCCTTCGAGCTGGCCATGGCGCTCATCGCCCACGGCCTGAAGGTGCGGATCGTCGACGCGGACGACCAGGAAGCGTCCGTGAGCGTCTGGCTTCGCTACCTCCTCGAAGCGCACCCGGAAGACCGGCGCCTCAACCTGCGCGACCTGTTCTTCGACGCCAAGGTGAAGCTGGCGGAGGTCAGCTACCCCACCCCCTACGAGCGACTGACCCTCGTCCCGTCCTACCCGGACCTGGCCGACGTCAACGCCAAGCACCCCACCGGGACCGACACCTGCCTGCAGCACCACCTACGCAAGGCCGACGACGTCGACGTCACGATCATCGACTGCGGTCCGAGCCTGGGCGCGATGACCGTCTCGGCCCTCATCGCCGCCGACGACGTGATCATCCCCGTCCAGGCCGCCAGCGGCCTCGACGTTCGGGGCGCCGGCGCCCTCAACCGGACCATCGCGACCGTCCAGGAGCGGATGAACCCGGACCTGCGGGTGGCCGCCGCCGTCCTCACCGACTTCGAACGCTCGACGATCGCCCGAAAGATCGGCGGAAGCCTGGCCCGGGCCTACCCCGGCGCCGTCATCCTCCCCGCCCGGACCAACGTGAAGATCGGTGAGGCGCAGCTGGCCAAGGAGCCGCTGCGGCTGTTCGCTCCCGGCTCGACCACCGTCCGCGACTACGACAAGGGCGCGCGCATCCTCTTCGGCCTCGGGGCCGCCGCATGACGACGACCGTGAACACGGGCGGCGTGGACGACGTCCTCGACGACCTCCTCGGCACAGGCGGCGCATCCGGCAGTCCCAGCGGCTACGCCGCAGGCGCCGGCGCGGCGGTGACCGCCAGGGCGAAGGCAATCATCGAAGGCCCCTCGCCCGAGGACACCATCGACGCCGTCCTGCGGCTGGCCGAGGTCCTGCCCGGCATGGACGACGTCCGTGAGGTCGGCGAAGACGACTTCTCCGACCTCACGGACACGGAACTGGAGCAGAAGGAGCGGACCGAGGGCGTCATCCGCACGGCGCTGGCTACCGGCGACGCCTCCGTCTGGGTGATCGCCCAAGGCCTGGAGCGCGCGAAGAAGGGCAAGTGGTGGCGGCGGAGCCACCACACCTACGGCGAGTACGCCGTGTGGCTCACCGGGCGCTCGGCGGTCTACAACCGCCAGCTGCGCCAAGCCGCTCCGCTGGCCCTGGAGGCCGGCCGGGAGACCGGCGTGGTGCCCAACCCCGGTCAGGCCAAGGAGATGGTCCGGACGGAAAAGGCGTACGACCGCGAAACGGCCGTCACCGTCTACTCGGTGATAAGGGACCAGAGCGCCGCGCTGGGCGAGCGGCCGACCGCCGCTGCGCTGCGCGCCGCTCACGAGGCGCTGCCCGAAACTCTGCCGGATGTCCCCGAGCAGAAGCGCGCGGTCATCGAGGCGGCGGCCCGTGAGGTCCTCGGACTCGACGAGCCCGGCACCGACGAAGGAGCCGGCCAGCCCGGCGGGGAGGTGCCGGGCCAGGACCGCGGCGCTGCAATTGCAGCGCCGGTGTTCGAAGAAGAATCGAACAAAAGCGCTGCAATTGCAGCGCCGGGCCCCGAGACCGTTCCGGAAACCCCGGCCGGCGCCGACGGTCGCGAGGACCACGGCTCCGCCCGGGACGGCGGCGGTCCCGCACCGGAAGTCCAGGGCGAAGGCGGCGGCACAGACCCGGGTGACGGTGACGACATCCCCGAGGCGGAGATCGTCCCCGAGCACCTCGTCACCCTCCAGCACGTGCTCAAGCTCCTGAGGGACGCCAACCGGGCCGCCACCAAGCAGGTCTTCGCCGAAGCCGCCACCGACACCACCGGCCAGTACGACAAGCTGCGCGAGGACATCCGCAAGGCGGCCACCGTGCTGCGGAACCGGGCACTGCACGCACCCGGCGCCTAACCCCCCTACCGCAACGGCCCCGCCCCCAGTACTCCCGGGGGCGGGGCCGCGTCGTGAAACCGGTGAACCAACCCCAGCCCTACAGCCAGACCCTGTCGTAGCCCCGGGCGCCGACCCCGGCGGCCAGGACCTTCACCACCAGCGCACCACCGGCGGCGTCAGCCCCGGCCGTCGGCCGGACTGCCCCCACCAGGCCGCCATCCCGGACCAAGGCGCCCAGATCCACCTCCGCCCGGGTCTTGTCCGGACCACCGCCCTGAACCGCCGCCACCCGCACACCGTCGCCCATGCCACCTCCAAAGACCCGCGGCACCGCAGAGGCGCCGACCGAACCGCATTGTTCCGGAGCATGCCGACACCAGCCGCGCGACCGGCCGATATCCAGGAACGCTTCCTGGCACCCCGGCAAGCCGAGTAGCGTCGCCTGTACGACAACGAGAGGAGCAGCCGGTGAGCACCGCAGCCCAGCACACCGCCCCGACCCCGCCCCCCATGGACACCCTGCCCCAGCTGAGGGCAGCGCTGGCCGGCCTGTCCTCGCTCGGCATCGACACCCGGCTGGACCGCCTGGAGGAGGACCTCGCGACCACCCGGCTCGACCAGGTCCCGGCCCTCGCCGAGCGCTACCGCCAGTACGTGCGCCGCAACACGACCGAGCAGGCCGTCGCCGCACTGCGGATGCCCGTCTCCGCCTCCTTCGCCGAACTGCGCGAGAAGAAGGCGGCCGCCCGGTGACCACGTTCGTCGCCTACTCCGACAGCGTGGAGAAGGAAGGCCTCCCCGAGCTCACCGAAGCCGAGGCCCGAGCAGTCCACACCGTCCGCGCCCAGCTGGAGCTCAACCCGAGGACGGGGGAGAGGCGCGTCTCCTTCGACCCGCAGGCGGAGGACTACGTCGTCCACCTCGACCAAGCGGCCACCGGCGGACGGCCGATCAGCATCCTGCACCGGTACCACCCCACCCTCGACGCCGACCTCATCTACTGGCTGGTCATCGGCCCCTGACTGACACCCCGCCAGCCGACCACCGCTTCCGGGCCGCCTCCTCGCCCTCAGCAACCGCAATGTGGCGTTGAGTATCCGAATGCTCCAAGCGACGGGCCCGGAAGCCGCCCAGCCGCTATGTCCTGTGACTACCCCCCAGCTCACGTGACACAGTGACCCCTTGAACATGAGTACGTGAGCAAGGGGGAGCCAGTGACCCGGCCGGTCCTGAAGCCAATCCACAAGTGGTTGATCGGCGGCGTCGCCGTCGGCGCGCTGATCATCGCGGCGATCGGCTTCTGGGGTTCCTACCTCGCCGTCCGCGACATCGCCTTCCGCAAGGGCATGGGCGACTTCGCCCGGATCTTCCCGATCGGGGTCGACGCCGGAATCCTCGTCCTCCTCACCCTCGACCTCGTCCTCGCCTGGCTGCGCATCCCGTTCCCGCTGCTGCGCCCGACCGCCTGGCTGTTCACGGTCGCCACGATCGCGTTCAACGCGTCGGCGTCGTGGCCGGACCCGCTCGGCGTGGGTATGCACGCCGTGATCCCGATCCTCTTCATCATCGTCTCCGAGGCCGGCCGCCATTCCGTCGCCCGTCTGGCCCGGCTCAGCTCCGACCGGTCGATCGACCGGATCCGCCTGATCCGCTGGGTGCTGGCACCCGTTCAGACCTGGCGCCTGTGGCGCCGCATGCAGCTCTGGGAGATCCGCAGCCTCGACGAAGCGATCCACGGCGAGCAGGCCCGGCTCACCTACCGGGTCCTCATCGCGACGACACACCCGTCGCGGTTCAGGCGCCGTGCCACGCGCAGGAAGCCGCAGCTCCCCCCGGCGGCGCGGCTGCCGCTGCAGCTCGCCGACCTCGGTGTGCCGGTGGAGGTCACCTACGAGGCGGGCCTGGCCGCCGTCGGCGTCGACGCCGAACCGCTGAGCCGCCTCCTCGCCCACCAGGAGCGCGCCCGCCAGCTCGGCACCGCCGCCCCGCGCCAGGACGACCAGGCCATTGCGCATGCGCAGCCGGGCGAGCTTGCGCAGCGCAAGGCTCTTGCGCAGCCGGAGCCGGAGCCGATTGCGCAGGATGATCTTGCGCAGGGAAGTCCTGCGCAGGCTCCGGAAGCGGAGGTCGGGCAGGCTGCGGCCGCGCAATCGAATCCGGTGTCTGTGCAGGTCAACGGCCATGTGCCCGTGATTGCGCAGGCGTATCCCGAGCAGGCCGAGGAGCCGTTCGGCCTTGCGCGGCACCCTGAGGCGCCGGCCGGGGCGATTCCGGAAGACGATCTTCTGCGCATCGGCCATGCGCACGACGCCCCGGCGGCACCGGCCGCGCAGAACGCCGTTGCGCAGCCGGCCACGGAGGCCGTCGCCGAGGACTGGCACCCGGCGGCTGCGCAGCCCGTTCCCGCCGCCCGGGTCTCGGCGCTCGGTTCGGCGGCCGGCCCGGTCGTCACCCAGCAGACCGATGACGCCCAGCGGATCCCGTCCGGCTGGGCCGAGGGCTTCTTCACCTTCGTCACCGAGCACCAGCGGCACCCGGAGCAGTCGGAGCTCGCCGAGTTCCTCCACACCCGGGGCTTCAAGAGCAACAAGGCCGGGGACGGGCCGGTGAGCGCGGACAGCGTCCGGCGCTACTACAACCAGCTGTGCGAGAGGTTCCCGACCCCGGAGGACCCGATCCAGCCCAGCCTCGACCTGCAGGACATGCGAGTGTGAGCCGGTCGCCCGGTCGCCCGGTCGCCCGGTCGCCCGGTCGAACCGGCCGGGCAGCGGCCGGGCCGGGAGAAGCGGACTGTGCCCGGACGGTCGGACGGCGGCCGGAGCCCCGGTCTGAAGCAGCGCCTCGACACGGCGGCTACGAGAGCTCAGGGAGCGGTGCGGTAGTGCCAGGCGGGAGCCTGCCCCCCGGGCCGGCCATCCGCGGCAGTCCCATGGCGGTGGTGACCATCACGTGCCCGGCCAGGGTGCGGAACCCGGCGCGGTTCAGCACAGAGAGGACCAGCCGGGAGCCTGGGCCGCACGCAGGACGGGGCGGTGGCGGCGAAGCACGCGCCGGCGACGGCCGCCGCCCGTCCAAGGGCCTCGCCGAGCTCGCTGGCGCACAGCAGCACCGCGACCCTCGCGTACCTCGACCACGCAGGGCCCCGCGCTGGCCGCGTGTGGGTCCAGCCCGAAGGCCTGGCCGTTTACCAGGCCTACGACCCCGCCGCCGGGTGGGAGCAGCTCTTCGACCGGGCGAGGGAAGCCGTCCTGGGTGTCGCCGACCGGGCCCGGCTCGCCTACGTCGACATGCTTCCTCGGTGGGCCTACAGCTTGAACGACAGCGCCCGGCCGCTGCCGGCCCTCCCCATGCACGTCATGCACCGGAACACTGCGTTGTGGGCCCGGCGCCTGCCCGACGCCCACCCCCTCCAGCTGCACACTGGCAGCCATCTCGATCAGGTACACGACCTGTCTGGCTGGCACGTGACCGAGGTCCACCCAGCCGATTCCTCGTCGAGACTCTCGACCTTGCCGCCCGGTGCGCGCCTGGCGGGCTCTCAGAGGACCTGCCTGGGCGCTCCGAGCGGACTTCGGGGCCGCGATCGCTACGGAGCGCGATCTCCCCTGACTCCCAGCGAGAAGGGCTCTCTGCTCAGCTGGCCCACGTCCGGTCCGCGCCGTGTTCTGGTGCCGGGCCGGGTCGCCATCATGGTCTCGCCGGCGCCCGAGGCCCCCGTGGTACCGACCTCCCGCCCAGCAGCCCCAGACCCCCGCCGCGCCCGCAGCCGAGTCCCAGTCGCCGCTCACCTGGCGGCTGGCGCGGCGCTGGCCGGGGCACTCTGCTGCGGGGCCGGGGCCGGACTCTCCGGGGTTGCGGGCTGGGGCTGGGCCGCCTGAGCGGCCGGCGCTTCGGCGGGGGCGGACGGCTGGCTCGCGGCGGCGGGCGGAGCCGAGGTTAGCGCGTGGGCGGGGATCACGATCAGGTCGCCGGGGAACAGCCTGCCCGGCCGGTGATGTGGCCGCCACAGAGTCGTTCGATCCTCTGGGTGGCTTCCAGGTCCCCGAGCTCTTGAGCGGCGATCGCAGAGAGCCGAGGACGGCCGGTGTCAGGACAGCACCCCGCAGCACTACATGCGTTGTGCAAGAGGTTCCCGACAGCCCGCCGCCCGGGAAGATGCGCGGTCGGATCAGCCGAGCAGGGCGGACACTGTCAGGGCTCCGACCAACAGGGCCGGCCCGAGCGCCAACTCCTCCTTGCGTCCTGCCCCAACCCTGACCGACAGCACTACAGCGTGCGCGGCACCCAGCAAGAGGCCGGCGCCAATTCCCCAGAACACCGCAGTCCAGCTGTGCCAGCCCAACACGGCTGCCAGCGTTGGTGCCAGCTTGACGTCGCCGAGCCCCATACCCAACAGGGCCAGCACGACGAAGACGACCCCCACCACCAGGGCGGCCAGTGCAGCCCTGCCGAAGGCCTGCCACCGGCTGTCCATCACCGAGGCGATGACCAGCAGCACCGCTACGCCCACCGCCGCCGCCGCGCTGAGGTGGTCCGGCAGGCGCGTCACCGCGAGGTCCACCAGCAGCAGCGCCGCGCCCACCATGACCATCCACAGCTGCATCGCCAGCAGCCAGCCCGGTCCTCCAGCCCAGGCGACTGCAGCGGCCCCGCCGCCGGTGAGCGCCTCCGGAAGGCCAGGCAGCGGCCCGATGCGCGGACCCCGCTCCCCGTTGTCCTCGCCAGCGGCGCCGTGCGGGCACCGTGGGCGGATCAGCACCCGGCTGACGGTGCCTGCCAGTCCTACGACCACCGGGAGCCCGCAGTGCGGGCACCCAGAACGCCGGCCGTCGGGAACGGAGTAGGCGAAGACAATCGGCCGCACGGCCAGTGCACCCACAGCAAGGCCTGCGGCAGCGACCAAGCCGATGCCGGCGAGGGACAGGGACATGGGAACTCCTCGGGAATGACGGCCATACGCGGAGACAAGAGATGGGCCCGACCGGCGACCCGGCCGGGCCCAAACGGACCAGAGGAGAACTACACGCCGCTGGCTGTCTCCCGAACTGCGGTCAGGCGGCGGATCAGCTCCTGGGTCTGCGGCTGAAGGCCACTGAGCTGCCAGTCGACCGTCATCTTGTGGACCCTGGCGATCACGTCCCGGACTGCAGCAGGGTGCCCGGCGCGGTGCTCGATCCGCATCCACGCCCGGTACAGCTTCTCGGCGGTCGGCTCCACGCTCAGGCCGGTGTCGATCGCGGCACGGGCCGCGTCGATGTTCAGGACCTCGTCACTGGTACGCAGCTCGGAGATCCGCTCGGCCGTGTCGACGATCCGGGAGATCATTGTCTGGGCCAGCGGAGCAGCCCAGGAGTGGTCGGCGGTGCCGGCGAACGGCTTGCCACGGACCAAGCTCATCGCGTTCTCCAGGTCGAGGATCCCGGCCGCCCCTCGCGGAATGCCGCGTTCGGCCAAGGCCACGAACGTGGCCCAGTCCGAGGTGATCTCCTCGCTGAGGGAGTACATCGCCACACCGCGCGGCTTGTGCCGCACGTGGGCAACGCCGTTGGCGTCCAGGCCGAGTCGGGAGCGCAGCCGGGACATCTCCTCCGCCACCAGCTTTGGGCCCCACGGTGTCGCCGGGTTCATCGCGTCGCCGATGCTGCCCGGATCCCGCTCGTTGCGGAACATCAAGTAGGCGGCCAGCAGGACCAGTTTCGCCGGCACCACCGTGCTGCCGATCCCGACGATCTGCAGCGGCCCGAGGATCTGCAGCTCGGGAGCGCCATCCTGGCCGGCGTCCGGTCGGGGTTCGCGGACGACGTCGACTCGCGCCGGCGCGGGGGCCGGGACCTGGCCGGGGACGGCGAACGGAACGACGGTGGACGGGCCGACGGATGCCGTGCCCTCGCCGGGTGCCCCTTCGGGCTTGTGCGGCCCTTCGCCCGCGACCACCCGGCCGGCCTCGGCCGCGGGGGCGGCCACTGTCTCGACCTCCTCCGCCTGGCCCTCGTCAACGTGGCCGTCCTGTGGGCCACCGGCCAGGGACAGGTGCCGCGGCACCGGTACAGGAGCGGTGACCACCCTCACCAGATCAGGGTCAGGCAGCTGCGCCCACGCTCCCTTGGCCGGGAGGGCGGGTTCCGTCGCCAGGGCGATCGCCGAGGTCAGCTGCCGGTAGGCCTCGTCGGTGACCCGCTGCAGGACCACCTCTACGCCCAGCGACTCGACGAGCTGAGGCCCGGCCTCGGAGGCGTTCAGCACTTGGGCACTGGGGAAGAACTCCATCGCGCCGGCCGCCGGGAGCACGGCGGCGATCTGCTGCCCCTTCACCTTGCCGATCACGTCCGCGAAGGCGTAGAGCTCCTCGTGGCTCGCCGGCGAGGAGGAGATGACCATCCACGGCAGAGGGGGCTCACCGCCCTCGTGCTCCGCCTGGTGTGCCTCGATCCACACCCCGGCGAGGTCGGCGGTCGCCGCCCCCAGGGTCGGGGTGTACATCACCCGGCACGCCGGGAGCAGCTGCTGCAGCTCCACCCCGAAGCCGCAGGTCCGTACCTCCACGTGCCCACCCCACGCCGAGGTGCCCGCCTCCATGGCGATGCCGCGGGCGACTTCGCGGACCTGCTGCTCGTCGCCCTCCAATAGGAGCACACCGGCCTGCGGGAGATTGGCCAGGACGTGCGTGCCGTCCGGCGTCGCCCCGATCGTGGACAGACCCGGGTAGGGCGCCGGGACGTGCTGCGCCTCCTCGGCGGCGAGCAGATCGGCCCGGTCAACGCGCACGCCCCACCAGCCGTCGGGGCGGTCGGTGAACGGCGGCAGGGCATCAGCGGCGGGATCGTCGACCAGGATCTCCACTCGGTCGGGGGCCACCTTCGCGCCGTGGATGGTGGGCAGGGAATCCGGGTTCCGTGCGGCCAGAGTCCGCAGCGCGAGATCCAGAAGCTCGACGCTGGCGGGCGAGGACGTGCGGTCGAGGACCTGCTCGGCAGCGCTGGTGGTGGCCGGCAGAGCGATCGTCTCACCGGGACGGCGGGCGTTCTGCTGCTCTCGGCGTAGCCACGCGAGAACCCCGAGCAGGCATGCGCCCAGGAGAGCGCCGATGCCTGCGATCTCCCGGAGGGTGACGGGCGACTGGGACTCGGCCGCCTCGGCCGCCTCGGGTACGGCGGCCGCCGGAGCCGGGCTCTGCTGAGTCGGCGCCGGCACCGGCTCAGGGGCGGAGGAAGCGGGGACGGAAGGAGGACCATCCGGAGAGGGAGTTGCCTCCTGGCTGGCAGGCGGAACCGTGGGGCCGGGTGGCTGTGGGGCTGTCGTTGTGGTGGGGGGTGCGGGCGGCTCCGGGGCGGCGGTGGGTGGAGCCGGGGCGGGGGCTACGGGCGGCAGGGCCGCGTTGGACGGGATCACGATCTTGTCGCCGGGGAAGAGCTTGTCGGCGTCGGCGAGACGATGGCCACTGGGCTGGTCGACGTCCTGGGTGGCGTTCAACAGCGCCGGGTAGGCATCGGGGTTGCCGAGCTCGCGGCCGGCGATGGCGGAGAGAGTATCCCCTTCCCGGACGGTGACGGTGTGCACCTCGGACTGGGCAGCGGCGGACGACGCCCCGGGCACCATCTGTGCGACAGCGGGCAGACGCAGGGTCCATCCGGGCTGGAGCATGCCTTGGGAATTGACCTGGGGGTTGAGGTCGCCGATCTCGTGCCACCGGGCGCCGTCACCGAGGTAGCGCTCGGCCAGGTCCCACAGGGTGTCGCCCGCCTTCACCTGGTGGGTGGGGCCTGTCCAGGCGTCCGGTGCCGATGTGGGCGCTGACATGGCAGGGGTCGAAGTGGCCGCCGGCGCGGTCGCCGCGACCGGAGCGGCGGACGCGGTGGGGGAGGCAGCGAACGCGGCGCTGGTGGGCAGAAGGAGCGCGACACCCGCGACGAGGGAGGCGGCCAGGCGCTGGGTGGCGCCGAACGCGCGGACGCGCGGAGCGCGGCGGTGGCGCAGCAGGGCACCGAGCTCGATCAGCGTGGAACCGACGAAGCTGAGCCAGCCGAGCCACCCGAGCAGGGTGAGCGCGCCGATGAAGAGCCCGCCGCTGTCGGGGCTGGTGAGAGCGGTGGTGACGTCGTCCCAGGCGGGTACCTGGTGCGGCAGGGTGCCAGTGCGCCACAGTAGGTAGGGGACGCCGCCGAGCAGAGCGAGCAGCACGGCGAGGGAGAGCACGCCTCGCAGCAGGGCTGCGAGGCGGGAGACGGCTCGGCGGGGCATCGGGGGTCAGCCTCCCTGGACGATCATGGTGGCGCTGCCGCGGCCGGTGACGGTGGAGCTGCTGGGCCACAGCACGGGGGAGTAGGTCTCGGTGACGGACACGACGATGGAGTCGCCGGACCAGCTCACTGTGCCACTGGTGCCTGCGGACTTGAGGTAGGCGAGGGCGGCGGCCTGCGCGGCGTTGCGGTCGATGGTGATGCCCTCGCCGGCGATGACGCGGCCGGGGTTGACGCTCTGCGCGCCGGCGCGGGCCGCCTCCTGGGCCGCGGACTCGGCGTGGTTCAGCGCCGACAATTTGAGGGAGCCGTCGTACACGAAGGCGACGACGAGGAAGAGGGAAGCGGCGGCAACGGCGACGAAAAGGCTGAGCGCGCCCTTGTCGCCGCGTCGGTGGCGTGCGCGCAGGATCCGGCGGATGGTCATGAGGCGGGCCTTCCCCGGTAGGGGTCGATCGGGCTCGTGAACGAGGCTTTCACGGTCCGGCTGCCGGGCAGGCCCGGCAGCACGAGGTCGGACAGCGGGACGGTGCAGCTGACCGTCACGGTGACGCTGGCCGGGACGCCGAGGGCGGCCGTGAACCCGCCTGTGGGGATGTCGACCTTGAGGCCGTCGCATCGCACGCCCTGGTCGGCGAGGGTCTGCCGGGCGACCGTGGTGCCAGCCGTGCGGGCGGTGGCGCCGTCGCGTTCCAGGGAGGCGGCGCGGGCGGCGGCGCGCGCCGCCGCGGAGACGGTGCCGCTGGCGCTGCCGACCCGGCCGGCGACGACGACAAGGGCCAGGATGCCGAACAAGACCGGAAAGAGGATCGCCGCTTCGAGACTTATGCTGCCGCGGTCGCCGGTGCGGCGCCGCAGCAGAGCGGTGCGGGTGCGGGTCATGGAGCGGTCACCCGCTCGCGCGCGGCGGTGGCGTGCTGGCGCACCGGCAGCGACAGGCCGGGGATCCAGGTCTCCACCCGGCCGGCGACGTCGATGCGCACGGTCGGGCCGTCGGTACCGGTGACGGAACGCCCGCTGATGCTGGCGCCCGCGCGGTCGAGGAAGTCGTTAGCGGCGGCGGTACCCGTCCCAATGCCGGCGCCCTGCACACGGGCGCGCTCCACCCCGCGCTGCGCCGCGGAGAGGGCGACGTTGCGGGCGTGGAACCACAGCCCGGCCTGGATGGCGGTGAACACGGTGAGCATGACGAGCGGGAACACGATGGCGAGTTCGAGGCTGATGGCGCCGCGGTCCCCGCGCCCGCGCGCCCGCCGGAGGCGGACGCGCGGGGCGGGGTGAGAGGTGGACACGGGGTGCTCCTGCGGTCGGTACGGGCCGGGGGCTGTGCGGCGGCTACTTGATCTGGCCCTGCTTCTCGGACAACTTGCTGGCGATGAAGGTGCCCAGGCCGATGGCGGCCAGGACCAGGGCTCCGATGAGGATGGCCGCCTCGATGGAGAGGCCGCCCTTCTCCCTCTCGGTGCGCAGGCGGGCGGTGTTGTAGCGGATGTGGGTGAGGAACGCCTGGACGACGGGGTCGGTGGCGGCGAGCGCCTGGTAGGCGCGGTTCGGCAGAGCACGCATGATCGTTGCCTTTCTGGTCGGTCGGTGAAGGGTCAGGCGGCCATGATCCGCGCGATGGCGGGGTAGCCGATGTAGACGGCCATGAGCATGACGAGTGCCGTGACGGGGATGATCATCTTTTCGCTGGCGATGTTCGCCTGGGCCTGGGCCTCGGTCATCAGAGCGCCGCGCAGACCGGAGGCCTGCGCCTGGAGGGTGGTGTAGACGGAGGCGCCCTCCTCACCGGCGACGGCGATGATGTCGGCCGGCGCGGCGAGCTCGGGGACGCCGAGTTCGTCGGCGAGCTGACGCAGGCCCTGCCACGGCGGCAGGCCGGCGAGTTCGGCGCGCCGCAGCGCGTCGCGCAGGCGGGTGAACACCCAGCCCTCGCCGATGGCCGCCGCTTTGTGCAGCGCCTCGCTCGGCCCCGCGTCGGCGGCGCGCTCCAGGCACACCAGTTCAAGGTAGGAAGCGGTGGCGGCGCGGAACTCCTGCCTCGCGACTGCCGCTTCCTCACGGACGTTCGCGTCCGGCACGAGCCAGGCCAGCGCGGCGAGGCCGATGCTGGCGAGCGCCGGCACGGTGAGGCCGAGCCGGCCGCCGCCGAGGGCGACGACGGCTGGCAGCAGCGCCGGGAACAGCAGGCCCAGCAGGGCGAAGCCCAGCTTCTCGCCGACGTGCCGGGCCGGGGTGCGGCCCAGCAGCTCCAGATCCCGGCGGGGCAGACGGATCACGCCTTCGCCGAGCTGACCGAGCAGCCGGCCGCCGAGCCGCTCCAGAACCGAGGTCTGCGCTGCGCGGGCGCCCGGGCCGGCGTGTTCCAGGCGCCGCGCGTCGGTGCGGCGCAGCAGGTCCGTGAGGTCGGGGCGGCTTCGGGTGGCACCGGCGATGGCGACGGTGAGGCCGAGGCCCGCGACGGCGCCGGCGAGGATCGCGGGGGCGGTGGCGATCACGTGCCCTCCTGGCTGGTGGTGTCCGGGCCGGAGAGGAACCGGGGAGTGGGCTTGGACAGGGCCATGCGCCGCATCCACACCAGCGTCGCGGCGAACGCGGTGGCCAGGAGGAGCAGCAGGAGGTGGCCGAAGGGCGTGCTGTAGGGGGCGACGTAGCCGCCGGACACGACGGACACACCGAACACGGCCAGGCAGAACAAGGAGACCCAGCGCATGTTGGCGCGCGGCTTCTCGCGGTCGGCCTCGATCTTGCGGCGCATGAGGACCTCCTCGGACAGCTGGCCGGCGAGCACCTTCAGGGCGGTGCTCAGGCCCGCACCGCGGTCGTGGACGTGACCGATCATCAGCGCCGCCACGGAGTCGGCGGTCGCGTCGTCCAGGTCGTCCGCGAACTGGCGGTAGGCGTCCTGAGGGCGCCACCGGGTGGCGAGCCGCGAGGCCAGGCGGGAGATCTCGGGCGCGATCCGCTCCGGGGCGCTGCGCACGCTGCTGGTGACGGCCTGCTCCAGGCTGATGCCGGCGGTGTGGATGTCGGCCAGGCGCCGCACCCACTCCTCCAGTGCCTCCAGGCGCTCGATGCGGTCCTTGCCGCCGCGGCCGGGCTGCAGGATCCACGGCATGCCGAGGATGGCCGCCGCGGTGAGCAGGCCGCCGAGCAGCCAGGACGTCAGCAGCCACACGAGCAGGCCGACCGCGCCGGCGGCGGCGATCAGCAGGCGGCCGCGGCCGCGAAGTGCGGTGGTGGCCTCGCGGGCCCGGCGCTGCAGCCGGCCGGGCGGGCGGGCGGGCGCAGGCCCGCTGGCGCCGACGGCACCGTAGACGGCGAGGGCCAGGCCGAGGACGGCGACGGTGCCGCAGACCGCGGCGAGCAGGGCGGTGGGGGAGAGGTTCACAGGGAGGTCACCGTCCTCAGCTCCTGCTCCCACCGGCCCCACGGCTGTTGGAAGACGTTCGGGTCGAGTCCGGCCCGCACCAGGTCGCCGATGCACTGCGGCTGCATGATGGGCACCGCGCGCGGTTCGCGACGGCCGCCGTCCTCGCGCGGCCCGAAGATCGTCTGCCGGGAGGGCCGGCCGCCCTCGCCGACACCGGTCAGCTCGACGACCTCGGCGACGAAGCGGTGGCGCGCACCGCCGACGGCGGTCTCATCGACCAGTCTCAGGTAGATCACGAAATCGATCGCGTTCGCGACGACCCTGTACGCGAGGGCGTCGGTCATGCCCGTGCCGGCCTCCATCGCCAGCATGACGAGACGCTCGATGGTCATCGCGGCCGAGCGGGCGTGGACGGTGGCCATCGACCCGCCCTCGCCCTCCTGCATCGCGTGGAGCATCGGCAGCACCTCGGCGCCGCGGACCTCGCCGACCAGGACGCGGCGCAGCGACATACGCAGCGACTGGCGGAACAGGTCGGTGAGGGTGACCTCGCCGACGTTCCGGCCGGTCGCGTCGCGTTCGCCGTTGCCCTCGCGGCCCTCCAGCGCGAGGACGCTCGGGCCGTGGGGGTCGGTGTGCAGCCAGAGCTCGTACTCGCCCTCGATGGTGCCGATCCGTTCGGTCGGCGGGATCTCGCGGGCCATCGCCCGCAGCAGGCTGGTCTTGCCGACGCCCTGACTGCCCGCGATGATCACGTTCTTTCGGGCCTTCACCAGGGCGGCCAGGAAGGCCTCCAGGCACGGGTCGATGGTGCCCCAGCGCCGCAGGTCAGCCAGGCCCTGGGAGCGGGTGCGGTGGCGCCGGATCACGACGTGCGGGCGGGGGGAGTTGAAGGCGACGGCGGCGAGCCGGGATCCGTCCCGCAGGCGGGTGTTGAGCAGCGGGCTGGCCGAGGTCAGGGCCCGCTCGCCCTGCCCTTGGGTGCGCACCAGCGTGTTGACCAGCTCGATCAGCTCGTCGTCGCTGTCGGCCACCGGTGCGACCTTCTGCCGGGGCCGGTCGCGGTAGTCGACCCAGACCTCGTCGCCGTCGATGACGATGTTCTCGGCGTCGGGGTCGTTGAGGAGAGGCTGCAGGCGGCCGGCCTGGAACAAGGCCTCGTACACGGCGACGCGCACGGCCTGTTCGTCGGCCTGGCTCAGCGGGCGGGAGGTGGCGGCGTAGTCGGTCGCCCACGCGCCGACCGCGGAGGTGACCAGCGACTGGCCCAGCTGGCCGAGGTCGGCCTGCGACATGCCCGGCTTGTCCGCAGTGGCCTGGGCGAGGCGCTCGGCCACCTGGCGGCGCAGGGCCACGACCTCCTCGTAGGGGACCGGGAGCGTGCCGGGCGCCTCCACGACGACCGGCCCCGGCACCACCGGGCCGCCACCGGACAACGCGGCGGGCCGGCCGGAGCCGGTGCCAGGGGAGGGGACGCTCCAGCCGGAGCCGCCGGCCTGACCGGCCAGCAGCGCGTCGCGGAAGCGGGCCTGGCGGCCCGAGCCCGCAGGAGCCGACGTGGTGTCAGACACGGGCGGCCTCCCGGGAGGTGCGCGGGGCGATCTGGACGCGGCGGCGGGTGGCCGCCAGGGTGATCGGCTCGTGGGCGGTGCGGGCCGCGCGGGTCAGCGGCGCCAGCGCGAACCGGCCCCGCGCCCGTCCGCTGCCGCCGAGGACGGCGGCCGTCGCCGGATCGTCCGGCAGCGTCGCCACCACCGGCACCCCGAGCGCGGCCGCGACCTCCGTGGCGCGGAAGCCCTCGCCCTCGATCAGCAGAACACCGAGCGCACCGGAGCCGGTGCCGTGACGGTCCAGGTCCTCGCGCAGCACCCGCACCACCGGCGCGGAGGCCGCCACCGACGACGCGTTCGCCCGCACCACCAGCAGCACCTGGTCGGCCAGACGCAGCAGCGGGGCGGGGGAGTACAGGGCGCTGAGCCGCTGCGCGGACTCCACCACCACCCGACCGGCGTCGACCAGGATGTCGAACCCGTCCTCCTCCATGACCTGGAGTAGCCTGTGCAGCGGCTCCCAGGTGCCGGCCAGCGACGGCGCCTGCGCCGGGTCGGTCAGCCCCGGCAGCAACAGCCGGTTCCCCTCCGTGTCCAGCGGCACCAGATGCTGCTCGAAGACTTCGGGCAGGGAGCCGTCCCGCTCGGCCGTAGCGAGGCGGTGCAGACCCACCGCAGCGGTCGGCGTCCCGCCGAGGAAGCCGGCCCGGACCGTGCCGCCCGCCGGGTCGCACTCCGCCAGCACGGTGCGCTTCGGGCTCGCGAGCGCCAGCGCCAGGCAACTGGTCGTCACTCCGCTGCTCTTCGCGGACGTCAGGGCGACGATCATCACGCCCTCGCCTTCACGACCAGGGCCACGCGGCCGGTGGCCGCCCACGACGCGACGACCGGACTGTCCACCGCCGAGACCGCCAGATCCACGACCCGGGCGCCGTTGGCGTCCGGCTCGCCGACCTGCAGCACCACCGCCTCGATCGTCGAAGGCCGGGCACCGGTGGCGGCCTTGTCGTCCTGCGGCCCGGGCGTGGCGACGACGTGGACCTCGTCACCGGCCTGCAGCGCGCGCGCCGGCACCTGGCCCGCCTTTACCAGCACGCCCACCCTCTCCTTGCCGGCCGCGATCGGCTGACCCGTGCGCACGGAGGAGTCGGTGACCAGGGCGCCGGCGGGAAGGTCCGCGGCGGCGGTCTTGCCGAGGATGTCGGCGCTGCGGGTGACCGGGACCGGGTGCAGGGCGGGGTCGGCGACCATCGACGCACTGCGCAGGTCATCGGCCGTGATCACCTTGCCGGCCGGGATGTCGCGCGCCACCGCGATGACGTCGGTGCGCTGGCCGGCCTGGTTGACGAGGTAGGCGCCGGCCAGACCGCCGACGGCGGCCAGCGCGACGCCGACGGCCACCAGCGCGGGACGGCGGCTGCGCCGGGTGCCCGGATCGGACACCGGCAGAGCGGCGGCCGGAGCGGACGTGCCCGCCTGGACGGGGGCACGGCGGGGCCGGGAAAGGGTAGGTGCCATGAGAGTCCTTCAGAGGAGTTCTTCGGAGCGCCAGGCGTCGTGGTGCTGTCGTCAGCGGACGTTGAGGGACTGGGCCTCGGCGATGGCCACGGCGGTCGCCGCCGTGCGGTCGGTGTTGATCCGCCCCGACGCGCCGGTGGTGGCGGTCCAGTCGACGACCCACTTGCTGGTGGCGTTGATCGCGTAGCGGCCCGGCTTGGTATAGGTGTGGCCGCACTCCGGCCGGGCTGTGCCGTAGGCGGGCAGGTACGGCTTGCCGGGGGTGGTGCAGGTGACCGTGGATCCGTCGCCGGTGGTCCACAGGATGCGGTCCACGTGCGCGGTGGCGGTCACGGTGACCCCGCCTGCGGAGGCAGATCCGCTCTTCGGGCCCCAGGTGGTGTCCTTGGGCGTGTTCCACAGCCACACCGGCAGGCCGACCAGGCTCGGCGAGCCCGGCTTGGGCGCGATGCCGATGTCCGCGCCCGTCAGCAGCATCGACTCCACCACCTGCTGGGCGAGGACGGCGGGGTCGATCACGACGGTTCCGCCCTGGCCGGGGGGAGGGGCGGCGCTGTAGATGTCGCCGCTCATCAGCTCGGCGCCCTTGGCCAGGCACACGCGGTTGTAGAGCGCGCCCTGCCCCGGCGTCCAGTCCTTCGGGATGCCGGGTGCCGTCTTCCAGCGATAGCTGTCCGGCGGCGGCTGGGGATCGAAGGCCTTCCAGTAGCAGCTGTCGTTGGGGTTGAACCACCCGTACTTCTCGACGGAGCACGGCACTTCGCCACCGTCGATCACGCACACGGCCTTGCCCCCGCCGGAGCCGCCGCCCGTGGTACCCGAGCCGCCGCCCGTGGTCCCGGTGCCTCCTCCGGTCCCGGTGCCGCCGCCCGGCTTCGTTCCGCCGCCCCCCGCGTGCAGGTCGCAGTTGGGCACACTCGGAGGGCACTCGACGCCCCCGTCGGCCCAGGCCATCGGAGATGGGAGTGTGAACGCGGCCAGCCCGAGCACGCCCAGGCCAGCGGCGGCCCGGGCTCTGTTCAGCACGTCTGTTCCCGGTCGTAGGCCGAGTCCGTGACCAGCCACCTGCCGTCGAGGAGCTGGACGACCGAGTTCATGACCTGCCGGTACTTGCCGTCGGTGATGGACTGCTGCCCCGTGGTCTTGTTGACGGGCAGGAAGTTGCTGGTGTCCACGCAGTCGCGGATGGTCACACGGTTCGGCTGGCCCTGGAGGTCCACGGCCTGCACCTGCGGGGTGAGCAGGGGATGGCCCTTTACTGCCAGGTTGTTCTTCTCGTAGTAGGCGACCGCGACCTTCACGCCGGCCAGCGCCTTGTCAGCGGTGTACGCCTCCAGGTTGTCGACGCCGTCGAGAGAGCCGGCGGTGTAGGCCTTCACCATGAGCGCCCACATGCCGTTGTAGGCGGCCAGAGCGCCTTCCTTGGCCTGCTGCGACGGGTCGGCGCTGCTTGGCGCCGGTGCAGGTGAGGCGGGCGGCGACGGCGAGGCCTGGGCAGTCGTGGGGGAGGTCTGAGGCTTGTCGGAAGCTGATGAGCAGCCGGCTGTGGCGCTCAGGAGCAACAGGCCGGCGAACACCACTGCAGGGCGTGTGCGTACCCGTGGGAACGGGCCCTCGGCTCGAATCGGCTCCGCCCCGTAGGTCGGCGTAGCCAGACCCCCGGCATCCTGCTTGCTCGTTCCTAGACTCACGTTCTCTGCCCAACTCGGGTTGATCCGGCGTGAACCGGCCTGAATTCGAATTTGACCCAGATGTGTCAAGAAATTTGGGTCAGCGTGCGACCCCGATCGTGCGGGAGGGAGTCATGCCGGGCCCCCACCTGCGGCTGATTGTGCGCTTCACCGACTGTGTCACGTGCTTAACAGTTGGATCCGCCCCCCGTTACTTGGCCTTGCGGCGGCGCCGGCCGGGCGACGAGGTCAGTGCAGCGTGCACGTATGGCCGCGTCAGCCCAGACGCATTTGCCTCAGGCTTGAGGATGGTCACGATACGCAACTTTTGAGTCGCTGTCTGCATGATTTTGGTCATAGCGAGTGTGCTCCTGGCATAGTCACGCGACTAAAAGAGCAATAGTCTTTAAATGTATACAAAGTGTTATTTAGTGTTAAATCGGTCAATTTGCCCACTCATGGAACCCCTGTCACCCGTCTGATTCACCGATTCGGGTGTAGCCATCGCTTCGCGGATCGAGCACGTCCTTGCCAGTTCCGGCGACTTCCGGCGGCGTTCCGCCGGTGTGAATGGCCCGGTTCATGGCACCCCTTCCCGGTTCACCGGAGACGGTCGTGCGGGTTCGGCAGGCGACCATGGTGGCCCGCGCCCGTGGCCACTGTCCTGAGTAGAAGTACTCAAGGCGCTCGGGGTAGTTTGCGGCCATCAGCCAGGCCCGGCCCTGGCAGTCGCCCTAGGGCCCGCCGGACATCCGGCCCCTCCGCTATTCGGCCCGGTTCACCGGTTTTGGTGCAGCTGGCGGGCGTCCGGGCCTCCGTCGCCGCGGGGTCTGAGGTGCCGTCAGGACTGCCGCCGTCCCGCCGCCAGGCGGCGGCGTTCCGCCCTGCTGCACCATCTGACCGCCGTTGCCGAGGGAGTTCAGGAAGGCGAGCACCACCGCGTCCTGGCCCTGGGCGCGCAGCAGGCGCTGCTCGACCGGCTGGGCCTGTACGGCCCGGTTCGCCGATGCGGTCATCCGTCCGACCAGCTGGGGGCTGTAGTAGTCCTTGAAGACCTCCTTGACCTGCGGTCCCTCCACGCGCAGCGGGCCGACCGGGGCGCCATTGACGGTGACCTGGACGTAGTGCTCGAAGCGGCGCAGCTCGGCGACGGCGGCCGGGTCGACCATGCCGTGCCACTCGTCGGTGACCGCCCTGATGGCGGCCACGGCGCCTGCGGTGGTGCTCACCACCGAGCTGTTCTGCATCAGTGATTCCCGGGTGGTCGGCTGGACGCGGCCCAGGTGCTGGACCATGACGTGCAGCCGGACCTTGAACTTGCGCAGCTGCTCGGTGATGCTCGCGAAGGTCGGCCCGCCGGCCGGGTCGAGGCTGATGAGCTCGTCGGCGAAGACGTGATAGGGCCGCCGGGCGTCCTCGGCGGTGTCCCGGCGTGACAGGCCGTCACGCAGGAGGTCCTGCATGATCATCGAGATCAGGAGGCGGTCGCTCGGCCCGGTGCCCTCCAGGCACAACCACACGATCTTGCCGTCGTCCATCGCCTTGCGGATGTCATAGGCGCCGGTCGGGTTGCCGAGGAAGGCCCGGGTGACCGGGTTCGCGGTCAGGCGGTCCAGGGGGTTGGTCACGGGGGCGAGGACGTCCGGCGGGTAGGCGGCGAACGTGGTCTCCCACCAGCGGCGCTGCTCGGCGGACAGCATGTCCAGGATCGGGCGCTGCACCTCCTGGTCGGTGAGCAGGGTGCGTACCTGCAGGAGTGTGGCTTGCGCGTCGGGGCGGCCGGCGTTGCAGGCGGCGAGGTTGTAGGTCACCAGGGCCTCGATCGCCTTGGTGAGGATGGTTGCGGCCCGCGGGTGGGTGGCTTCGCTCCACGACAGGGCCGTGGCCAGGGCGTCGACTGCGGCGGTGACGGTCCTTGCCGGGTTCTGGCCCCGGTCCATGCCGATCATGTTCCAGCTCGGGATGACAGCGCCCGGTTCCTCCGCCCGGGCCAGGTCGATCCGGCAGACCAGGGAGGACAGGGCCGGGTGCGCCAGATAGGGGGCGACCGAGCGCCAGGTGTCGCCGTGCGGGTCGACGAACAGCAGGCCTTCGCCGGCAAGGGCCACGGCCAGCGCCTGGACGAGGGCCCACTCGGTCTTGCCGTAGTTCGCCTTGCCCACCTTGATGCTGAAGAGGAACTCGGTGAGCAGGCCGGCGATCAGGCGCCGTCGGCCGTCGGGGTACTTCAGGTAGCCGTGCGGCACCAGGGGCTTGCCGGGCACGTAGTCGGGCAGCTCGGAGGCGAGCACGGGGAGCACGCTGTGCGCGGTCGGGGGCTTGAGAAGTCCTTGGAGCTCGGAGATGTGTACCCAGTTCGGCTTGCGGGGGGCCACCTGCCCGGTGGTCCAGCGCTTGTCGAAGGCGGCGCGGCGGTGGCGGCTGTCCGCGCTCCAGGTCAGCCAGAGGAACCGGCCGGCGTCCTGGGCGAGCCTGCTGCCGTCGCCGAACACGTCCATGGCGGCGGTCAGCTGGCCGAGCAGCTGGCGGGCGCGGCCCTCCATGGTGGAGGTGCAGCGCACCAGCACCTGGATCCGCACCAGTCCCCGCGAGCTGGCGAGCCGGCCGAGCGCCTTGTCGGTGTCGAGGGGCTGCGCGCGCGGAGCGGGAACCAGCGGAAGCCTGCGAGGCGGCGACGGCTCGAACAGGCTGGCCAGCTGGAAGCGCCAGGAGTCCTGGACGTCCTGGGCGTCGGCGGCGGCGTGTCCGGCGGCCTTCCGGGCTCGCGTGCGCTCCTTGTCCCGCTCCTCGTGGAGGATCTGCCACTGGCGCAGCTTCACCTGCCAGCGGGGGATGGGCTGCAGGTCGAGGACGACTTCGGCGACCTCGCCCAGCTCGGTGCGGATGTCCGCGACGGCGTCGATGATCGGCTGGAGCGGATCGGGCTCCAGCGGCACCTCGCGCAGCGCCGCCGACGCCCGGCCCCTGAGCACGAACTCGGCCCGTACGGCGTGCAGGCGCTCGGCCTTCTCCTCCTCTTCCTCGCCTTCCGGGGCCTTCTTCTTCCGTTCCTTGCGCGGCTTCTTCTTCTCCTCCTTCCTCGCTGCGGCCTCCGCCCGCAGTTGCTCGGCCCAGGAGTCCTCGGCGGGTGCCGCCTTCTCCACCGTGACCTCGCGGTAGCGGCTGTCGCGCAGCAGGGTCGCGGCGTCGCAGTGCGCCTCCAGCGAGTACTCCAGCGGGGTGCTGCCGTCCGCCCTCAGACGTACCCGCACTCGCTTGGCCGCCTTCGGCGCCCACCATGGACCCCTGCCCGCGGCGCGCAGGACGACGGCGGCCTGGCGCCAGAGGTCCTCCATGCTCGGATCGAAGCGGCGGGTGGGGGTGAGGATGAAGCGCTGCCGGTCGGCCAGGGTCTTCATGAGTAGCCGGTAGCGGACGACGAAGGCGGTGACCGCCAGCGGCGTGACCACCAGCAGCACCAGGTCGCCGTTGTCGGAGAGCCAGCCGGCCGTCGCGGAGGCCCAGGACCACGCCGCCCGGGAGACGTCGGCGAGTGCCCGCGGAAGGCCGGACGCGGTGTTCATGCTCATCGCCGGGGCTCCCAGGTGCCGTTGACGAGGGTGAAGGAGAGGGTGGCGGGCCGGTGGTCGCCGTACTCGCCGGTGGGGGAGGTCCCTGCCCACAGCAGGTCGACCGCGGCGTGCTCGCGGTCGCCCTTGGCGGTGTGGGCGATCGCCGCCTGCACCCGGAACCCGGTGTAGAAGTACGGCCTCCCGCCAGCCCCTTGGACGGCGGGGAAGTAGTCGGGCCATCTCTGGCGGCCCTCGCCGGTCGCCTCCGCCGTCCACACGGCCCGGGCCAGCGCGCTGAGCTGCTCGGCGGTCTCGGCCGGGAGGTCGCTGGGGTGCTGCGCGTTCAGGGCGGCCTGGATCGCGGGGTCGCCCTGAGGGCCGTCGCCCGCCGCAGCGGCGCCCGAGGGCAGCTGGGCGGCCGGCGTGGCGGTGGTGGCGGTCGCTTCGGGGGAGGGGGCTTCGCTGGTGGGCGGAGCGGTCGCGGTCGCGGGGGTGGTGGTGGCGGAGGCGGTGGTGCCGGCCGCAGGGGGTTCCGGGGCCGCCGTCGGTACGCCGGCGGGGGAGTGGGCGGCGCCGTGGGGGCTGCTGCCGGGGACGATCAGGGCGAGTCCGGCCGCGAGCAGGACGGCGGCACCGGCGGCGGGGACGATAATCGAGCGCTTTGTACGCATTTATGACGTTTCTCTCATTTCAGGACGCGGGCGCCGCCCGCGAAGTCGTAATTCCAGACCGCAGCCTGTTTGACTGAATCACCCGGTTTTGGGGCATTTATCATCTGTCCGCCGCCGATGTAGAGGCCGACGTGGTAGATGCCCTGCGCGGAGTTGCCGAAGAAGACCATGTCGCCGGGCTGGAGGGCGCTGACGCCGGCGGAGGCGGGGATGCGCTGGCCGACGTTCGCCTGGTCGGAGGCGACACGGGGGAGCTGGACGCCGACCTTCGAGAAGGCGTAGATCATCAGCCCGGAGCAGTCGAAGCCCGTCACCAGCCGGCCGTCCTGGCCGCCCCCCGAGCAGCAGATCCCCGTGGTCGGGCCACTGGCAGAGCCGCCGCCCCACGAGTAGGGGACTCCCGTTTGGCTGCGGGCCGCCTCGATCACCGTCCGCACCTGGTCCGGGACGTCGCCGGTCGGCGCCTGCTCGCCCAGCGCGGCGTACTGGCCAGCCCACCGCAGCACCTCGTCCACGTAGGCGTTCGAGGCGTTGTAGCTGTACACCGCCTTCCTCAGCTGCGCGTTGTCGGTCAGGTCCCGGCCGTCGCCGCACAGGTACAGGGCGGCGGCCAGGGTCTCGTCGTCCGCGTGGTTCGGGTTCGCCCCGCCCTCGGGGCGGACCCGGGCGGCGTACCCCGCGAACGTGGACGGCAGGAACTGCATCGGGCCGACGGCTGCGTCGAACTGGCTGTTGCCATCCCACTTCCCGCCGTCGGAATCCGGGATCGCCGTCGTGTTGCCGCCCGCGCCCGAGCCGTTGAGGACGGGGCCGATGATCGAGGGGGTGATGAGCCCGGCGGGGTCGATCTGGTGGCCGGAGGCGTGGTTCGACTCGGCCTTGCCGATGCCGGCCAGCAACTGCCAGGACATCCCCTTGCAGGCCGGGACCATCTGCGGCACGGCCCCGGCGGCCCGTACATAGGCCTGCACCATCCGGCCCGGGATGTCGCTGATCATCCCCAGCGGAGCGGTGCTGCCCGGGTCCGCCCCGTCGATCATGCTGATGACGGACAGGGAGAGCAGCCCGAGCACCATCAGCACCCCAAGGCAGCCGAGCCGGCGGACATGCCGGAACACCTTCACAGGTCCAGCCCCCCGTCGAAGCCGTCGCCCGCGCCGTCGCCGCCGCCCGGGTCTGCGGCATCGCCGGTGCTACCGAGGTGACGGCGCATCCGCCAGGCCTCCAGCGAGCGCCGCCCCGGGTCCGGGTCCATCAGCCGAGGGTTGACCCGGCGAAGGACCGAGGGGTCCATGGCGGGATCCACCGGATCTGCAGGATCAGGAACCACGGTGGGCTCCGGGGTCGGGGCGGGCGCGGGGCCGGACGGGATCTGGAGGCCGTAGACGAGTTCCCCTGTGATGGGGTCGACCATGAGATTCGGATCATCCTCGACCAGAACGACCGGGCTTGCCGGAGGCGCGACGTCCGGCCCCAGAGCCCCCCAGACGTTGGACGGCCCGCTGTCGGCCGGGCCGGCGTGCACGACAACCCTGTCCGCGCCGCCGGCGGTGCCGTCGTCGATTCCGGCAGTGATGGGATCGACCGCGTAGAACGGATACTCGCCGCCGCGGTCGCGGGCGTGCTCCCAGACCTGCCCGTGTTCGGCGGGGGCGTAGTGGCGCACCCCCTCGCTCGGCTCCTGGAAGGGGTCACCGACAGCCAGGTCGTATCCCACGGAGACGGTGTCCCGGGCCGACTCGTACATGCTGCGCATACCGTCGACCAGCGGGGCCACGTGGGTGTCCGCCATGACGGCGGCCTGAAGGTACTGGTGCCGGGCTGCGCCCTTGACGGTGTTGTAGACGCCCTGGGCGGTCTGCGCCGTCTTGAGGAACCCTGCCTTCTCGTCGTTCCACCAGGCCTTGCGCACGTTGGAGTAGTGCCGCCACTGCTGGTCGGCGTGGTCCCGCAGGATGCCGCCCGCCCGGTTGAGCCGGGTCAGCGTGGCCGGAGCCCCGGCGGTGACGTCCCACCCGAACTTGCCGGCCTTCCCCGCGAGCAGGGCCATCCGCCCGGCTCGCGTGTTCAGGAGCCGGTTGTGCACCGCGTGCCCGAGCGGTGTGACGCCGCCCCTCGGCATCAGCACCTGCCGGCCGCCGGCCGTGATGATCGGGGCGGACTGCCCACCCGGACCGGTGGGACGACCAGGGCGCCCGGGCCCGCCCGTTCCGCCGGGACCGTGAGGGCCGCCGTGCGGCGGCTGGATCGCCCCGCCGAAGGGCCCGACCTGGCCGACGGGCTTGAGCCGGCGGGCCAGCTTGTGCGGCGGCAGCGGATTGCCGACCGCCAGCTGGTGGGCCGCCCGCACCGGCAGGGCGAGCGCGGCCATGCCGCGGCGCACCTCCCCGTAGGCGCCGGCCGCCATCGCGGCGGCGTTCATCTTGCCCAGCCCCGGATCGGCCAGCGCGGCCAGGCCCTCACCGATACGGGCCCGGCGCAGCAGCGACGAGTTGCCAGCCGCCGAACTGCCGAACCCGCCACCGAATCCGAGCCCGCCGTGCAGGCCGCCGTACCCGCCGCCCGAATTCAGGCCCTGGTGGCCGAGCGCCTGCGACATGGCCAGCCCGAGCCCGGAATTCTCGCCCATGAAAAGCGAGCCGCCGATCCGCGCGAACCTCATGCGGTTCGCGAACCGGTCGCCCAGCCGGCTGGCGGCGGCGAACACCCGTCTGTGGAAGACGAGGATGACCACCGCGAAGGCGTCCATGATCAGCAGGCGCTGGATCATGACCGTGTCCTGTTGGTTCGTCAGGATGCTGTTGGCCCCGAGAGCGAACAGCGGGATCATCACGGAGACCGCCAACTCCGTCACCACACTTGTCAGGAACACCCCCAGCCACTTCCACAAGGCGGCCCGGTTCCCGCCCGGCAGCATCGCCCAGACCCCGGCGGCGCCCGTCAGGGACGCGGCGATCACGTCGGCGAACTGGCAGCCGAGGTGCACCAGCGCCATACCGAGCACCACGATCGCTATCAGCAGCACCGCCAGCAGCACCAACCCGACGCCGCCCACCCGGTCCCAGTTGCTGTTCACCGCGAAGTTGTAGGCGTTCTTGCCCTCGTCGCCGTGCTTCTTCAGCTCCGACTTCAGCTCGTCCCAGGACGAGGTGTCCTTGCAGATCGCGTTGTTGCCCGGCAGCCAGGAGATCCCGCAGTCGCTGCTGTCCTTGCCCTTGATCTGGCCGTGAATCCAACGGTAATGGACGTCCGCCAGCGCCTTCTCGTTGGCGCTGCTGGAACCGGGGTCCGGGATGATCCCGTACTGCAACAGCTGGTAGGGCTGCACGACGAGACTCTTCGTCAGCATCATGCGCATCGGGCAGGAAGGGTCCTTCTTGTCCTGGTCGGAGGTGCAGCCCGGATCGGGCCCGTTCACCCCGGCCGCGAGCTCGCCCGCCTGGTGCGCCGCCTGCTGCGCCTGGGCGACCGGGCCCCGCTCGCCGAGCACCGCGCGCGGGGTCAACGCGGGCATCAGCACGATCGTGGACAGCAGCAGGGTGATCAGCATCTCGCCGGCCCCGCGTCCCACCTTGCCTCGCATGATCAGCAGGCAGCCGAAGGCCACGCCTGCGGCCATGAACACCCCGTACATGCCCAGGTCGTTGCCGAGGATCTGGAAGAACTCGTAGTGCAGACCCTGGGCCGTCTCGATCAGCGTGCTGACGATCGGGAAGTCCCAGATCCACTGAATGGCCCAGCACATGAGGCCCACCAGCAGCCGCACCAGAGCGAAGCCTCCGCCAAGCAGCAGGTTGCACACGTGGCTGCGGATGTCCGTGGTGCCGCCGTTGTCGGACTTGAGGTCGTAGTTGTCGAGCGGCACGCCCTCGCTGCTCAGCACATTGAGGGGAGCGAGCACACCGCCGCGCTCGCCGTCCGCGGCGAACGCGGACTGCGTGCCTGCGGCCGTGAACAGGTAGGTCATGCCGAGGGTCATCAGCACGGTGCGCCGGCCGGGCCAGTACAGGGCGGCGAAGGTGCGAAGGCGCCGCCAGGCCGCGCCCGCCCTACGGGCACGCGAGACGAACCGGCCGGCCGTACGGGCCAGGGGCTCGGGGATCAGGCGGCCGGTCATCGAAGCGCCAACTTCCTGGTCTGGCCCGCGCCGCGCCCGGCGGCCGGGCGCTTGCTGACGGGGGTGGTGAAGATCGCGTCGTACTTGGGCAGATTCGGGATCAGGACCTGGATCAGGCCGATCCGGCCGCGGGTGTCGCGCAGGAGCATCTCGCCGGCGCGGTTGGCCTGGCCGTGCGGGGACAGGCCGCCGGTGACCAGCTGGACGAGCGTCTCGTCGTCGTCGGGCAGGCCCAGGAACTCCAGCCCCCGCCGGGCCATGGCATCGTCGGTGGTGCGCGCGAGCACCCGCTGCACGATCAGACCACGGACCGTCTCGTCGCCCAGGTCCAGCGCGTCGTGCCCGCCCGCGCACCAGCCCGCGTTGTGCTTGCGCCCGTCGTGCGCAAGCTCGTTGATCAGCGCGGAGCCCTCGGCGGAGGAGGTCAGCCAGTACACCTCGTCGAAGATCACAGCGGCGAAGCGGTGCAGGTCCGAGAACGAAATGTGCCTGCTGATCGCGGCGATCAGGTAGAGCACCGCCCTACCGATCAGCGCCTCCAGCGGCTGGGTGCGCAGCACCTCCGGCCGTCCGAGGGCCTCCTTCGGAGGCAGCGTCAGGCCGTTGGTCGTGAACACGACAAGGTCGGCGGTCAGGGCGGACATGCTCAGCGCCGGAAGCGACTGGTCGAAGACCATCCGGGCCAGCCGGGCGTCGGCCACCGTGCTGAGCAGGTCGAGGACGTCCGCGGCCGCCTCACCGCGGTTGCCGCCCTCGGTCGAGATGGACCGCAGCTCCTCCAGCACCAGCCCCATGTGCGGGTGCCGCGAGCCGGCGGCCGCCTTCACAGCCCGGCTCAGCGCCGCGCCGCCGGCCGACATCGCCTCCATCTGCGTCTGCAGCAGCAGGTAGCTGAGCGCGGCCGCCTCACCCTGCGCCGTCGGCAGCACCCGCAGCGGGTCGATGCTGACCGTCGCATCGGCGGCGTCGATCACCTGGTGGCGCCCCGGCGCGGCGGTACGCGCGAAGTGCGCGTACTCCCGGTGGTTGGTGCGGTCGATGACGATCGCCCGGTGCCCGCGGTCGATCAGGTCGGACGTGACCTTCTTCAACATCACCGACTTCCCCGACCCGAGGTCACCGAGGACCGCCAGGCTCGCCGCGATGTTGGCGCCAGGAGCGGAGGCCAGGTCCAGGTGCACCGGACGGACCGTGCCGCAGTCCAGCGACCGGCCGATCATCGGACCGGTGTCGTCGCCAACCTCCCCGACCGTCAGCGGACCGGTCATCGCCCAGTCCTCGGACAACTGGAACTGGGTGCACTCGCGGGCCCGCAGTGCAGGGCCGGCGCCCGGAAGCCCGAACTGGAACATCCTCACCTGCCCGCCGCGTGGCCGGATCGCCCGGTAGTCCGCCCCGCCCAGCCGGCCCTTCAGGTCGCGGGCCCGGTCGTCGCACAGCTGCGTGGTCGACCCCCACACCGTGAACACGGTGCGGGACTGAACCTCCAGCTCGACCGAGGTACGCCCGAGCCGGGCCTCCTGCTCGCCCAGGATCTCGGCCGCGCCGTGCAGCGAATCCGGGGTGCCGGTCGGATGAGCCGCCCACTGGTCCGCCTGGTCGCTGAGCTCTGCCTTCTTCTTCGCGATCGCCCGCTTGGCCTTCGCACTGTCGACCAGCGTCAGGTCGACGACCGCGTCCACCGGGTAGGGCAGCAGCTCCAGCTGCGCCAGGATGTCGGCCGAACCCTCCACGACGGCCTCGGGGATCTCCTCCAGAGCAAGGTGCGCCTGGTAGCCGGTCCCGTCCTCGGTCTCCACCTGGAGCCACACCTTCGACAGCGCGCCGCCGTCGAAGCGCGAGGCGAACCAGTTGCGCCAGCCGCCCGACTCCTTGCGGCGGGCTGCGGGCTCCTGTCCGGCCTCCAGCAGCCGGACCTGGCCCAGGCTCGCGTAGCCGGGGCTGCGCAGCCGGGCGCCGACGACCTTGCCCTCGAAGCGGCGGCCGTGCTCGGCCTCGGCCAGGAGCGGCTCGACCTGGCCGCGATGCACGGCGTGCTGGTGGATCCAGACGACCTCGGCCGGCCGGGCCGGGCGCACCTGCAGCCCGCCGCCGAAGTCCGACTCGACCTGCCGGGCCACTCCCCTATATAGCTGCACCTCGCTGACGGGCACCGGCGCGACGGGCAGGCCAGCCTGCTCCCCGAGGGTCGCCCACACGGAGCCGCCCGCCTGGGTGAGCTGGGCGGCCCGGCCGGGCACCTGCAGCGGCAGCGCCAGCCACAGGGTCCGGCGGTGCATCTCCGAGTCGTCGACCATGAACGCGGCCGCGGCCGCGCTCTCTCGGGTCCCGGGGTTGGCGTCCAGGTCTATGCCGGCGACGACCCGATCGAAGACCTCGCGGGCCTCGACCCGCGCGCACAGGCTGTACAGCCGGGCGTTGCCCGTCAGGGACCGCACCAGGGAGGTGACCCGGCGCAGGACCTCCTGGCGCTCCAGATCGGAGGAGTAGCGCGAGCCGATCGGCTCCACGCGCCAGAAGCCCCAGACGGTGCCGGTGGTCGACCACATCAGGTGGCCGGACAGATGGCGGAACGCTGCGACCCTCACGACGGGTCTCCCTTCTGTGCGGAGTGGATGGCCGCGGCTGCGGCGAGCATCTGCTGAAGCGGGGTGAGGGCCGGTGCGGAGGCCGCGGTCCGGACCGGCAGCGGGTCCGGGTCCGGACCGGGCGGACGCGGCTCGAAGATGCTGAGGCCGGGCTCCGGCTCCTCGGCCGGTTCCCCGCCGTGCGCCCCGGCCGGGGCGGCGGCCGGGGCGCCTGCCTCCTCGGGGAGGCCCTGGTGCCCGGCGGCGCCTTCGAAGGTGAACCCGGCGCCGGCCAGGACGACGGGGCGGATCGGCCGCACCGCCCGCCCGCCGATCTGTCCGGCCCGGGGGGACACCGCCAGCGACAGGGCGTCGGCCAGCACCAGGAACGGCGACCGGCCGGCGATCCGTGAGTGCCGCGCGGCCCAGATCGCCGCCGCCCACACCGCCAGCGGCAGCGGGCCGAGCACCGGCGCCCACCACGAGGCGGTCTTGACCAGAACGAACGCCCCGACACCGGCCACCACAAGCTGCGGGGGGGTGTACGGCCCCATGGGCAGGCGCCAGTCGCCGATCTTGCCCAGCACCCAGGGATGCCGACGGGCCTTCGTGTAGGAGCGGCCGATCCGGGGACGCGCGGCGCTGCTCACGCCCGGCCCAGCTGTCCGGTGAACACACCGCCGGGCACCTCACGGGGAAGCTCGCCGGCACCCAGGTAGGGAGCGGGTACTGCGGGCTTGGTCTCCTGGACCTCGTCCCGGAAGATGTTGGAGAAGGAGATCCGGTTGTCGAACAGGCTCCAGCAGATGACCAGGCCGATCACGCCGCCGATCGCCGCCTTGATCGACATCTTCCGCATCGCGTGAACGACCACGATCGAGGTCAGGCCGATCATGAGGCCGCTGGCGACCCAGCCGACGAGGGTCGTCGCCCAGCTGTTTCCGATGTTCTGCAGGGGTCCGGCGAGCTGGGTCACGGCCGCGCTCCGTTCGAGGAGGAGGGAGACGGCGACGGCGGGCTCGCCACGCCGGAGGGAGAGGCGGAGCCCGGCACGGTGGCGACGGCGACCGGCGCGAGCGCCGAGACCTCCCAGCGGCCGGCACGAGCAACGAGGCGCAGCGGGTAGACCAGCGGCCAGTCACCCGAGGCGTCCGTCGCCTGGACGACGGCCTGGACCACCAGGACCGAGCCGTCGGCAGGCGAGGCCAGGACGGAGGTGGTGGTGGCGAGTGCCTTGAGGGTGACCTGGGTGTAGGTCGAGCCGGGAGCCGGGATCGCCGCGCCGGGCGCCAGGTAGCGGGAGCTGTCCCCGACACCCGTCAGGTACGCGCTGAGGTAGCCGGTGACCGTCTCCCGCAACAGCCCGTCACCGACCTGGGCGCCGTAGTCCGGCACCGCCGGGTCCGGCCCGGACAGCGAAGAGGGAGCGGCCACCTGGGCGGGGGCCGCCGAGATCACGAGGGCGTCCGGCGCGCCGCCGGAGCCGGCGGTCCGGGTCATCGCCACCGGGACCGCGAAGTAGCGGACCTCCGTCGTCCCGGGCTGGGTGCCCCTGCCCTGCGCAGAGCCCTGCGCAACGTTCTGCGCAGGGTTCGGCGTGGGCTGGCCGCTCTGCGCATCGGCCGGCGGGACCACGACGGTGGCCGCCACCGTCACCTGCCAGGTGCGCCCGCCTATCGGCTGGCTGCGCACGGCGATCGTCTTCTGGACAGTCAGGCGCGCAGTGGACTTCGGCCGCGGCAGGTCCACGCCGGGGGCCATTGCGCGCAGCGCAGTCGAAGCGGTGCTGTCGCCGGAGCTGCGCAGCCACAGGTCGACGAACTGTTCGGCGTAGCCGGTCGGAGGCGCGATCGCCAAGGGGACTGCGGGCGCGGCGGCCGGTGCGGCAGAGGTGGTCTGCACGCCGATGACGGCGAGGGCGAGGGCGAGCGGCCCGGCGGCGATCGAGGCGAGGATGCCGCCGCGAAGGAGGCCGGTCCGGGCACGGGCCCGGCGCAGTTCACCCCCGTCGGCGATCGGGGCGGGGGCCGGCGCTCGGTCGCGCCGGTTGAAGAGAGGACTCACGAAGGTCTCCTGGGAGGTCGTCAGCGGATCAGCAGGCGACCGAGGAAACCCCGCGACCGTTGGTGAAACCCTTGGTGGGAGAGCGCCCTGGGGTAACACCTCCACAACGGCCATCACCAATGCTTTGACCTGGTGATTTGCTGGCCTGCGCGGATTCCTTGGTGGACCGCCCGGATACCTTGGTGGCCGGGCGGGGGCCGGCGGCGGATACCTTGGTGGCCCTCCGGCCCGGCCGCCGGGAAACCTTGGTGGCCCTCTCCCTGCACCGGCCGATTCCTTGGTGGAGGCCCCTCCGGGTGCCCGCCAACCTTGGTGACGGCCCCTCGGGCGGGCCACGAACCTTGGTACGGGGGTGACCCCCGGTTCGCCAGCCTTGGTGGCCCGCCCCGGGGCCGGCGCGTCCGGGGACGGCCGCCCGTTGCGGGGTGACAGCCGGTACCCCTCCCGCGCAGAGGTGCCCTTGCGCAGCCCGTTCCCGGCAGCCGTTCCCCAGGAGCGGGGCGGCGCCGCTGGGCAGCGTGCCGCGCCCGCGGACGTCCCGGCGCCCGGCCTCACCCCGGGCGGTGGAGCGGACTCCTGCGCAAGATCATCCGACGGGAGGCGCGGGACGCCGCGCCGCGCATGCGCACAGGCGTTCGCTCTGCGCATGCGCAATCACCCCATTGCGCATGCGCAACACCGACCCGCCCTGCGCAGCGGCGCCCGCCGCTGGCACAAGCGCAGGGCCGACCGCCAAGACATCCCGGAATCCCTGGAACGCGGAGTTGTACAGCCGTTACCGGAAGGGGCCTCAGCACCAAGCTCCGCACCAACAGTCGCGGGGTTACCTCGGGCATCGAACCCGTACGAACCGAGGAGCCGTCCGCGATGCCGCCCCTTCCGATCCTGCTGTCCGCCCTCGGCGTCCCGACCGCCGCCGCGGTGCTGACCGCGGTGGCCTTCGTTCACCGCCAGCGGACGCGGACCGCCCCGGTCGCCCTGCCTCCGGCGCTCCCGGCCTGCCCGCCGTGCCCTCCCCTTCCCCCGCGCTGGTACTGCGGCGAGTACGAGGCCGTGCTCGTCGTCCTCAGCGAAGGGCGCCTGCACATCGCCCGCTTCTGGGCGAACGGCCTCATCGAGGACTGCCTCCTGGCGTTCGGCGAGCACCACCCCTACACCCGCCAGGCCTCCGAACTCCTCGTGACCGTCGTCCAGGCCGCGATCGCGGACATTGACCGCAACGCGCTGACGGTGACGCAGACTGACGACCCCTTCAACACGGTCATCCACCAGCCGAACGGCACCGCCCCCGTCGGCACCCCCGGCACCGGCAACCGAACGGGGCAGCGGTGACCGACTTCCTCGTCCAGCTGTCCACCGGAGCGGACGGGACCCTCGACGGCAACGGACTGGACTACATCGAGTTCGACGTCCGCATCGCCCGCGACCCCTCCTGCCCCGCCACCAGCAAGACCGCCTACATGGCCCTGGCCGCGTTCGCCGACATGGAGCACCACACCACGCTCACCGCCGAATCCGTGGCCGGCTGGTCCCCCGAACGCCGCCACGCCCTGCTGCCCTACCGCAGGACCGTCGCCGCCTGCATGGGCCGCAGCGCCAACACCTTCGACCGCGCCGTCGCCGACCTGGTCGGCCGTGAGGTCCTGATCGTCCAGCCCCAGCAGAACCCCGACCACCCCGGCGCCGCCGACGCCAACCTCTACCGGCTCACCGACCGCGAACGCTGGGCCCGTCAGGTCCTCGAACGCGCCGCCAACCCGCCCCAGACCCACCCCCTGCTCGGCGCCGACGGCCGGCCCGTACCCCGCGTCCTGCGGACCCCCGGCATCGACTTCATCAAGCTCGACGCCCGCATCGCGACCTGCGGCTGCCGCACCCCGAACTACAAGGCCGTCTACGCCGCCATCGCCTCTTTCGTGAATCTGATCAGCCGGGCCATCACCGAACGCCCGCCCACCATCCGCGAGCTCATGGCCTGCACCGGCCTCGGGCGCACCGCCGTCACCGACGCGCTCGCCCAGCTGCGCGCCGACGGCGTCCTCCTGATGAAGGAGCAGTACGCCCCCAAGGACGAAGGCGGCGGGCGCCTGCCCTCCAGCTACGCCCTCCTCGACGGCCGGCTGTGGCGCGCCCGCGCCGCCGTCCGCGAGGACCGGGAGATCGCCCAGTTCACCGGGGGGTCTACCCACCAGGCGGACAGGGGGGGTCTACCCACCACGCGGACGGGGGTCTACCCATCAGGCGGACGGGGGTCTACCCACCACGCGGATACCATTAATAGAAGTAGTGAGAACCGTGACGGCGAGCCCCTTCCGGACGCCCGTAGGGCTGGTACAGGTGGTAAGGCGCGCGAGCCGCGCGCGGCCCGCGCCCCCAAGCCCGCCGCCCGTGGCGGCTCCGCCGCCGACCGGACCAAGAAGCCCCGCACCACCATCCGCACCGCACCCTCCCGCCCCGTCCCCGGGGAGGAGACCGTCTTCGCGGCCATCGACGCCCTGGGCGTCAGCAAGCACCCCGCGCTGCGGGTGCCGCCGCTGCGCCGTGCGGTGCGGGACCTGCTGTCGGCGGGCCGTACCCCCGAGCACGCGCTGGCCAGGATCAACGCGGGCTGGTGGAGGGCCGGCGCGCCGGAGCGGGTTGCCAGCGGCGAGATCCGCGGAGCCGTCGGATTCCTGGCCACGGTCCTGAGCCGGCAGGAGTGCGAGCGGCCCGACTGCGAGCGCGGAGTCCTGCTCGCCTCCGGTGAGGAGTGCCGGGCCTGCGGGCTTCGGGAGACGGAGCGTCAGGCCGAGGCGGCCCGGCGCCGCCTGGAGGAGCAGACCGGGGACCAGGACGCCGCCGGCGCCGGGGCCGCGGCCGACGTGCCGGTGGCCGTCGGGCAGGCCGGCACTGCCGGGCCGGTGACCTGGCGGTGCCAGGCACCCGGGCCCGCAGGCCTCGGGACAGGGGTGTGCGGGCGGCCAGGCCGCGGCACGCCTCCTCCGCTGGCGATGTGCCCCGACTGCCTGGACGACCTCCAGCGGGCACTCGCCCGCTGAACGGTGGCCGCCAGGCGGCCGGGCGCAAACGCCGATGCCCTCGCCCCGTGAGTACGGGGCGAGGGCATCGGCTTGTCTCGGTGCTGCTGTCGTGCGGATCGGGGAGGGGGGGAGCAGATGGCGATGGCCCGGCCGGAGCCGGGCCCGGACGGCGGAACGGGGCCGGTCGGCGGCGCGAATCGCATCCGGCCGTCCGCTTCCGGCCCTGGCCGCCCGTGGCCCCGCTCAAGCGGACTTTTTGCGCCCGGCGCCCTCCCGGGCGGCACTGGCGGCTCTCAGCACTTCGCCCCAGGGAGCCGTACGTCCGTTGGCGAGCAGCAGGTGAACGGCCTCCGTCACCGCGAGGGCCTCGCCGACGAGGTCGGGCGGGAGGTCCGACGCGCCGTCGACCGAGGTGATGACGACCCGGCCCGGCAGGAAGTACGTGGCGTCGTTGGTGATGTCCAGGCCGCGCCAGACGCACGCCAGCGCGGTGGCGATCGGGTTGTCGGGCAGCCTGTTGTGCTGCCCGTTGTCATGGAGGTGCATCGTGGCCTGCCGGTGGTAGCAGCCGGGTGCGGCCGGCCCGGACAAGCGGGAGGTGATCGAGCGGTCGCGGGTGGCCCGGTCGTCGGGCAGGGCGATGACCTCGACCGTGCCGTCGGGGTCGATCGGCAGGGCCTGGGGCACGGGATTCTCCTCGGACGGTGGTTCGGACAGCTGGGCTACAGGTCCATCCAGCCGCAGGCCGGTCGGTCGGGATCGGTGAGGGACACCCACGCGGGAGACGACGGGCTGAGGTCCGGCCGCTCCTTGGTCGGGCTGATCTCCTCCAGCAGGGCGGCGCCGGCCTTGACCTCCTGGAGCATCTCGACGACCCGCCGGTGGCCGCCCGCGGCGGCTTGGAGGTCCTCGATACGGTTGAGCATGGTCCTCCGGGAGCCTCCGGCGAGAACGAACAGCAGCCGCGGGAACTTCGGGTAGTACTCCGTCCACAGCGGCGCGGCCTGGGAGCTCTCGATGGTGGGCCGCCGTCCCGCCCCCTGGAAGGGGCGCAACTGCCAGAAGCGGGCGTAGGCGGTGAGCTTGCCGGTCAGCTTCTCGCTTCCGTACGTCGCCCGGTCGACCTCGACGAAGGCCCGCAGGTGCACCCGGCCGTCCGGGCGGTTGGCCGTGTAGCGCATCAGCGCGTCCGCCCGCACCGCGTCCGCCTTGCTGCGGTCGGACAGGCGGTGCATGGTCTCCGGCGCCCAGTCGAGCGGGCCGTAGTCGTCACCCCGCCGGCGGGCATCCGCCAGGAACGCGAGGTGAGCGGCCAGTACCGCCTGGGAGTGCGGGAGCAGGATCCGCGCCGTCACGTCGGCCAGGTTCTGCAGCGGGCTGGTGCGGTCGCTCACCTCCGGCAGCTCCGCGGCCACCGACCGGCCCCGGTCGGTCAGGTAGTGCAGCAGGGCGGTACGCGGCTGGTGCAGCGTCACTGCCTCCACCAGTTCTTCCTTGCGCAGCATCCGCAACTGCTGGCGGACGTAGCTGATGTCCTTGTTGGGGCAGAGCATCTCGTGGAGCTGGGACGTTGTGGCGGAGCGGTGCTGGTAGAGCGCCGCCAGGGCCATGTAGGCCAGGGCGCTGGGCGCGAAGGTCGGGTTCACCAGGAACCTCCTTGAGATTCGGAGCGGAACACGCCACTCAATCCCGCGACCCTTGGTGGAGACCTTGGAGGCAGGGGCGTCCCGGAGCACGAGTCCGTAACGCCTGCCTCCAAGGTGTCCGTCCTTGGTGGCCGTACGGCCTCCAAGGTTGTCGCCGCCTACGTCGGGGGAGACGGCGACGGATTCAGGGAGCAGCGGCCAGCGGATTCTCGGTCCACTCGCCGCCGGGCTCGCTCCGGTGGAGAAGCGTCGGGCCGGCTTGCCTACGGCTGCTCCGGCCCCCGGGCCTCGCGCAGGTACTTCTCGGCCGTGACCGGCTTGAGCCCGAGGATCGCGGCCAGCTCGTCTGCCTCCAGGTCCGGGTTCTTCGCGAGCAGCTTCCGCGTGCGCGCCAGCCGCTGCTCCGCCTCCTCGCGCTTCGTCGGGCCGGTCGGCTCGCTGGGGTCACGGCGGTAAGCCGCTGCGGTGTCGGCGGTCACCCCGAGGCGTGCGGCCAGGTCCTCGTCCGTCAGGTCCGGGTTCTCCTGCAGGATCTTGGTGGCCTGGGCCCGGCGCTCGGCGGCCTTGTCCTGGGGGCGGGCGCTCTCCCGGCCGAGCTCGTTGAGGTACCGGTTGGCGGTGGTGCGGCCGATGCCCAGGCGCCGGGCGATCTCGGCGCCGGTGATGCCCGGCTCGGCCTCGGCGAGCTCGCGCACCGCGGAGCGCCGACGCTCTGTTTCGTCCTTGTCGGCGAAGCTCGGGCCGGAGCCGTCCTGGAGGTAGCGGAACGCCGTGCGAGGGTGGACCCCGACAGCGTCCGCGATCTCGGCGACCGTCATTTTTGGGTTCTCGTAGTACAGCGCCTTGACCATTGCGCGCCGCTCCAGCAGGGCCGGGCCGGGAGTCCAGGTGCTGCTCTTCTTGCCGACTGGACGGTGGGCGCCTGCGTTGAATCCCACCGCATTCCGCTCCTTCTCGTTCCATCGCTCGATCGTCGCCCGAAACCAGAAGTCCACCCCGTAGAAGGTGCGGTCCGGGTCCGGCAGCGAGGTCTTGCTGCCGCGGTAGTAGGACTCCCAGGTCGACTTCGTCGGCCGGCGGTCCAGCGGAACCGCCATCCGTGCCTCTTCCAGGGAGAGCAGCTCGTGGCCACTGACCCAGTCCCTCAGGTCCTGCTCGGTCATGACGTCAAGCTCGTCGGGCTCCAGGGCGACGATGGTGCCGTCCTCGGTTTCCTCGTCGAGCCAGCTGCGGATCATGCCCCGCAGCTCGTCATCGAAGTAGCTGTCGTAGTCCGGCAGGCTGGGGATTGCCTCCTGCCTCACGAACTCGTCCTTCTTCTTGTTCTTCTGCATCTGCAGGTTGCGGGCGAGGGCTTCAGCCTGCTCCAGGTCGTAGAGCTCCTTGGAGCCGCGGCCGCCGCCGGCGACAACGTCGAGATGCTTGTAGGCGCCCTTGTTGCTCAGTGAGCGGGCGTTCCAGCCGGCCATGTCGGCCAGGCTGTCGCGGTCGATGACCTTGCGGCCGATCATGATCACGATTTCCCCCTTTGAAGGTGGAGTGAGAGACGGGTGAGTCGCCCGGAGTGACGTATATATGTCTACCATGAATTTTACATCGAAGCTACTCGGGGTGCGCCGACCGCAGCCTCCGCGATGCCGCCGAAGCCGGAAGCGGCCAGGTCGGGCGGCGCGTCAGACCAAGCCGACGCCGGAAGAATTCACCCCTGCACCCCCACGGCCGCGGCGTGTCGGCGCCGCACACCTGCGCGACGGCACCGCCGTAGCTGCCGCCCTCGGGCCGAGCGGACGCAGCCCGTGCGGTGCCTGTCCGAGCCGGGGTACGGGCGCCCAGGCCGGCCGGGAGCCGGCCGCCGGCGGCGCGCCGACCCCCGGGGTCCCGGCCGGGCCGGCCGTGAGCGCCACCTCCAGCGACAGGGGATCGACCCGAGCGGTCAGGCGGCCGCCGGGCAGGTCCAGGACCAGGCACTGCCGTCCGACGTGCCGCACGAATCGGCCCGGCACGGCCGCCGCCAGGTCCCGCAGGAGGTCGCCGGCGGCCTTCGCCTGCTGCTCCTCGGACAGGGCTCGGACCAGACCGGCGTCGAGCCGGGGCAGGTGCGAGCGGACGGCGGCCTTCGTCAGGCGCTCGGGAAGGGCGCCGGCGCCGCCCGCGATGGCGAAGCCGCCGCCCGCGGCGGGCCAGGGCGCGAGGGCCACGCCCTCCGGCAGGGCCGCCAGCAGCAGGGACCGCTGTCCGTCGCCGACTGAGGCGGCCTCGTGGCCGCGGAAGGTGACGTCGGGTTCCCGCCGGCTGCGCCAGGTCCGGCCGGGCCTGGCCGGCAGGTGGGCACCGACTGCGCGCGCCAGGTCGAGGCAGTCGACTCCGCCGGGCATGCGGTGGGGCTGCGACATGATGGGGTTCCTTGCCGAGGGGTGGGCCGCCCTGGACGGGGCCGGCGGGGTGGGGCGGCGCCGTGGCGGGCGCCGCCCCGGTTCAGGAGAGGCCGGGGTCGACCAGGTCGGGGCCCAGCGCGTGGACGTCGAAGGTGATGAGGCTGCGCGGGATCTTCTGCTGCTTGGACACGTATACCTGCTGGGCGAGGCGACCGACCACGATCACGCGGCGGCCGGGCGGGAGGGAGGCCGCCGCTTTCGCGGCCGGGCCCCGCACCGTGCACCGCAGCCTGTCCGGCACCTCGTAGCCGCCCGTTCCGGTGCGGCCCTGCTCGTGGGCGATGGTGAACAGAACGGCGGTCTCGCCCGCGTCGTTGGTGCGGGAGTCGATCGCCGCGATTGCGCCGGTGAAGGTCTCCATGCGGTCCGGTGCCGGGTCGAGCTGGGCGAAGGACGAGGTGCCGGGCTCGTGGTCGAGCGCCTGGTGCAGCGCCGCCCGGGCCTTGCGTGCCCCTTCCGAGTTGCTCTTGCCCCGCGCGTGCCCGTGGATCTCCCGCACCTCGGCGAGCAGGGCCTTGGCCTCGTCCCGGCGCCGCACGGTCTCCTCCTCCTGGTCGCGGGACGCCTGCGAGCACAGATGGGAGTGCGCGCCGTCGATCTCCGTCAGTGCGACGCCCACGACCGCCGACGCGCCCTGGCGCAGCCGCTTGCGGGAGAACCCCCACTTGCCGTCCTCGGACTCCAGGATCACCAGCGAGATGGCGGGCCAGCCGCTCTCGTCCAGCGGGCCGAGCAGGACGTCGAGCTGGCAGGTTACCCGGGTGTCGTGCAGCGGCTGCCACGGAAACCAGCTCCAGGGCGTTCGGGCGCTCAAGAACGCGTATGCGTCCTCGCCGTTCGGGTCCAGGCCGGTCTTGCGCAGTTCGCCGATGTAGGCGGCCAGATGGGCGAGCTGCCATCCGATGGCGTCGAGGTGCGGGGCCGGAACCGACATCGTCAGCGTGGACACCGCGCCGGAGCGCTCGGAGATCCGCAGGCTCAGCACCAACAGGTCGTCCGAGGTGTCCCGCTGCCGCTGGGCCGGGTGCACCTTGGCGGCCGTGGCCGGACTGGTCGAGGACATGACGGTCTCCTTGCGTATGGTTCGATCGCCTTCCGGTAGCCAACCGGCATGACAAGAAAAAGGCTACCATGAATTAGTCATTGAGTCCCGGTGTGGGAGACCCAACCCATCCGGATTCCGGCACCTGCCTGCGTCAGAGATCGACCACTGGCAGCAAACGGCGCGGCGGGGCGGAAACCGACAGCTCCGGCAGCCGGCGCGGCTCCTGCTCCAGTGCCCAGACCAGCTTCTCCATCATGCGCGCGAACTCGGGCCCCTCGTCCTCGATCACTACCCCCGGCGCCGGCGCACCGGGCCGCCTCGACAGTGCGATCAGATCGGCCATGCTGACGTCCGGTCGGAAGGTGTCGCCCCGCACCTCCTCCACCAGGGCGATCGCCTCCGCGATCCGCGGCCGCCGCCGCGCCCCCAGCAGGCTGTCACGCCGGCTCGCCAGGAAGCAGCTGGAGCACGAACACCGGCTAGACCCCAGCCAGTCCAGCGCCCCGGGCTCCGAGTCGTAGCACCAGTGCCACTCGTATGCCTGCTCCGCATGGAGCGACCGCACCCGCTCCTTCGACCACTCCTTCACCGGCAGCCACTCGTCCACATGCCGCGCTGAGTTCGACTTGACGGTGCGGTAGGACAGCCGCCGAGATCGGTCCCTCGACTCCTCACCCCGCAGCCCCAGCACCTTCAGGACCCGCACCGGCCGGCCCAGCACCGGCCGCAGCCGCTGGATCTCCGGCGTGTGCGAGGACTCCTCCAGCTGCTCCTTGAAGCCCTTCGTGCAGTAGCGCGTCCCCAGACGCATGAACCGCCCGTACAGCGCCACGTAGGTCAGCAGGTCGTAGGGCTCCAGACCGCCGGCACCGTCGTCGCGCATCTTGGTGCGCTCCATGTGCCGCTCGCGCGGAACACCGGACTCGCTGCTCTGCTGCGCCGCCAGCTCGGCGACGCTGGCGTAGCGGCGGCCGCCGAAGGTGACCGACGGCCACTCCATCGGGCCGAGCGAGGCGTGGAACGTCCAGACCCGGTCGGCGACGCCGGCCGCTTCGGCGGCCTCCATCAGCGCGTGCTGCATGGCGCGCGAGTCAGCGCCGCCCGACAGGTTGCCGCAGATGATGTCGTAGTCGGCGAGATCCGGCACCAGGCCGGGGGTGATCGTGGTGATGCTGTTCATCAGCTTCCTCAGGGAGTGTGGAAGGGCGCACGGGCGGGCGCCGGAAGAGAAGGACTTGGGGTCGGTGAGGCGAGGACCCGGGAGCTGCCGCTCGGGACCCGGCCCGGGGACCGGTTGGGTGCGGGCCCGCGGCCGGGGCGGGACGGCCGCTCGGAAGGCGGCCCGAGCGGACCGGAGGGCTGCCGCTCCCGGCACGGACGCCGGCGGGGGCCCGGCCCGCTCACGGAGGCGCCGCCGCCGGCTCTCCGGATGCGCTATGGTTTAAGTGCCTCCGCGAGGGGTTGAGCTCAGCTCCCCCTCCTCGTGAAGGTTCGATTGGAACGGCGCTGGGCTAGCCCCCTCCCGCAAGGGACCCGAAAGGGCAGCGCCGTTCTGCGTTTGCTGCTGGCGCACGACGCCGCCGGGCAGGCGAGGGGCGGAGCGTTGCCGCCCCGCCCCGTACCCCTACGCCTGCGGTGCCGGGTCCTCCTGGCCGTCCGGCACCTCGTCACCTCCGACCGGGTCCGAGCCAGCCCGCTCCTCCGCCCCCGCGCTCGGCGCGCCGTCCGCCTCGGGCTCCTCCTGGACCCCGTCGCCCCGGTCGTGCCCGGCCTGCTCCAGCCCGGTCTCCTCCTCGTCCTCCCGGCCGGGCTGCTCCGGCAGCGCGGCCTCGGTACTCGGCCGGGACTTGGACTTGGCCGCCTCGGCCTTCTCCTTCTTCTCGACGGCGGCCACCATCTCCTTCTCGATCGCCGACAGGGTGTACCCCTCGGCCTTCAGGAAGCGCAGCCACTCGGCCGTCCAGCCGTCCGCCACGGCCCAGTGCTTCTTGCGGCTCATGTGAAGCTCGAAGCCCATCGCGACCTGGGCGAAGACCGCGTTGAAGGTCCGGCGCTGGCGCCGCAGACGGGCGTTCAGGCCGTTGAAGAAGCCCCGGGGCCGCTTGTACACCTCCGCCTTGAACGGCTCGTCGAAGAACGCGGCCAGCAGCTTGGCGTTGCCCGGAGAGACGGCATCCGCGTACCAGGACGGCATCTCGGTGACCACCTGCATGGCCAGGGCGACGGCACGGTCCGACAGCTTCTCCGTGACCAGCTTCTTGACGAACTTCCCGCGCACCCCCCGGGCGGAGGCCTCCTTCGCGTTCTTCTCGGCCACCTGAGCGTTGGTCAGCTGCCCCGGCTTGGGGGCGAGGTCGGCCCGCTTGTGCTTGTTGGCGCGCCAGTCGGCGCAGGCGAACACCACGTCCCCCGACCAATCCAGGGCGAAGGCCCGACCCGGACACTGGGCACTGTGCTGCTCGGCGTCGAGCGGCTTGCCCTCCCCGTCGAGCAGGTCGGCCAGCAGCCGGTCCGTGCTCCCCGGCTCGTACCAGGACCGCTTGTGGACCTCCACCAGCCCCCTGGCCGCCCACTCGGCCCGGATCGCGGCCTTCGCCGCCCGCTGCTCCTTCTCCTGGAGGAGTTCCTGCATGGCGTGCTGCCAGTGGCCCCTGTCCTTGGAGCCGGACCGGACGTCCTCCTTGCGGGCCCTGGCCAGGTCCTCGACCGCCCCCGGCACGTCCGCGACCTCGGCGAGAGCGATCTGCTCCTCCAGGTCGAACTCGTACTGGGCGGACCGCTGCTTCACCTCCTTGGGCAGGCCGGTTGCCTTGTGGGCGTTCCTGACCTGCTCCACCGTCAGACCGGCGGTCGTCGCCGCCTTCTGTCGCGCGGCGTCGTCCAGGTCGAGGAGGTTCAGCTGCTCGGCGGCCTGGACGACGTCGGTGAGGGTCATCGCCTGACGGAGCAGGTTCTCCTGGAGGGACTTCGCGACGGCGGCCGCGACGACCTCGTCGGACTGCCCGATCAGGTCGGCGCGCACCATGCAGGGGACGGCGAGGATGTCGTCCTCACGTCCTTCGTCGACGCACTTCTGGGCGGCGGCCTGGGCGCTGAGCATGCGGCGCTGGCCCGCCACGACACCGTAGGTGCCGTCCAGGAAGGGGCGGACGATCAGGGGGATCTCGACGCCGTCCGCCTCCACGGAGGCCAGCATCGCCTCGTCGGGGGCGACGTCCTCGGTGCGGACGTTGTACTCGTCCAGCACGAGCTTGCGCGGGTCCAGGTAGTGCAGCTCGCCCACGCTGCGGTAGCGCAGGCCGTCGGGGGTGCGGGGCTCGGTGTCGACGGTCTCGGGAACGGTGATGGTCATGCGGTGTGCTGTCCTTACGTGGTTCGATTGCCTTCCGGGAGCCACCCGGCCTGACAAGAGAAAGGCTACCATGGAAAATGCATCGAACCAAGCGGGTTCGGCGCCTCCCAGGGGCGGCGTGTCAGCCCGGCGAACCACCGGGCAGCGCCTCGGGAGCCGCCGTTTCCTCGTGGCCCCAGTCCGCCGTCATCACCCAGTGCCGCTCCCCGGCGTGCCGGCGCAGCAGCGGCCTGCCGCGACGCCGCGCGGCCTGCTCGGCGCCCTCCCAGTCGTCGGCGAACAGCTCCAGGCTGCCGTACCGGCCGGGGACCGCCCAGGCGCACGCACCGGCGCGCTCGGACGGCTCGTAGAACACGGTGTCGTCCTGGACGTCGACCCGCAGCGGAACGGTGCCGCGTTCCGCCGGCCGTTCCACCAGGGCCGGGTGGACGGTGTCCAGGTCGATACTGACCCGCAGCTGGCCCAGCTCGTCGACGTAGACGAAGACCATGACGCCGGCCACGGTGACGGCCGGTAGGGTCCCCGGCTCGGCCCGCCGTGCGGGCCAGAAGCGGGCGGTGCGGTTGAACTTGGCGCGGAGCCTGGCGGAGATGGGCATGGGCGGTCCCCCCGGTCGGTCAGTAGCGGTCGATGTGGAAGGCGGGCGACGGCAGCAGGGTGACCACCAGGGCGGCGTCCTGGGGCGGCTCCTGGTGCTCGCTGGCCTCGGACAGGAAGGCTCCGAAGTCGACGGTGCGCCGGCTGTGGTCGACCCCGAGGACCTCCACGCCGTTCGGCGACCACGACATCCTGCCGTCGCACTCGTCGTAGGTGCTGAGGCTGCGCATCTCGCGGGGTGCGGGCCAGCCGCGCTCACGGCACACCTCGGCCAGGTGCTCGGCGGCCGCCAGCACGGCGCGGCGGTGCAGCTCGGAGTGAGCCGCCGCGATCAGCGACTCCAGGGCGGTGTCCCGCATGAGATGGAGCCGCGTCGGACCGGGGCTGGTGGCGCGCCGGCCGAGAAGGCGGCGCCAGATCCGCGTCCAGGAGCGGAGTCCGCGCGTGCGGACGTTCCGGGCGCAGCCGGGCGCGTCCAGTTCGATGCCGCGCAGCTTCCCGTCCGGGGTGCGGAGCGAGGCCTCGGCGTCCTGGGCGTCGATGCCGACGTAGACAGTCCCGTCGTCCTGGACCTGGAAGCCGACACGGAATCCGGCGGCGGCCAGCACGGGGAAGCTCTCCGGGCAGGCCGGGTCGGCGGGCAGGAGGTAGGCGCCGGTGTGCAGTGCGGCGATCTGGCGCTCGGTGAGGGTGGGCATGGGCCTCCCCTGTGTTCGGTGGTGACGGGAGGCGGGAGGCCTCCGGTGGCGGGGGCGCAGCGGGTGCACTCGCCCGGTGGGCGGCGGCCGGGCCCACGCGCGGTGGGCCCGGCCGCCGGTCCCTCGGGGGGTGGCTGTCAGTCGGTGGCGACGGTGAGGCAGGTCAGGGGCACGCCGCGCAGCCGGAAGTTCTTGGTGCCGGGCGGCACCTTGAACTTGGTCTGGCGGGTCCACCGCAGCTGATCGGTGGAGTCCTCGTCGAGGTCCAGATCGGCACGGTCGCGGTTGATCGACGCCACGGTGCCGCTGAGGCCGATGAGGTACTTCGGGCTGAGGTTGCGGGTCGTGACGCGGGCCTCGACCACGACGGCGGCCGCGCGGACCTTGGCCATCATGTCGCGGCGGTCCCTGACAGCCGCGCTCACGCGGGCGAGGTCCGCCTCGGTGGCGTCGGTGAGGATGAAACGGGTTGCGTCGGCAAGCGACACGGGGCCTTCGGTGGTGCTGTTGCACGGTTCGATCGCCTTCCGGGAGTCACCCGGCCCGACAAGAAAAAGACTACCATGAATAATGCATTCAATCAAGAGGTAGAGCGGCCTTCGCCCAGGCTGGAACGTGAGGCGGCCGTTCCCGATCGCCAGGTGTCCGGCAGGGGCCAGCCGGATCGCGGCACGGGCCGCCTCCTCGCCCGGGGCCCAGCAGCACGTGCCACGCGCTGGGCGTCCGTACCCCGCACGCCGGCCGAGGGGTCCCGCCCGGGTGGATTGCGCCAGGCGCACGACGGCCTCCTGCTCGCCCGGCGATGGGCCTGATGGTGTTCGGAGCGTCCGGGTTGGGGTGGCCCCGGCTTTTCGGGCCGGGGCCACCGCCGCCTCACTCCTCCCAGCTCAAGGAGGGTAGGAGGCTGCGGACCTGCTCGGCCGCCCACTGGCGGGTCGGGCTGGAGTTGCTCGTTGCGAAGCGGCTCAGTGGAGCGCAGAAGCCGTGCACGCACGGCTGCGCGTGCGTGGCGAGGATGTCCAGCAGTTCGGGCAGGGTGATCTCCGGAAGGTCGTCACTCTCCTCCCACGGCACTTCGAAGTGGCACGCCAGGGTGGCCCGGATCTCCTCCGCCGTCAGGCGAAAGTTCGTGGCCACGGTCAGGGTGGTCCTGCCGGTGGCGTCACGGTGAAATCGGGCGAGGGTCTCGGTGGGCTGCGGTGGCGCGAGCCGTAGTCGCCGGTCCTCCTCCGCGAGGCCTCGCCGGGTCTGGCAGAGCTGACGGCACAGCTGGATCGCCTTGATGGCGGCCGAGGCCTCCCGCTCGAACAGGGTCGGGTCGCGCCGAATGCCGAGGTCGGGAGACTCGTACAGGCGGATGCCCTGGTGCTCGAAGAACGGGTAGTAGTAGACGGCCAATCCGCTGTAATCGGACAGCGGTCGGCTCACGTGGCCGTTGATGTCGGTCAGGCAGATCTCGGCGCGGCCGACCGGTACTTTCAGACAGGTGTAGCCGCCGCTGGTGTGCCAGAACTCGCTCCGGATCCCGGCCACTTCCAGGGCGGCGGTCAAGGCCTCGTGCAGCCGGGTCTCGTGCTCGGGGGTGGTGTTCATGGGTCTGCTTCGCTTTCGGTGGTGCGGAGGGCCAGGCTGGCGGGCGGGTGCCGCCAGCCCGGCTGGGGGTCAGCGGGTGCGGGCGAGGAAGATGCGGGCGGCGGTGACGAGGTCTCCGCCGAAACCGGCCTGGAGCCTGGTGAGCGCGCTCGGGCCGTACCGCTCGACCATGTCGCAGCCGATGGTGATGCGGTAGGCGGCGGAGGGGGCCGGGTGGTGGTCCTCGAAGACCTGGCCGTCGGCGAACGCCCGGAGGATGTCGATCCCCGTCTCCCATCCCTCGGGGCCGAGCAGGCCGTACTCCTCGGTGAAGTCGGGGTAGACCCGGGCCAGGTCCTGCGGCGTGACGTCGGGCGAGACCAGCCCGTTGACCAGCGCCTCGGCAACCTTGTGGGCGGTGGCGGTGAAGATCCACATCCAGCCGTTGGTCTCTTCGCCGATCAGCTTCTCCAACGGCGGGAAGGGCGGTGCCGTGGCGACGGCGTGCTCCTTCCGCAGCCAGTCGCGCAGTACGGCGGTGGTTCGGGTGTGCTGGCGGACGGCCTGCCGGGCGGTGCGCACCTCCCAGGCCCCGGAGTCCACGACCTCGTGGTGCGCGTCCGTCAGCATCCACAGCACCGCGTGGTCCGGGTAGTTCGGCCGGAGGTACAGGCGGAAGTACGCCGGATAATCCGGAACCTCCTGCGGGTGCAGGAGGAACACGCGGTGCGACGGGTGGCGCGGGCTGGTGATCCTCACGCCCAGTTCGATCTCCACGCTGTAGTCGTCGGAGAGGTGCACGGCCTTCGCGGGCACGCCGCTTCGGCGCAGCGCCCTTGCGAGGGGATGGGCGGGGGAGAGTGCAGTGGGCACGGGCAGTCCTTCGCTTCGGGGTGGTTCGATTGCCTTCCGGGAGCCACCCGGCCTGACAAGAGAAAGACTACCATGAAAAATGCATCCAATGGGGATTGGTCGACACTCTCGCATCAGCCAACCCCCAGGCGGGAGGCCTCGCCGTCCGGCTTGCCGCCCCGGGTGCGGCGACCGCTACACCGCCGCCCGCAGCCCCGCCTCGACCGGCTCCGCACCGGCACCGGGAGCGGGGCCGGCCGCGGCCCGCCAGGCCGCCTCGAAGCCTGCCCTGGCCTTGGGCAGCACCGTCGCAGGGGCGGTGACGAACTGGCGCTCCCGGGTCGGATAGCTGTCCGCGCGCCGGACGGTGACCACCCGGTCGAAGCCGAGGTCGTACCCGGGGACCGTGCTGGCCACGTGCTCCAGGGCGCGCCCCGGCCGGTCGGCGAAGCGTTCCAGGTCGGCGAGGGCCTGGCGGCGACTGAGGATGCCGATCCGGCGCACCGAGCGCCAGACGTTGCCCTTGACCTGCGGGTCCGAACAGAGCGGGTCCCGCCGCGGGCACCGCGCCCCGCTGACGGCCTGGCAGACCTTGCAGCGGGGCAACTCGGAAGGGGGCGCGCCGGATTCGACGGCCAGCTTGTGGCAGCGCGCGCACCGGGGGCCGTGCCAGGTCTTGCAGTGCTCGGAGCGTCCGGGTGCCAGCACGCGGCGGACCTCGTAGATGCTCCAGGGCTCGGAGTCGAGCCGCTCGGCCAGCAGGTCGAGCGCGGTGGAATTGCCGGCGCGGTGCAGTTCCTCCCGCAGCGAGGACTTCGCGTACAGGGTGAAGCGCGGATTGAGCGCCTGCGCGGTGTACTCCAGCAGCGCAGCCTCGGCGATCTGCCGCGGGAAGCGCCTGGAGCGGGCCATGTGGTCGGGCAGGGAGCCCGCGCTGACCGGGTAGGGGCAGGCCCAGCAGAAGCTCTTCGGGTACGAAACGCCAAGGCGGGACTTGAGGTAGGCGAGCAGCGCGGGGCGGTCCCAGCCCCAGTTGATCAGCGGGTACCAGGGCCTGCGGCCGGGCTTGGGGAAGGACATGTCGACCCGGGTGCGGGAAACCTCGCCGGCCTCGAAACCGACGACGTGCCGGTAGGGGCCGTGCAGGTTCTGCTTGAACCAGAGGTCCAGGGGCTCGCCCTTGGCGCGGACACTGCACAGCCGGCTGCCCCCGTACATCGGCACGGTGCCCGACTCGCTCAGGTCCAGCAGCAGGCTCCACCGGCCGGAGGTGTGGATGCGGGTGGGGGCGCGGGTGTCGGAGAGGATCTCGACGCCCGACCGGGCGATGGAGTGCCCGCCGCGGGCGATCTGCACGTAGCGGACGCGGTGTGCGCGCAGCAACGGCAGGACGTGCTGCTCGGCGAGGGAGACGCTGTCGGGCCACTCCATGCCGGTCATGGCCGTGATCACGATCAGGTCGGACAGGTCGGGCCGCAGACCGTAGGCGGGCGGGTTCTCCAGGAACCGCAGGAGGATCGCGGTGGAGTCGGCTCCGAGGCCCCAGCTGACGACCGTCGTGCCGCACGGCTCGGGCTCGGGGAAGGAATCGGCGTTGAACAGGACAAGCTGACTGGAGGTCATGACGGGTTGCGCTCCAACCGGCGCGGGCAGCCGGCGCCGGGTTCGAAGGAGGGGAAGGAGCCTGGTCGCAGGTCCCGGGTGAACGGGGCCGGCGGCCGGGAGGTCCTCTCCGCGGGCGGGTCCTGGCCCGGGCGGGAGGATGCGCGCCGGCCGTGCGGCGCGGGGAGCGGGTGCGCGATCGGCCCCGGCGGCCGCCGCCCCTGCCTCTCGGGGACGGCGGCCGCCGGTGAAGCGTCAGGCGGTGGTCGGGACTGCGGCCAGCCGGGCCAGCGACCGGACGGCGGCGGGGATCGTGAGCTGGGCCAGGTCGACGTCGGCCACGCCGTGCGCGTAGAGCTTGACGATGGGGCCGGGGCGGCCGTCGGTCAGGTGGGAGAGGGAGACGGCCAGGTGCTCGCCCGGCCCGAGGGCGCTGGTGTCCAGCGCCCCGAGACCGGTGACGCGGCCGGTGGGCGAGGGGTAGTCGATCGTCTCCATGTCGAGCGCGGCACGGACCAGGCGGTCGGCGCTCGCGGCGGACAGGCCGAGCGCCATGACGCTGACGTGCATCGGGCAGGTGACCAGGGCGACCACCTGGCCGCCGTCGAGCGTCCCGGCCACCGCGATGGAGGCGGAGGCGGACTCCTGACCCGCCTGCCAGCCGTCCTGCAGCCGCAGCGCGGGCGCCGCCGCGATGAGGGCGTCAGCGGCGCTCACGCGCCCTTCGTTGACGTTGACCTGCCAGAGGAAGAGGGTGTCGTCGAGGTTCACGGGGTCTCCAGTGTGGTGTGCGACGGTTCGATTGAGGCCGGTAGCCAACCAGCCTGACAAGAGAAAGACTACCATGAATCTTGCATTGAAATGGCCTCTGTGTGTCGCCTCGGCGGAGGGTAGGACGTCGGCGCCACGGTGACGCTCGTCCGGCGCGCTCCGATGGACCGCGCATAGAGGTGGTTGCCCCTGTGGTCCAGCCGTCCGGCCCCGATCGCCTCCAGCGCCTCCTCCAGCCACCTGTCGCCCGGCTCTCCCTCCCTCCGCAGCCGCGCCCCCAGCGCCCGCAGCCGCCGTTCGACCCCCTGGTGCCCGCTCTCGTCCCGGCGCACCTTCATCGCCGCGCGGTCCGTGAGCACCGTGCCGTCCGGCAGGACCACCAGCCGACGCGCCCGGCTCCGGCCCAGGTACGTGAAGTCCTGCGCCGCGTAGACGTGCCCCACGTGCCCGGGCGTGACCACCTCCCTGCCCTGCGGGGTGACCCTGACCCGCGGGTGCGGGTCCGAGTAGGCGACCACCCCCCGCACACCGCGCCCGGCCGCGAGCGCGAAGGAGGCAGCGCACATCCACGACTCGCCGTTGCTCGGCACCTCGTCCAGGAGCACCAACCGGCTCAGCTCCACCGACTCCCGGTACGGCTCCAAGGTCGGGAACACCCGCGTCAACACCGCCCGCGCCATCGGCACCCCGAGCGCCAGCACGCCGACCAGGCGGCCGCCGTCCGGCTCGCCCGGCCCGGGCGCCGCAGTGAGCAACTGCATCCCGAACGCCATCCGCACCGCCGGCCACGAACCGCTGTAGTGGTGCCGTTCCACGAACCGCCGCGCCGGCCCGGCCTCCAAGGAAATGCACCGGTACAGGGCCGGGTCGAATCCGCCCTCGCTCGTTCGCCTCCACCCGGGGCGCCGGTTGCTCCACCGCTGGCACCACACCGGCTCCAACAGATCCAGCTGTTCCCCGTCACGGGGCGATGCGCCGGTCACGGCCGACCACCACGACGGGACCCGTCCTGCCTGGACGGCCCCGGGCTCCCGGGAACGCGCAGCGCGAAGGCGACCGCGTCGTACTCGCTGAACGTCCAGACGGGTTCCTCACCGCGGACCGCCTCCAGGATGCCGTCCTCGCGCACCTGCCCGAACCGGGTGGACAGGGCCTGGCGCGCCTGAGCGCGAGGCACCGTCCTCCATCCGTGCGAGGCCAGGGCGCGGTCGACGTTGTCCGTCGTACGGGCCGACCAGGGACGGTCGCCTTCGTCTGGGACGGGCGTATCCGGCTGCAGGAGCCGGTGCCCGCTGCCGGCGGTCGGAGCGCCGCCGGGGAGGGCCCAGATGTCGGAGGCGCCCGCGGCGCCCGTCGGCAGGTGCAGGTGGACGTACAGGACGGGCGGCGACGGATCGCGGGTCGTCCGGGGAAAGCCGGTACTCGTACTGCTCATGATCACTTCCGATCTCGGGAGGGAGGGCGGGGTCAGCGGACGGTCAGGGCATCCGCAGCCAGTTCATGCTGTGAGAGATGTGCCGGCGCTCGGGCGGCGGCTCGGTTGCCATCAGCTCCAGCGGGTACGTGGTGCCGCCCGTGAACGGTTCGCCGGCCCACTGGACGGCGGCGTGGTCGCGGTTGCGGATGACGATGTGGCCCTTGCGCCCGTATGCGGTCCCTTGGGTCGCCCAGAACTGGGCGCCGGTGTCGAAGGCGTCGCAGGGGGCGCGGCCGAGGTCCCGGACTTCCGCCCACAGCTCGTCGAATCCGCTCCGCTTGTCCGGACTGGCGAGGATGCGCTCGCGGATCCGGTCGGCGACGGAGCGCTCAGCGATGCCCTCGACGACCAGTTCCATGCGGCGATCGCTGCTCCAGCCGCCGTAAGCGACGTAGTACCGGGGGAACTTCACCTCCCAGGCGTCCGCCGCAGGGGTGCCGCAGGTGAGTTTGACGTAGCCGAGTTCGGCGTCCGGCTCGTACGGGTCGTTCCACCAGAACTCGGTGGGGCTCATGCGGAGGACGCGGGTCACGGTGCTGCCTCTCGTTCGGGGGTCGGCCTGTTCGGCCAGGGCGGTCGGGCCGTGGGCGCGGAGTCCGGCGGCAGGTCAGGAGGTGGCGGCCAGTACGGCGGCGCCACGCAGGAACGCGGCGGCTCCTGCGGCGGTCCGGCCCGGGGCGCTCGCCCAGTTCCAGACCGTTGCCCGGTAGTAGTCCTCGGTGGAGGCGTTCCACCACGGCGGGACCACGACGGGGCGGCCGTGGACGCGGTCGGCCAGGCGTCCCAGGGCGGCGGCGCCGACCGGGGCCCGGTGGTTGTACCCGAGCTGGCGAACGGCCAGGGTCACGGCGTGGGTGATCGTGGCCGGCCCAGTCCGCGCGTCGCGCGCCCAGTCCCACGGGCCCGGGTGCAGCCCGACATGCTGCAGGTGGGCGGCGGCGAACTCCAGGACCGACGAGGCGGTCGGGCGGACGTGCCGGCGCGGGCGCGGGCCAGGTTCGGCCGGCTCGGGCGGTGCGGGCCGGATGCCGGCCTCCGTCATGTGGACCCACAACGACGGCAGGTCCAAGGGCGGGCCGTCAGGCCCGGTGGTCGTCTCGACCGCCCGGCCTTCGTGGTCGTTGACCCGGACGCAGACGGTTCCGCGCGCCTCGTCCGCGCAGACGGTGACGCTGTGGCCGCTCGCGGTGACGCCGTAGACATTGCCGTGCGGCAACGCCTCTGTGACGAAGCGCCTGACGTTCTGGGCGAAGGCGTCCCCGGTCGAGCGAGGGACGGCGGGGTCGGGGAAGGGCATGGTCATGGGTGATCTCTCCTTGGCTGAGACGGAGGGGGCGCCGGGGCCAGCCGCCGGGCGGGAACCCGACGGCGATGGCGGTCCGGGGCGCGGTGCTGCCAGCCGGGGATGCGGCGGGCAGCACCGGTCCCTGCTACCTGTCGTCGGTCGCGTCGGGGTCGAAGAGTCGGCCGAGCGGGCCGTCGAGGTGATCCGTGAGGTCCCAGGTGAGGGTGAGGCCTCCCCAGATCTCTGCGGTCACCTGCACCGACGAGACCGTCGCCGCCCCGGGGCGGAAGCCGTCGGAAAGCGACCACTCCGCCGAGATCCGGAACTCCGTCGAAGTGTTGTTCCGCAGCTCCCCCGTCAGCATCTGCGCGATCTGCTCGTCCGTCGCATCCCGCAAGGGCACGTAGTCGCGCAGGATGCACTCGGTGCAGCCGCAGTCGTAGGGGTCGATCGCGTAGGGCGTCTGATCCAGCCTGGACATGGTGAGCCTCTCGGGGGCGCTGATACGGTTCGATTGCCACCCGAGAGCCGCCCGGGCTGACAATATAAAGCCTACCATGAATAATGCATCGAAGCTACGTGTCGCCCCACCATCGCCTACGCTCCTCCTCCGGCCTCCGATCCGCCCACCGCAGGGCCCGGAAGCGGAACGATCAGCGTGTACACGTCGCGGGGACCCTCCGGCGGCATGTTCCCCGCGAGCTCCGTCAGCGGCTCGTGGAGCAGCTCCTCCAGGTCTTCCGTCACCCGCGACCCGTCACTGAACACGACGACCGCCCCCCTCGGATCCCACCACCAGCCGTCGTCCCAGGAGGCGGCCGGAACCTCGATCGACGCGATCCGGACGCCGGCGGCGTCGGGCTCGCCGTACAGCCAGCCCAGAGCCTCCCGAAGGTTCTCGTGCATGACCGACACGCTGCGCCGGTCCTCCTCATCGAGGACGAGGTTCCTCAGGGCGCACAGGGTGGTGCCCCCGGCGTCCCGGAGGGCGGCGCGGAAGGCCGGCGTGAGCAGGAAGGCGGAAAGGTCGAGGGTCATGGCAACTCCAACGGTGAGGATCTTGACGGTTGACCGGCCCGTCCGGCCCCGGAATCCCGAGCGCCGGACGGGCCGTCGGGCCGCTACAGCAGCCCGAGGACCAGGAGGACCAGGTCGAGGTCGCCCTCGACGTCGAGCGCGGCCTCGGTGGTGTCATCAGCCGCAGCCCCCTCGGCCAGGTGGACGTTCACGACCGTGCGGCCCACGCCGAGCCCCACGAGCGTGTCCGTGCCCGGTACGTTCGGGCGCGGGGTCAGCACCGGGAACGCCGCCGAAAGGCGGGTGTACGCGTTGGCCACGGAGAACGGAGGCCACACGTCCTGCGGCGGCAGGGCGGCGGCCAGGGCGCGCACGACCGACCCCAGCTGCGCCCGGGCCTCCAGCAGGACCCTCCCCGGGGCGGTGGAGCAGGCCGTGGCCTCGACGTGCGGCCCGTGCCGCCACGCGACCACATCCGCCCCGGGGAGCATGGCGGCCGACGACTGGGCCCGGTCCGGAAGGTGGGCGATCAGCGCCGTCATCGTCAGCAGCTGGCGCAGCCTCCGCCGCTCGGGCGTGGCGCCGGGCTCCTCGGGCGGGGTGAGGTGGTCGCGGGCGATCGCGGCGGCGACCGTGGCGGGGGCGACGTGCCTCCACGGGATCAGGGTGCGCGCGACGGGGGCGCCCGGTGCGTCGGCCGTCTGCAGGCCGTAGGGCCAGGCACGGACCGCGACGCCCTCGGTGGTGCCGGTGAGCAGGATGCGGCGGGCCCGGTCGTTGAGGACGGCCTGCGGGTTCCCTTCGGCGTCGTGTCCGGCGGGGTCGGCCTCCCAGCGGCCTTGGCGCGCGGGCAGCTCGTCCCCCGTGTAGGCGGCGAGCCAGGACATGTCCCAGGTGTGGTCAAGGGTGTTGGCGGCGGTCATGGGCATCCTTCCGGTGGGGGTGTACCGGGCTGTGGCGGGGTGCTGTGCGGGGCCGACGACCGCCGAAGCGGTCGTCGGCCGGGGCGGGCCTACAGGAGTGCGGGGGCCAGGGCCGTCCGGACGGCGGCGTCGCGGGCCTGGCGGCGGCGAAGGCGAGGCGGTACCGCCAGGCCGAGCAGCCCGTACTCCTCGATCACCAGCGCGTTGAACTCGGCACCGTGGGCCCGGACCAGGCGCTGGACCGCCTCCAGTTCGGCGCGCTGGCGCAGCTCCGCCAGACTCTCGCCAGCCGCCTTCCGCGTCTCGGCCTCCGCCGCCTCCGCCCGCCGGAGACCGGAGGCCAGCGCGGTGCTCTCCCTCAGCCGCGCGAGCAGCGCCGTGCGGAACGACGCGGTCCGCCCGCGCCACTCGTCGGCCTCCGGAGAGGTGTCGGCGGCCCGCTGCTGGAACTGGCCCTCCACCATGGCCCTGAAGTGGTTCAGTGCGTCGGTCCAGCGGTCCACGTTGGCGGCGTCCCGCAGCGCACCGGCCTGGACCGGGGTCACCTTCCCCCGCACGTCCTGGATCGCCAGCGCGGCGAACTCCACGTCGCCCAGTGCGGCGACCTGCTCGGTCACCGGCAGCGAACTGGCTGGGACGATGGCCTTGCTGGTGAGGTGATACCACCCGCAGTCGCACTCGTACGGCTCCAGGTGGTGCACGTAGTTGGCGGCGGTCCGGCGGGCGGCCGTTGGCGTGGCGAAATGGGCCTTGCCCGGGGTGGGGCAGCCTTCGGGGGCCGCCGTCTCGACTCGGTTCCTGGTCACGGTTCAGCTCCGACGGTTCGCGGCGGCGCGGATGGTGCGGGCGGCCGTGTCGGCGGTCAGGCCCTCGGTCTCGCCCCACGACGAGATGACGGTCCGCCGGTAGTCGGCCTCCGACACCCCGAGCGGCGCGTACAGGTCCGACGTGATCGCCACGTCCGACAGGTGGTCGGACAGGACCCGCAGCGCCTCGGAGAACTCCGCCGGGTGGTTGGCGCGCCGACGCACGGCGACCTGGCCCCGGCGGCGCGCACCGGTGCGGATGGTCCGCCCGGCCGCCCGGCGCTGCGCGCGCTCGAAGGCGTACAGGACGGTGCACGGCGCGTCCGGCGCGTAGGTGGCGGGCGGGTAGGTCGCCCACTGGTCGTCGCTGAGCCCGGCGCCCTGGTGCAGGCCGTTGGCCTCGATGCGGCGGGCGGTCAGTTCCATGACCAGCTCGGTGCGGGTGATGCGGTGACGGCTCACAGGGTCCTCCTGGTGAACGGGTTCGATTGCCTTCCGGGAGCCACCCGAGCTGACAAGAGAAAGAATACCATGAACTTTGCATTGGGTGAAGTCGGTTGACCCCTCTCACCCGCCGCTCCCACCGGCGCCGGCAAGCGCGGCCAGGATGCCGGCGAACCGCTCGGGGGTGCGGTCAGGCCAGGGCGCCGCGCCGTCCAAGGCGGCGCGCACGCAGGCCTCCCACTCGTGGAAGAACTCCATCAGCACGTCGCTCAGCTCCAGCGTGGCTGCCTGGTCGGTGAAGTCCACGCCGGTGCCCTCCAGCCAGGCCGCCGCCGTTCGGGCCCGCGCCCTGGTGCCGCAGCCCGAGGCGAGCCTGACCCGGTTCCGCCAGGGCAGGCACACGCTCCACGGGAGGGGCGCGTAGCGGCCGGCGGGCCGGTAGAGCGCCAGGACGGCCGGTTCACCGGCCACCGGGGATGGTCCGGGGGCGGGGGCCGGGTGACGCCTGAACAGCTCGTCGACGTCTGCCAGGCGGGCGAATCGCCCGCCCGCACCGTTGTCCCGGGCCTCGGCGAGCACCGGATGCGGATCGTAGCGGCCGGGAGCGGCGAGCAGGGCGACGGTGGGGTGGGCCAGCCCGCCGACCGCAACGGTGCGCCCGTCCGGCAGGGTGAAGGCCGTGGGGGTGCCGTCGGCCCGGACGGCGGCGACGATGACGGGCAGGTAGTCGGCTCGGTCGGACCGCGGGCCGGCGTCCGGTGCCGGACGCCAGGTCTCCAGGGCGGCGAGCTGGCCGCGGACGGCCCGCAGTGGCGGGCGATCGGTGGCGGTGCGGTTGCGGGGGCTGTTCATGAGGCTCCCTGAGGTGTGTGGGTCCGGGCGTTCGCACCGGTCCACGCCGCGATCGCGTCGGCGCAGGCCTGGGCGTCGCGGTAGGCGTCCAAGCCGTGACCGTCGTAGATGTCCGTGCGGTCGCCGGGGTCGTGGTCGGGGTGGAAGGCGGTGGTCCAGCGGTCGTGGTCGGCGGCCGGGTGGTCGGCGCGGGCGTCGTCGGTGCTGAGGATCTCCCCGCCCGGGACGGTGAGCGCCACCGCCGTGCAGCCGCCTCCGGTGGGCGCGACGGCGGCGGCCAGGCCGCGCTCGGCCAGCGCCAGGACGAGGAGCTCGCCGGCGTTCGCCTCGGGGTCCCCGGCTGCGGCGGCGCCTCCGGGTGGGGGTGCCACCGGCGGGCGGTGGAGCCAGAAGTCCTCGCCGGCGCCGTCCAGGACTCGGCGGCCCACCTCCCAGTCGGTGAGGCGCGAGACCTGGTCCCAGGTCCACGGCTCGCCGTCGTGGCGCGACACCTCGGGGCCACTGGTCAGCCACAGTCGGTCCACGGACGCGGCGGTGAACAACTCGCCGACGATCCGGCGTTCGACGCGGACGAACACGCGGTCACCGGCCACCTCCACGGCCCGTCCCGGGTTGTTGCGGGCCGCGAAGACCGGGCACGCGGTGCAGTCCGGGAACGCCCGGGCGGCGACGCACGCGCCGTAGGGCCCCCACTGGCTCAGCTGGGTGTTGCGCCGGCTCTCGTGCAGGGCGGCCCAGGACCGAGGCCGAAGGGCGCATTGGTTGTCGACGCTGCCGATGTGGGCGTTCAGGGACAGGCGGTTCCACCCGCCCGGGGGGCGGGTCGGCTCGGGGGCGGGCAGGTACAGCGGCATGGCGGGGTCTCCGATCGGGAGGCGGGGTGGATGCGGGTCGGGGCGGTGGTCGAACCGGCGCGGGTCCGGGCGGTGGGACCTCTCGCTGCGCAAGCCGCAGGCGGCGTGCGCAGCGAAGGACGGTGCGACCGGATCAGTGGGCAGGGCCGGAGCGATCCGGCCCGGGGAAGTCCGTGTGGGGCGGAGGGCGTGGTGGGGGCTACGGCGGGTCGGTCCCGAACGCGGCGACCAGGCGGGCGGACCGGCAGGCGGCGTCGTCCAGGTAGTCGAAGATCACTTCCGGGACGCGGTCCAGGATCAGGCGGACGATCTCCTGCCCGGCCTCGCAGCCCCGGTTGTAGTCCTTGCTGTCGTAGTCGGGGCCGCCGGCCAGCCACGCCCGCAGGGCCGTCTCGACAATCCGGAGGTCGTCGTCCGGGCCTTTCCAGAGCCGGTGATCGGCGAAGGCGCGGTGGACGGCGGACGCCGCCCACTCGACGCCCTGTTCGTAGCGGCAGGTGACCGGCTCGGGTCGGGCGAACTCGGCCAGTGCGGCCAGAACCATCTCAGCCGTGACCGGCATGCGACCTCCATGGGAGCGTGTCGGCCCGCCGGAGGCCGGGGGCGGTGGAAGGGGGCAGCTCGCGGTCCGCGAGCCGCCCCGGAGGGTTCACAGGGAGGCGATCCAGGCCTGCCCGTAAGCCGTCAGGACGTCGCTGTGGACGGGGGTGGTCCAGCCCTGGGTCTCGGCCTTCTCGCAGGCCAGTTGCCACATGGCGGTGGCGATGCCGTTGCGGCGGAACGTCGCGCGCACGCCGACCCACCAGACCATGCCATCCTCGCGGTCCCACAGCAGCGAACCCACCCGCACCCCTCCGGCCGTCATGGCACTCACGCCGTGGCAGCCTTCCACCGCGTAGCCACGGGTGAGCCGGTCGGGCGCGTATTCGAAGCTCTCGTAGACGATCTCCTCGGCGGGCCCGGTCGCCTGGGTGCTGGGGTGACCTGCGGTCATGACAATGCTCACGTGCTCTCTCCTGTGGTCCGATTGCCTTCCGGGAGCCACCCGGACTGACAAGAGAAAGACTACCATGAATAATGCATCGAACATAGCCTTCCGGTCCCCCTGCGCCCAGGCTTCGCCCGGCTATCCCGCGCGGCGGGCCCAGCGTTCGGCCTGCCGATTCAGCTCGTGCCGGATCCCGTCGGCCCGGTGGAGGTGACCAGCGGCCTCGCCAGCATTCTCGCCGACCTGCGCCACCAGAGCCAGGCAGTGGTCGGCAGCCCAGCCCTCCCGGATCACATCGAGTTCGATCCCCTTCCGGCGGGCCTCGTCGGCGGCGTCGCAGGCCGCGAAGAACAAGGCCTCCGCGGATCCGGCCGCCTCCTGGGCGAGCCGGGCGTGGTCCCGCAGAGCCGTCATGGGCTCACCGGCCTCCGTTCCGCCGAGCACCTTCCCGGCCCGCTCCAGGGCCAGGCCGCCGCTGCGCACCGCCCGCTCGGCGGCCTCGCCCACCGGCCGGCACGTCTCGTACCCCTTGCGGGCCTCGCCGAGCGCGGCGTGGGCGCGCCCCGCGGGCCTCTTGACCGTCGGCACCGGCGCCTCGGCGGCGGTGACCGTCACTGCCCGCTCGGCGGCGTTCGCGTCGTTCCGGACGAACCGATCGATGCCCCTGGCGATCCACCAGGTGATCGGGGCGTACGGCGGCAGGCCGGTCTCGTCGCTAAACTTTGACAGCTCGTACGCCGTGAAGGTGCTGCCGCGGCCGAATCGCCGAGCACAGTGGGCCACGTTCAGCGCCCGCTTGGCGTTGGCCATGGTGATCGGGTAGTCCCTGTCGTTCACGCGGTAGCCGACGATTCGGCCATCGGCCAGGTGCAGCACGCCCATGTGATCCTCTCCTCGATGTGTGGTGCCGTGGGCCGGTGCCGGGTCCCGCCCTTCCGGCGGGCGGGACCCGGCACCGGCGGTGCGGCTAGTTCTTGTCGGGCCCGGCGAACGGGTCCAGCCCCGGGTGCACGTCCAGCGGGTACAGGCAGACCACCTTGCGCGCGTTCGTCGGCGGGAAGTGCCCCAGCTTCCGCTCCTCCTTGCTTTCCTCGGTGTCGGGCAGGCTGTAGGTCTCGCCGTTGGCGTACAGCGCGTCGGTCCAGCCCTCCATCGGGGCGAAGTGGTTGCCCTCCGGGTCGGAGGACAGGACTACCGGCGTGTCGCCGGGGAGCCTCTCCTTGATCATCAGGTTGGCCAGGGCGACCCGCAGGTCATTGATGGTGAACGGGCGGTCAGGGGTGCTCACAGGTGCCTCCAAGGCGGTTCGATTGCTGTCCGGGAGCCACCCGAACTGACAAAAGAAAGACTACCATGAAAAAGGCATCGAATTTGGCTGTGGTTCCCGCCTTCCCGTTTCGTTCGCCCCGGGGAACTTCAGTTGCTCGAACCCGCCCTCTGCTGCGCGTTGCGTGGGAAGGGGCCGGTCGGCTTTGTCGGTGACGGGCCCGTCGAGACCAGGGCGCGGCCCCTCCAGCCGGTAGAGGGCTGCCTGGTAGCGCGCCGTCGGCTCGTACCAGTCCGCGCCCTGGACGGCGGCGGAGACCGCCGCGCCCATGAACGGGCTCACCGCGTCGGCCTCCATCTGGGCGATGTTCCGAATGCCTTCGGCGCCCCTGCGGGCGGGGATGTAGGTCCACGGGTAGTCCCGGCGGAAGCCGACCAGCATGCCGAGCTCGGGCAGGCTGATCTTCACCGTGCCCTCGCCCTGGGGGACGTCGGCCGGGCGGAACCTGATTCCGTACCAGGGGGCGGTGACGCACTGCCCGACGGTGTTGAGCGGGAACGAGCCGCCACCCATCGGCCTGCCCGTCCTGGGGTTCACCCCGCGCTTGCCCCGGGTGTCGGCCCACCAGTCGGACGGGAGGTCCAGCGCGGCCGCCACGGTCACCGTCGGCAGGGCGGGACGTCCCTGGTAGGGCTCGATCCGCCGGCCGAGCTCCGGCGCCCAGTCCGGCAGCCTGCCGGTGCGCTTGAGGGTGTGGGCCCACATCTCGCGGGCCGCCTCGTCGCCGTCCACGTGGTCCGCGTACCGGGGCTCCTCGTAGCGGGTGGCGACCATCCACGCCCGCTCCCGGTGGGTGGCCGCGCCGAAGTCGGCGGCGTCCGCGACCTGCCACGAGCACCATGCCCAGCCGAACCCTTCCGTGCTGGTGATCTCGGACTGGATGGCCTCCGCCAGGGCCGGGCTCTGCCGCAGCAGGTTCGCCGACTGCTCCACGGTGATCGACACCAGCGGGGCCCCGATCTGCACCAGGCACATCGGCCAGATCAGCACCTCGGCCATGAGCGCGGTGCGCTCGTCGGAAACCGCACCCGCCGCCCACGCCCGGAACTCGGCGGGCGTCATGCACGGGGGGAGAAGGCCGCCGCCGCACAGATCGTCGTCCCACTCGTCCTCGTCGGCGCCGTCCAGGACGTCACCGTAGTAAGAGTGCGGGCCGCCGTAGAGGCTGCACAGGTCGTCCACCTCCAGGAAGCCGAACATCTCCGACGCCTGCCACATGATCGACTGGAGCTCGTAGATCTCCTCGGCGTTCCATCCGGCTCGCTTGCCCGCGCTGGAAAGGGTCTGGCACGGCGGGGAGCCGTGGAAGCGCCGCACCCACCGAAGGACGGGCTGGCGGGGGTCGAGCGTGCGGATGTCCGCCTCGACCACCCAGTGGCCGGCCGCCCGGGCGGTCGCCGCGGCGTCGCGGTTGGACTCGATCAGCACCCAGTCGCCGGTCTTGTCCACCAGTCCGCGCCCGGCGGACATCCCGCCCGGCCCGCCGAAGGCCTCGATGCCCCGCTCCGGCTCGCCCTCGACCCACGGCCGGGCCCAGTGCGGCGGATAGGGGAACGCAAAGTCGGTACAGGCTCGGCACTCGGCGCACTCGGCGCCCGCGTTGCAGACATCGCAGACGTCGCAGCACCAGCCGTCCCACTCCAGCACCGCCGGACGGAAGCCGTTCGCATACGCGCGGCCTTCCTCGTCCGTCGCCGCATCGAGTGCGGGGGTGCCCGCTCGCAACTCGTCCCGACCGGCGGTGAATGTCGACATGGTGAGGCCCTCCTGCGGGGTTCGGTTGCAACGCGGGAGCCACCCGCGATGACAAGAGAAAGGCTACCATGAATAATGCATTGAACTTGCTCTGTGCGCCCTCCCACGCCCGGTGGCCCACCGCCGCAGCCCCGGTCACCGGGCGCAGGTCGGGCCGGTCAGCCCTGCGTCCCCCGGCCGACCTGGCGGAGGTCCCCGGTGGAGTAGAACTCCCCGAGCAGCCGTGCACAATCGCCCTCCGGCGCACCGTAGGCCCCGAACTCCGCCGCGGCCGCGCGCACCTTCGCCGCCGCCCGGGCGGCCTCCGCCCGAGCCTGGTGGAGCCTCTCCCACGCCTTCATCGCCTCCAGGCGCAGCGTCCGGGCGTGCAGCTCGGCCAGCGGGGCGCCCATCTCCTCGGCGGCCAGGAGCTCGGCCAGCAGGGGCCCCAGAGCGCTCCGCGCGTGCCGGCCCGACGCGGACCCGACGGGACTCAGCGTCGCGTCCCACTCCAGCTCCCACGTGCCGACCGGACCCCTGGTGAAGAGGAACCTCAGCTTCAAGGGCACGCGGTACTGCACGCGCACCACCACCTCGGCGCTCATCCGCTCCCGCTGCTCCAGCGAGAGCGGCAGACAGATCGTCGCGGTGGCATCGCGCCACGGCAGAGACCTGGTGATCGTGTCGGTCATCGTGCTGCTCCTTTCAGGCCGCGCCGGACGCGGAGAGGGCCGGGGCGCCCCCGCGGGGCCTGCGGGGGATTACCTTGGCCGGCAGCGGGAGGCCGTAGGCCCGGAGCAGGGCGTTGAGCGCCTCCGGCCGCTCGGCACCCGACTCCGGGGTGACGGGGCGGTCCAGATGGTCCGTGACCGCGTAGAGGACTGCGGGGTAGTTGCCCAGGTACCGCAGCAGGCCGCCGAGGCCGGCGTGCTCGGGAAACTCGACCGAACTCGTGCAGGCGGCCGCAGGTCCGACGCGGCGGACCACGACCCAGGTCCCCCGCGGTTCGGTCCCGGTCCCGCCGGGCGCACCCTCCTCGTCGGCCGCGTCGAGGTCGGCCCTTCCCTCGGGCCCGGACAGCGGCTCGGCGTGCCACGGTGCGGGAGGGGCCGTGGCAGGGCCGGCCGCGAGGGCGGAGGTGCTCCGCCCCGGCGGCAGCGGGCGTACGGGGAGGTTGGTCATGATCTTCTCTCCAGGGTTCGGGTCGCGGACGTGCGGTGAGGTGGGATGCGGCCGGAGGGCCGTGCCCCGGGGCCCGCGCTCGGCGGGCCCCGAAGGCGGGGTCAGAACAGCGTCGGAGCCGCCTCGGTGACGACGGGCGCGGGCGCGACCGTCCGCGCCGGGACGGGGACAGGCTCCGGCGCGGGGGCGGAGGCCACGCGCGGCACCCGCGCGCCGAAGTCGCAGAACACCAGCTCCGTCGCCGGTGCCACCCCCCTCCACTGGTCCCGCTCCCCGGAGGTGTCGACGGACGTGCTCATCTGGAGCCGCAGCCCGGTGTCACGCTCGAACCGCTCGTACTCCGCGCTGCGCACCTCCCGGTAGGACGGCACGCCGCTGAAGCGGAAGGGGGCCGACTCCTGGGGGATGAGGAACACCCCGCACTCCGCCAGCTCGGCGGCGACGGCCAGGGCGTGGTACTCGAAGCGGCGGCTGCGCACGCCCGGCCCGTCCCCGCTGCGCTCGACGAAGCCGTACGGGGGGTTGCTGATGACCATGTCGAACCGGCCCAGGTCGCTCGGCAGGTCGAAGATGTCCGCGCAGATCCACCGGGCCTCGGGCAGGACCTTGCGGCCGACCTCGACGTACAGGGGGTTGCGTTCCACGCAGACCATCTCGCGGCCCGGCGCGGCCAGGTCGTTCATGCAGGACCAGGCGAGTCGGCCGATGCCCGCGCAGAGGTCCAGCACCCGCTGGACCTCCGGCCCGGTGGTCTCGATGGTGAAGGCTGCGGCCAGGCCGGGCGGGGTGAAGAACGCCCCGTCAAGGCTGTTGGATGCGGTGGACGACTCCTGCCAGTAGTCCAGCACGAACTCCCGCTCCCTGTGGGTGAGCGGCCGGTCGAGGTTGACCAGGGCCTGGGCCTGCCGGTGCAGCTTGGCGATGTCCTTGGGGAGCTTCGACACGGTGAGGGCCTTCCTCGCGGGGATGGGGTTCGATTGCCTTCCGGGAGCCACCCGGCCTGACAAGAGAAAGACTACCATGAAAAGTGCATTGAATGAACCGGACTTGCAGGTCCTCCGATGTCGGGGCGGCGGCCGGGCCGCCGCCCCTGCCTATCGGCTGTCATCGTCCGGGTCGTCGGCCGGCTCGGTCGCCGGCGCCGTCGGAGGACGGTGCAGGATGGCGAGGATCGCCCGGGCCCGGTTGAGCGGAACCCCGGTCAGCTTGAGATCGGCCGACTCGGCCCCGTGGTTGACGCGCACCGTCCCGTAGCCGTAGGCGCGTTCGGCGTGGTGGCGGCTCTCGGAGTAGAAGGCGCCGGCGCTCTGCTCGCGGTCCCAGTCATAGGTGTGCAGGGCGGGGAGGGCCTCCGTCAGTGTCCGCATGGCCTCGGTCCTGGCGAGACGCAGCCGTTCGGTATCGGCGACTTCGGCCAGGGCGCCGGGCAGCGCCGCCATGTAGTCCGGCAGCAGCCGCCGGTGGATGTCCCGCGCGATGTCCTGCGGCGTGCGTCCGGTGGACACCCCGATCGTGAACTGCGTGTTCCCGCTCCAGCCCAGCGGCATGACGCCGTGGACGGTCAGCCGGCCCCGGGCCTCGTCGTTGTAGCGGGCGTGCTCCAGTCGCAGCGCCAGCCCGGTCGGGTGGTACAGCGTGACGGCGCCGTAGACCCAGCGCTCCGCCTGGTGCCACCAGCCGGGTTCCATCGTCGGGATGGTGTCGAGGGCCGCGGCGACGCCGCGGCCCACCTCGTCGAAGCGGCGGGCGAGCTCCGCCTTCTCCGCATCGGTCATCAGTTCTCGCTCTCGTGGACGGCGGCCGGGACGGGTGGGCCCGGCCGCCGGAGGTCATGCCCCAGGCAGGGGCGCGGTCGGAGACGATGCCGCCCGTCGGCCGGGCTCCGGCGGCTCGGACGCCATCGGCGGCGTGGCACGGTCGGGCCGCCCGGCGGCGCGCTTTGCCGGCCGGACGTTGGGCGGTGGTTGGCGGTGCGGGCGGCAGCCTCGGGGGTCAGGAGGATGCGTACCCGAAGAACAGCCATCCACGGTGCTCTGCCGGGCCGCCCTGGAGGGTGACATCCAGCTCGGCGGACCGGATCAGGCCGGAGCGCCGGGAGCGCTCGATGACGTCGCCGGTGTAGTGCTCGACCGTCTCGCCCGGCAGCAGCTGGTCGCCCTCGGCGAGGATGGCGGCCGCGGCCTCCTTCAGCGTCTTGTAGCCGGGTGTGCTGGGTGGGACGGTCACCGTGATCTGTCGGCGGTCACTCAGGACGGGGATGGCGCCGGCGGGCCCCCACTTGTCCTGGAGCGGGTGTTCGTAGTCGCTCATGATGCGGTCGGCCAGGGCCACGGCGTCGCGCACGGACAAGGGGGTGCTGGTGACGGTCTGCCAGCTGTCCTTCTCCGCGATCGTGCCGGTGTAGCCCCGGTGGCCGTACTCGTACTGGGCGTTCTCGACGGCGTCCCGGAACGCCTGAGCGACGTCAATGCCGTCCTGGTAAGTGGTGAAGCGCTCGGCTCCCATGGTGCTCCTTGCGGGGTGCTGGTCGTGTTTAAGGGGGTTCAGGGAGCGGTCCGGGCCGCCGCCGGGTGGTCCGGCGGCGGCCCGCACCGGGATCAGGGCCGGGTGCCCGCAGGGCCCGGCTCGCTGCGGGCGTAGGTGAAGGGGCCGGACGGCCAGATGGCCGTGACGTGCTGGCTCAGCAGCAGGTCCATGAGGTCGGGATCCGGCTGGCCGGGGAGCAGCAGCGCGCGGCGCGGGGCCGGTGTGAAGAACCGGGCCTGGTCGTTGAGCCTGCCCAGGGCCTCCCAGACGCCGGGCCGGGCGCGGCTGGCCAGCGGGACGACCAGCTCCTCGCGGGTGTGGTCGAACAGCTCGACGTGGATCTCGGAGAGGCTGTGGCCGGTGGTGATCCGGTATCCGGCGGTCTCGCTGCGCTCGGACAGGCGCAGGAAGCCCTCGTAGCGCGCCAGCATGTCGGCGGCGGCCTGCTGGGCGGGGGCGAGGATCTGCCCGGGCAGGGTGAGGCGGACGCCGGGGCCGGTCTTCTCCACCCGGCGCTGCGTCACGGCCGCCGCGCGGTGCGGCAGTCCGCGCGGCGGGCCGGTGAGGGGCCGCAGCCGGAAGACGAAGGCCTGGCGCACCTCCAGCGGGCGGCGCGGGTCCCCGGGGGCCTCGACCTGCGCGAAGGGCATGTGGCTGTCGAGCCGGTAGGCGCCGATGTACTCGGCCGGACCGCTCTCCGGTTGGAGGAACAGCCGCAGGGTGCGTCCCTCGTCCTCGTGCCGCAGCAGGGCGCCGTTGCCCTGGGTGAGCTTCTGGTCGGTGCCGTCGCCTCCGCCCTCGCCTCCGAAGTGCACGTGCTCGCCGGTCCAGCCGTCGAACCGGCTCGCGGCGGTCCGGGTGCTGAACAGCATGATGTTCGGACTCGCCTTGGAAGGGCTGATGCGCGGGTGGATGCGGCCGCCGAAGCGGTCGTGGAGTTCGGCACGCTCGATGCGGTCGCCGGGGGTGAGGTGCCAGTCCATGTGGACGTCTCCTTGGGGGTGTTGGGGTGATGTCGGAACGGGGGTGCGCCTGGGCGGTCCTCGGAGCCTTCGCCCCGACTGCCCAGCAGACACCCGACGTGACAAGAGAAAGACTACCATGAACAATGCATTCAATCTAGGTCGTGGACCCCGAACGCGAGCTGCTTCGGGGCCGCGAGGGCTGCGAGGACCCGCTCTCGCCAGTGCAGCGCGTACCGTCGGCAGTTGCGGCAGTCCGCCGCCCGGTGGTCGCACTCGGCCAGCCGTACCTGGCGCTTGCGTGCTCCGGCCGACCATGCGTAGCTGTCCGCGCTGGCCAGGTGGTGCCCGTAGGCCCGGAGTCCTTGGAGCTTCAGCCCGAAGCCGTGCAGGGCGAGGCCGCGGGCGGCCAGCTCCGCCAGGATGCGTCCGGCCTCCCGGGTACCCTGGCGCCGGCACACCGACCCGACGCCGACCAGAGGCAGCGTCCCCAGGTCCACGCCTGCGGCCTCGTACATCGCGCAGTGCTCCAGGTACTCCTCCACCCGCTGGCCCTGCAGGACCGGCATCCACGGCGCGGCCGGGAAATGCTCCACCAGGTACAGGTACGAGTCGACGGTGAACTCCTGGTGCTGCGCGACGCTGAATCCCGTCCGTGCGGTGATCTGCGGCTCGCACATGAAGTCCTGGCAGCTGGCGAACTCGGGCGGGGCGCCGAAGCGGTCCATGAGCCGGTAGACCATGCCGCCCCACTCGTCGGGGCTGAGCAGATAGTCGCCGTACTTGCCCACCTGGCTGAACCCGGCGCTGTCCAGCGCGAACCGGCACCGGGCGACGGGGGAGCGCGGGCCGCCCAGCCGGTAGTCCATCAAGGCGTTCGCGGACAGCATCAGCGGCACGTGCGAGTCCTGGGCCCAGTGGGGCGGCCCGCCGAGGTAGAACACGGTCTCCCGGCGTGCGGGAACGCGGTTCGGCTGGCCGGTGACGGTCGGGCGGGGGAGAGCGGCCGGGGCGCTCGGCGCCGGGACGGTGATCATCGCGAAGACTCCTCGGGGAACTGGTGGTGACGGCCCAGGGCGGGGGCGGAGGCCCGGCGGGGGCGCTTGCTGGCATCCCCCGCCGGGCGGTCATGCGGCCGCGAGCGCGGCCCGCTTACGGGCCCGGGCGTTCTTCGCCCGCCTCCGCTCGTCGCGCTCGCGCTGGAGGTCGCCGAACGAAGCAGCGCCCACCAGCTTCGTTCCCCGGTTGGCGGGGATCCCGACTCTCGGATCCCCGAGCACCGCCAGGCGGTCGGACGCGCTCTGGTCGCTGTAGCCAGCCGCCTCCAGCGCCTCGATGGTGGGGAAGACGTCGGCGTGCCGCATGTGCTCGCGGTCCACCAAGTGGTCCTCCGTACCGCCCAGACTCGCGCACCACAGGAAGTTCGCCGGCCGGTCCGGCTCCACCAGTTGCAGGAACCGGGAGATGGCCTTGGTGTAGCAGTAGAACCGCACGTGCGGGGCGGACCTGGCGATGCGCAGCCACGCGAGCACGTAGCTGTCGCTGAAGAAGTCGCCGGCGTCGTGGATGCGGACCCAGGCGTTGGGACTGCGGTAGCGGCGCCCGCGCAGCTCCGCCTTCATCCGGCGCTCCCACTCCAGCGGCTCGTCCAGGACGAGTTCCAGGTTGCGCACGTGCGCGGCCAGGACGTTGGGGAACCGGCGGTAGGAGCTTCCGGGGGCGACCGCGTAGCAGAGGGGACCGCCGCAGATCCCGGCCTGGGGGCAGGCGTTGAAGAACTTGCCGCTGGTCAGCTTCACGACCCATGCCGGAATGGTCCACGTGAAGACCTGGAGATCGTCGGGTTCGCCGGTGGTCCGGCAGACGTCGGTGTTGTTCTTCGACAGCAGCTTGTCGGGCCAGACCAGTCGGGACGGCGGGTCCACGGCCAGGCCGGGGATGGTCAGGGGTGTGTCCACAGGGGGCTCCGGTCGGGTCCGGGTCGGGGTGTTGGACTGGGCGGCCGCACCGTCGGGGGCCTGCCCGGTGGCGTGCTCCGGGTGGAGCGGGCCGCTGGGACCGGGCCGCCGGTGTGCGGCGGCCCGGTGCGCGGGTCAGTAGACGCGGAAGCCGCCGCGCTCCTTGGCCTTGCCCAGCCAGTCGATCCACTCGGGGAACCAGTCGTGCTCCCCGACTGCCGTCCGGCGATCGGATTCGTCGGCGGCCTCCCACGAGGTCAGCGCGGCCTTGATCTCGGCCGGGGTCACCAGCCAGCCGTCGTTGCTGCACAGCTTGTACAGGGGGATGCCGGTGACGGGCTGCGGCTCAGCCTCCACGACCCCCTTCTGGGCCTGCTCGAACCGCTCGCGCGCCTCGGCGAGCGCGTCCCCGCCCTCCGCCTCGTTCTCGCCGTCACCCCACGGGTCGTCCTTCGGCAGACCGAAGTCCACGGGGTCAGGCCAAGCCGGGTGGTCCTGCTCAGTGAGCATCCCCAGCTTCGCCATGGCCTTCCGGCAGGACCCCATCCCCCAGATGTTCAGGCGGAAGTAGTGGCCCATCGCCTCGTCACGGGCCTCCCACATGGCGTCCCACACCAGCCAGGCGGCCTCACGCTCCGGCCCCTCCGGCAGGTGGGACGGGTGGACGGCCGCGCTGATCGCGGCTTCGGCGGCCTCCAGCGCGACCTCCTCGGCCTTGGTCAGCGGGTCGGTGAAGTACATGTCGTAGCCCACGGCGGTGCTCATTTCTCGCGTAGTCGGTTCGATTGCCTTCCGGGAGCCACCCGGTGTGACAGAGAAAAGACTACCATGAATAATGCATTGAGTCTACCCGTGTGGGCGCCCCCGGTACTCCTCCGTCAATGCCCCGGCCCCCTCCTCGAAGCGCTCCGCCGCCCGCGTCGCCCACCGGACGGCGTGCTCCGCGTTACCCCGGTCGTAGCGCCGCGACTCCCAGTTCGACCCCTGCGGGTCCGTCACGATACGCAGCAGCTCCTTCGCCAGGCCGGTGATCTCCCGCATGGCCGCGGCCGGGTCTCCGCTGTGCCCGGCCTCGACCTCGGCCAGCAGCTCCAGAGCGCGGCCGGAGGCCTCCGCGCACCCGGCCACCCGCGACAGCGACGACAGCTCGTCCGAGACGTTCAAGAGCCGACGCTCCGAGTACTCCTCCGGGTACAGGACCCGGAACGGCACCGCCGGCAGGGCGGCCAGCACGGCCGCCGAGGGCCGGACGAACCTCCGCAGACGCTCCGCGAACAGCACGTAGCCCTCGTGAGGCCGGTCCGCATCCGCCGGCTCCAAGCGGTACGACACGCGCCCGCCCTGGTGCTCCTCCCGGCCGCACATCCGCCACGGCCGGCTCCACGCCGGGCCGTGCCCCGTCCCGGCCAGGCGCACCACGTCCAGCCGCTGAAGCTCCTCGCCCTCGGCCGCGGCCACCCACCCTTCCGGGGGCTCCTCGCGGCGCCGCTGCGCAGCGACCGCTGCCGCCCGGGCGTCGACCGTCACCACGATGGCGTCCGCGGCCTCCCACCGGGTGTCCGACGGCCCGGACATCTTCCCGCCGTCGACCTCGTGCCACCAGTCGCGGGCCCCGCGCCAGACCTTGCCGCGTTCGCGGCCGTCGACCGCCACCGGGTAGCGACCGTCCTTGTCGCGCCGGCCGATAGAAGTGCGGTCCTGGCGGGCGCGCAGCCGCTCGCGCTCGGCGGCGGCCTTCGCCGCATCGCGCCGCGCGAGCTCGCGCCGGGTCTGTTCCCGGGTCAGCGCCCCGCGGCGCGGCCCGATCCTGCCCAGGGTCACCAGACCGATGCCGGGCCGGCCGGCATGGCCTCGCTGGTAGTCGTCCAGGGCCTGGAGCTCGGCGGCGAGCGCCGCGTCGTCCAGGTCGGCCGGCGGGGCCGTGCCGACCGGCGGCTCCGGCAGGGCCGGGGCCGCCGTGTTCTCGTCGGCTTCACTCATCGCTCGTCCTCCTTGGCGGGGTAGGCGTTCGCCGTGGCGCTGACGGACGCCTGGTAGCCACGGCCGTTCAGCGCGGCCTCGACCAGGGCGACGACGTCGTCGGCCTCGTCGGCGCTCTCCAGGTTGGATACGAACACCTCGACGTTCGCGAAGTGGCTGCTCACGCGTCCTCCTTGACGCTCGTGCAGCCGCGCCCCTGCTCGCAGGACTGCGCGGCGGCGTTCATCTGGGCCAGGTTCTTCTCGGCCCAGTCGTAGGCGCGCTCCTGGTGGCTGGTGCGGCAGTCCATGATGTGGCCTCCGCCCCACTCCCTCGGCTTGCGCCAGTCGTAGGTGTTGTCGTGCCAGGCCGTCCACAGAACCCGGTGCTTGGGGCACACCGCGACGTGCTCGGGCATGGGCGTCGATGGGCGGCCCGCGATGTGCGCGATCGGGTAGAGGCCTGCGCTCTTGAGCTGCTGGAAGTCCAGTGGTCCTCCTGTCGGGATGGCGCGGGGCAGGCCCGGGCCTGGTCGGTGCGGATCGGGCGGGGTCGGTCGACGGCGGCCCGCCCCGAGGGGGGCTACGGGCGGTCGGTGATGATCCAGCAGAGGCGGAGGATCTCCTTGAGGCGCTCGGTCGCGTCGGCCCACTTGTGCTCGCCTGCCGCGCGTACGGCAGCAACCGTGAGGCCGAGCAGGCGCGGAGGGATAGAGGCCACCAGCGAAGGTCCGACACCGATGTGCGGCAGACCTTCCCGCAGTGCCACCAGCTTCCCGGCCGGGGACGACGGGTCCGGTTCACCGTCCGCAGGCCACATCTCGGCAGTGGGCTCCAGCCCGGCCTCCCGCAGCTGTGCGCCGATCCCACCCCGGGCCACGTCAAGGATCTCCGCGACGCTTTCGAGAGCGGCCGGGAAAAGGGTCCGGTACTCGCGCTCGCCGTTGGACCAGGGCCAGGGGTCCGGGATCACGGGCCAGGAACTCGGGGACACGGGGGTTCTCCGTCCGGTAGGTTCGACTTCCTCGTCGTGCGGTGTCGGGGACGGGCCGCCGCCGGTGCGGCGGCGGCCCCGGGGCTCAGCGCGGGATGCCGGTGAACTGCCAGCTGTCCAGCAGCGCCCGCTTGGTGCGGTGCACCGCCGAGTCCCAATCGCCCTGGCTTCCGGCCCACACGGCCTGGCTTAGCGTGCTGACCAGGCGTTCGGCGGAACGAAGCTCCGGGTCCGGGGCCTGGGTGCAGGTGTCCAGGAGGGTGCGCAGGTCGCGGTACAGGGCGATCCACTGACCGGCGGGGGTCTGCGGGTCGGGCCCCACGCCGAGCGGCCACCGGGCCGGGGCGGCCTCGATCTCGGGGCCGGTCAGTCGCTCGCCCCAGCCGGGCCGGGCGGCCTCCACGAGAACCGCCACGGCCTGCACCGCTGCGGGGAGCAGCACGCGGTACTCGGCTTCGCGGTTGAGGTGCGGCCAGCGGTCGGCCGGGTTCTGGTACGCCATGATCGGGGTCCTCTCGGTGCGGTTCGATTGTCTTCCGGGAGCCACCCGGCCTGACAAGAGAAAGACTACCATGAATATTGCATCGAAGATAACCGTCCGGACCCCTGTCGAGTGGGGCGGGTGGCGGCGGCCCCTCTCGGCGGGGGGGGGGCCCCGCCCCCCCCCCCGCCGGGGGTTACGCGCGGGTGAAGACCTTCCCCTCGGCGTCGATCCCGTGGGAGTCGCCCTCGTCGTCGTGGCCCGCGTGGTCCTCCAGCAGCGCCGCGGCGGTGCCGCTCCGTCCGTAGGCGCGCAGGAAGGTGGAGAAGGTCTCCGCCTCCCCGCAGGTCAGTCCGGCGGAGCTGTTGCTCACGTCGAGGAGCAGGTAGCCGTCGCCGATCGCCTCGGCGAGCTCCTGGGCGGCGCCGATCTGCTCGGCGGTGATGACGGTGTGCTCGGCGCTCCCGCAGTGGGGGCAGTGGAAGGACTCGGTCGGGCCGTCGTCGGCGACGACGGCGCAGCACTGGCCGCAGTACGCGGCGTTGGTGGTGGCCACGGGTGCCCACCTTTCATGGTGTACGGAAATGCGTCGGCGCGGGCGCCTGCGGGCCGATGACTCCCGAAGGCATTCCGACTGACAAGACAAAGTTTACCATGAAGAATGCATCCAAGAGGGTGGGGCGCCTTACACGCGCCCCACCCCGCCCGGTCAACGGCCGGTCAGTCCCGGGCCACCGGCGCCGCCGGTTCCGGCCGCCCCGGCCCACCGACCAGCTCACCCGGCCGCGCCTCGGCCCCCTCCCGGGTCTCCTGCATGATGATGAGCAGGACGTCGCGGACCGTCGGCCTGATCCGCCCGCCGCGCGGACCGGACCGGCCGTCGGCCCACCGCGCCGCCCCAAGCTGCTTCCTGACGGAGTACTGGCCGCGTTCGGGCAGCCAGATCAGTTCGAACACCCAGAGGCCGGCGTCCGTCGTTCCCGTGATGCGCACCACCAGCATCTGACCGTCCGTGCCGGTACGGCAGGTCATCCGCCAACCGCCCTCGGCCGCCGCCGCCCAGAGCTCCCCGACCGACCGCGGGACGCTGTGAACCGGATTCCACTGGCCGTGCTCGCCGACCGGCGCGACCGTGCCGGCGGCGGCCCGCCTGCGGGCAAGCCGCCGTGCCAGCGCGGCCGCCGCCACGGCCCGCGCCTCCTCCTGGCGCCGCTGCTCCTCGGCATCCCGCGCCGCCCGCTCCTCGCGGAGCCGGGCCACCTCGGCCTCCTGCCGCGCCCGGTCCTGCCGCGCCTCGTCGGGCCCGGCCGGGGACAGCCGGTCCACCGGCACCTCCCGCGGGACGGTCCCCGCCGGGCCCGTCACCCGGAACCGGAACCGGCCGCGGTAGGCCACGATCCGCCCCGCGTACGGGACCGCACCCGGCCCGTCGTCCGCCGGCTGCACCCACACGTCGGCGCCCCGGGCGAACCGGCCGCGCCCGTCCTCCTCCCGGCCGGCCTCCTCGGCGTCCCGCCGCGCCAGGAAGTCCCATCGCGCCCAGTCCGCCGACTCCTCGTCCTCCCCGGCCGTCCGCGCCGCCTTGTAGACCTCTTCGCCGGCGTCGTGCCGTGCGATGCGCTCGGCCTCGATCCGCTCGCGTACGGCGTCGTGCCGGTCGCGCCGGCGGCGAAGCCCGTGGTCGACCAGCAGCAGCCGCCGCAGCGCCGTCGCCTCCCCGACCGCTCCGGCCCGCTCCCACATCTCCAGCGTCACGAAGTCCTGGAGCACGTCCAGCGACAGCCACACGTTCCACCCGCGGTCGACCAGTGAGGACCACACCCTCACCGCCGCCTGGTGGCCCTCGCCGATGCGACGCCGCGCGCCCGGCGCGTACAGCTCCTCACCGCGCCGCGACTCCTCCTCCAGCTTCCCCGCCCGCTCCTGCTGCGCCTGGTCGCCGCTGGCCCGCAGCAGGGCGGCGGCCGCCGCCCCGAGCGCGAACACGGCCCGGTTGGTGTCCCGGTCCAGGGTCAAGCTCGCGCCGAGCTCGGCGCGCGGGTCCGCGCCGGGGTGGAAGGCGTCGTAGCCCTGGAGGTACGTCATGCCGGGCCGGTGGTTCTCGGCCCACCACTGGCCGAACTGGCGGGCGGGCGCCTCGTAGGCCTGGATGACCGTGCGGGCGAAGTCCTCGGCGGTGCCGTCCGGGTTGGCCGCCCGCCATGCGGTCTCCTCCGCCTCGTCGGCCTGCAGCTGCGCGGCGACGTACGGCGCGCACAGCTCCTCGGCCTCCGCGTCGAGCGCGGCGTTGCGCGCCAGACGGGCGGCGTCCTCGCAGGCCTCGGCCAGCGTCCGAGCCTCCTCGGCCATCTCGAACGCGCTGCGGGCCCCGGCCTCCCCCGACTTCGCGGCGAGCACGCCGGCGGCCTCCTCGGCGTCGCGCGCGCGCTCGGCCTGCGCCGTGACGACGTCCAGGGCGGCCGCCGCCCATGCCGCGCCCGCGTCCCGCTCCTCCTGGAGCCGGCGCTGGACGCTGCGGACCTCGCTCGCGTGCCCGGCCGCGGCCCGGTGCTGCTCGGCGGCGTCGGCGCTCCACTGCCCGGCGCTGAGACCGTGGTGGGTACGGCCGGCCTTCTCCGCGGCCGCGTCGATCATCACCGGGGCGAAGCGCTCCAGAAGGCTGCCGACCTCCCGCCAGCCGAACGGGTCGGCGATCGGCCGGCCGTCCTTGCGCAGGATCGCGCTCCGCCAGCGCAGCGCGTGCGCCTGGTCCTCCTCCCAGCAGCAGACCACCTCGACGGCCACGGACGCGCGGTTGTGGCGCGCCTGGGCGGTGAGGCGGACGGTGACGCTCCCGGCCTCGCGCTCGGTGCTGACCGTCCAGCCGGCGGCGCGGGCGCGCTCGGCCAGCCGGACGGAGTTGCGGGGAAGGCCGGCCGTGCCGGCGGTGGTGCTGTTCTGGGTGTTCACGGGGGCGCCCTTCCGGCGGTGATGGTCGGTCGTTCAGCGGCCGGGCGGGCGGGGGTGCCCGCCCGGCTTCCGTACTGCGGGAGTGTGGGGGCGTCAGCCGTCGGCCGGGGCCGGGCCGCGCTCCCGGGGAGCGGTGTCCAGTTCCCCGTACAGGGCCTCTTGCAGCTCGGCGGCCGGAACGCTGTCTCGCCCCGGCGTCTCCAGCGCGATCCGCACCCGCCGCAGCCGCGCGTTCAACTCCCGGGCGGCCTCCAGCGACGGGCGGCCCAGAGCCTGCTCCCAGGCCCGAACGGCGCCGACCTCGGCCCGCTCGGCCCGCTGCTCCGCGCGCGCCAGCCGACGCAGCAGCTCGGACAGCGGCAGGTCCAGGAACGCGGCCGGGTACGGGGCCCCGGCCGCGTCCCGGACCTCGGCGGACCCGGTACGGGAGGGGTGGATGCTGTCGGGCTTGGCCTGCATGTGCCTCCTGGCAGTGGGATGCGGGTGGTGGATGGACCGGCCGGGGCGCGGAAGCGAGTCGGTGGGCGAACGCCCGGGTCGCGTGTCCGGCCCGGCCGGTCCGGAGCCCCGCAGCTGTTCCCGGGTGCCTCGACCTCCAGGGGAGGAAGGGACCGGTTGCCCGGTCCTGGCGGGATCCGGCGATGCTGCAGGGCGGTCTGGGGGAGCGCCCCGGGACGGCGGGTACGACCGCCGCCCCCGGGGGCGTCAGATGCCGATCGGGAAGATCGTCAGCCCAGGAGCACCAGGCCCTGCACGCGCCGGGTGCTCTCGGCGATCACGACCAGAGGCGCGCCCCCGTCGTGGCCGAACCTGACGGTCAACTGCACGGTGCGACGCCAGGCCGTCGTCCGGGACAGGTACTCGAAGGCGAACGGCACCGGTGCGCCGCCGTCCCGCTGCGCGGACACCACGGCCTGGTGCGCCTCCCGCAGCAGGGCGGCCAAGCGATCGGCCTCGACGGTCGCAGCGCCTCGCCAGGCCACGCAGTCCGCGACGGACAGGTCCAGCGCCACCGGCCACTGGAACCGGGCCTGACGCTGCGCCTCCTCGGACACCCGGACCAGGGTGCGGCCGGTGAAGTCCTCGGCCACGGGCGAGGACCTGACCGGGTCGCCGTGGTGCTCGGTCAGCCGGGTGTAGGTGATGGGGTTCATGGGCGGGCCTTCTTCCGATCGTGATTCGATTGCCTTCCGGGAGCCACCCGGCCTGACAAGAGAAAGACTACCATGAATAAGGCATCGAAGGTAGTCGCTGGTCCGGCGATTGAGGCGGTGGCGTCCGGCGCCCGCGCGGCTAGGCGGGGGTGCCCGCCGGCGGCGTCCGGTCGGGGTAGACGCCGTACGCGTTGCCGGCCTTGTCGTGCTCCACCCTGTGGAAGAGGTGGTTGCCGTAGGGGGCGGCCTCCGCGATGTGCTGCAGCAGCGCGGCGGGCACCGCCTGCCTCGTTTCGGGGTCCAGGTGCTCCAGGGCCTGGGGGTCGTGGACGCCGACCCACCACGCCCGGCCCGCCGCCTCGGCGTCCAGCCCCCGGGCCGCCAGCGGCGGATACCCGTCGACGAAGCCCATGACGACGGCGAGCAGATGGTTCGCGTGGTCGGGCGGCAGGCTCTCGGGTGTCAGCCCGGGTGTGCCCGCGGGGCGGCGGCCGGCGGCTCCGGGCCTTCCGAGCGGGGCCGGCGGTCGGGACGCCTGGTCAAGGGCCCCCGCGCAGAACGCCCCGACGAACGGGAGGTGCTGGGAGATCAGGACCTCCGATGTGCCGTTACATCCCACCTTGACCCACGGCTGGGCGAACCACCGCCGGGTCTCGCCGCAGTGCGCGCCGCACAGCAGATAGTGCTCGGTGCGGTCGTCGAACGTGCACGTGAGCCGCCGGGTGGGAGGGCTGCCGCAGCGGCGGCGCCCCGGGCCGGTGATCGTCTGGCATGTGTACCGTCTCGCGGACATGCGCGCTACCTGTTCCTTGTCCGAAAGGGCCGGCGTCGCCGCCGGCGGAAGTCGTGCGGCTGCGCCCGGTGGCCGCCCCGCAGGGCGCGGGGCGGCCACCGGGCGGGCGGTCAGCCCAGGGTTGCGGCCCCATAGAGATGCCGCTCCACGGCGGTGGCGGCCTCGCCGAACCCGTAGCAGTTCACCTCGTGCCCGCAGCTGGCGCAGCGCTGACCGGTGTAGCGGCACCGGCACGGGTCGACGTCCTCGACGGGGAAGATCCTGCGGCGCAGGTCGAATCCGTGCACGTCGTCGTACGCGGTGCGGGCGATGGTCTCCACGACCGTGTTCCGCCACGCATGACCGGCGTAGTACTCGCGCGGGTCGTCCCCGAAGGTGACGTACAGGTCGTGCCACGTCCCCTCGCTGATGGGGTCCCACGCGGCGGTGTCCGCACGCCACCGGGCGCCGATGGCCACCAGTCGCCCGTCCGGCGCCAGCGCGAGCAGGGCCGCGTCGGACCCGCCGGGAGTGACGGCGAAGTTGGCGCCCAGCGGGGCGGTGACGTAGTGGTCGGGGGCTTCGGCGGTCACGGTCTGCGGCATGGTCGTTCTCCTGGTAGTCGTGAGGGGCGGGGCGGCGGAATCCTGGTCCGCCCGGCATCCGGGCCGGGGCGGCCCCGTCTCGGGCCGCCCCGGCGGGCGCGTCAGTCCTCGTGGGGGAACATCACCGTCATCACCGGCTCGCCGTCGTCGCCGGGCCCCGCCGCCACGGTCAGCCACACCTCCTGGTCGTCGGCGGGGTTGTCCATCTCCATGTAGACGAAGGCGAAGGAAACCGATCGGCCCCCCTGGTTGCCGGACCTCCGGATGGCGGCGTGCGCCATCCCCAGAAGTTCGGCCAGGCGCCGGCCCTCCATCTCCGGGTCCCCGCCCCAGGCGACGCACCGGCCGTGCACGTCCGCCGTCAGCGCCACCGGCCACCGGAACCGGGCCACGCGCCACGCCACCTCGGGCACCTGGACCAGGACTCCGTCCGCGATCGCCTCGGCGCGGCTGTAGGTGGCGATGGGCCCGCCCTCGTCCATCGGGTCGGTGGCGGTCTTGTCGCTCATGGGAATGTCCCCTCTCGGTGCGGTTCGATTGCCTTCCGGGAGCCACCCGGTCTGACATGAGAAAGACTACCATGATAAATGCATTGATGGTAGTCGTTGCGGCACGCCGCCGACGGTCTCAGCTCTGCGCGCGCCAGTCCTGGTGGAGCATGACGCCCAGTTGCCGCGCGTGCTCGTCCGCCTCGGCGCCGAAAAGTCGCTCGTAGCCCTCGATGTCCAGCACCTCGACGTCGACGGGCAGGGTGTCTCCGGGCGGCAATCGGGCCACCAGCCGGGCCGCAAGGCACACTGCGGACGGCGACAAGGGGACCTGCACGCTCCCCGCCGACAGGGCGGCCAGCAGCTCGGCACTGGTGGCCGGCCTGGTGTCCTCCCGGGCGGCCACCCGCTCCAGCAGCTCCCGAACGTGCGCGCGGTACAGCAGCGGCGCCGACTCCAGCACGTCGGAGGGCTGCAGCAGCAGGAAGGCGTTCCAGAGCGGTCCCCGCTCCGTCTCGCCGTGGCGCTCGCGGGCGGCGCTGATCTCTTCTTCGGCAAGTTCCCACCCCTCGGCGGCGGGCGCCGCCTGGCGCGCCAACGCCCCCACGGCGTCTGTGAACCAAGCGCTGTCAGCGGTACGGTCGGTCAAGGTGTCTCCCAGGGGCGGTGCGGGTAGTCAGCCGGGAAGTTCCCGGCAGGGGGCGAGGCCCTCCGGGGCGCTGGTTGCGACTCCTCCCGGCCAAGGTCGACCGATGGGTCGAGGACCCGGGGCGCAGTCGCGACCGCGCCCCGGAGGGCCCGTCAGTCCTTGTGGAGGAACAGCACGGTCATCACCCGCTCGCCGTCGTCGCCGGCACCCCCGGCCGCGTCTCCCGATCGATGCCGGGGCTGTCGACCTCTGCGAAAGCGAAGGTGAAGGGCACGTAGGGAAGGGTCCTCCCCCGCCCCACGGACGACCGGACGGCCCAATTCGCCCTCCACAGCAGTGCGCGCAGGCGCGACGCCTCCATCTCCTCGTCGCCGTTCCATGCGACACACCGCGCGTGAACCATCTCCGACAGCGCCATCGGCCACCCGAACCCGGCCTGACGCTGCGCCTCCTCGGACACCGCGACCAGGACGCCGTCCGCGATCGCCTCGGCATGGCTGTAGGTGGCGATGGGCCCGCCCTCGTCCATCGGGTCGGTGGTCTTGTCGCTCATGGAATGCCCTCTCTCGGTTCGGTTCGCCTGTCGCCTGGGAGCCACCCGACCTGACAGGAGAAAGACTACCATGAACAATGCATCTAGGCTAGCCGTGTCCGCAGCCTGACGGTCGCGCACTCCAGGATCCGCCACACGGTGAACGGGTCCCCGACCTGGCCATATGGCCGGACCGCGGCCCGGCCTCCGAACTCCCGGACCACCAGCGCGGCGGCATCGATCACCTCGCGCTCGTTCGGCCCGTCCGGGTGCGCGGGCAGGCACGGCAGCAGCAGCGACCACCGGCCGTCGGGCTTGCGCGCCGGCCGGAACCCCCACCGCGCGGCGAACGCCTCCCAGTACTCCGCGGCTGCGGCCGCGGGGTGGCCGGAGAGCGGCTCCCGGCCGACGCGGATACCGGGGGCCCGGCGCAGTTCGGTGACCCGGGCCGGCTGTCCCCACAGGAACGCGGGCCGCTCCGCGTCCGCCGGGCCGGTGACGGTCCACACCTCCGGGCCGTCCGGCACGCCCGCGACGCGCAGCGGCAGCTGCGCACCGGCCACGACCATGGTGGTGGCCTCGGGGGTGCGGCGTATCCAGGACTGCCCGGCCCGGCAGACCTCGAAGCGGTCGCCCGGGCTCCATGCCGGCGCCCGCGGGAAGGCGCCTTCGGGGAAGGTGACGCGGACCGCGGCGGCGCCGGCGTTCTCACCGCGGCGGGCAGGGTCCCAGGTGGCCAGGACGGCGGCCATGACGGCTCTCTCAAGGGTGCGCTTCATCGCGGCTTCTCCTCGGAACGATCGGTGATGGGTGGCTGCCGAGCGCTGCCCGGGTGCCCGTGCGGGACGGGCACCCGGGCAGCGCTCAGGCGCCCTTGTGGATGCGGCGGCCGGGCGGCTGGGCGCAGGTCCGGCAGCGCTTCACCATGCGGGAGGTCCAGGGCGACCGCACGGTGACGGGGTCGGCGGGGTGCGGGGTCTCCTCGGCGGCGTCGCAGCCGGAACAGCTGTCCCGCATGAACGCGCGGCCGTGGGCACACAGCACGCGCCCGGCACCGGCCTCCGCCGCCGAGGCGTCCGGGAAGTCGACGACCATGCACGTGGCGTTGTCCCGGTGCTCTCCGCCCAGGGCGAGCGCCAGGCTCACCAGGTGCTTCGCGCACCCGGCGGGGTCCAGGGCGGCAAGCTCCGCGCTCAGGTCGCGCGCGGCGTCCTCGATCGGCTCGTAGCAGCCATCGGAGGCGAGCAGCAGCCGCGCGCCGGAGCGGTCGTGCACGGCCGTCCGCTCCGGCTCCATCGCGGTCCCGGGGTCGGGGTGGCCGAGACAGCGGGTGACCTGGTTGCGGGACCACCTAGGCGCCTGGCCCCCGGCGGCCTCGATCTCGGCCCGCAGGTTGTGATCCGTGGTCAGCCGCTGAAGGTGACCGTCCGGGAACAGGAGGTAGGCGCGGCAGTCGCCGATCCACGCGACGCGCAGCAGCTGATCCGGCCCCGTCACGGCGACGACGGCGCACGCTCCCGGCGCCCAGCCGGCCTGAGCGGTGAGCTCGTTCTGCACCTGGGTGACGGCCTCGTCCGGCTCCAGGGAGCGGGCGGTCAGATCGGCCAGACGCCGGGCCCGGGTGCGGGTCCACTCCCGGACCTGGTCACTGGAGCCGATCCCGTCCAGCAGGACGAAGGCGCGGCCGCCGTCGACGGTGGACCGGGTGGCGGTGGCGTCGCACTGGTGCGAACGGGTGCCGATGTGCTGAGCGGTGGCGTGGGTGGGCACGGGGGTCTCCAAACGGGGGATGTTCGGTGGGTGACTGCCGGGCCTGCCGGGCGCCCCTGCCGGGCGGCGGGGGCGCCCGGCAGGGGCGGGGCCGTCGACGGCGGCCGGAAGATGTTGGGGAGTGGGGCCGCTGGGCCCCACCCCCCACGGGCCGCTAGAGGGCGGCCAGGGCAAGCTCGGGTGCGCCCGGGACCGGCGTCTGGGCGGGTTCCAGGGCGGCGGCTGCCTCGGGGCTCTCGCGGAACTCCAGGAAGGCGCGGAAGGCCTGGCGGACAGTCTCAGCGGTCGCGGTGAGCATTTCGCGGACCTCCTTCGGTTCGCGGCCCGCCCACCCGGCGATGTAGTCGGCGGACTCCACCGTGGCATCCACCCCGTAAAACGCGGCGACCATGTGGGCCACCGATTCCGCCTCGGTCTCCATCCGGCCCCGGTGGCGGAAGTACCCGTTCATGTCCGCGACGTGACCGCACCCGATGTGCCCGGCGACTTCGTGAGCGAGCGTCAGGGACGCCTGGGCGGCCTTCTCCTTGTCGCTGACCCGTACCGTCTTCGTGGACGGCCGCGTCCAGCCCTGCGCGGTCCCGGTCTCTCCGGTCTCGACGCTGTAGCCGTGGTGCACGGCGTAGGCGGTCAGCATCCGCCACATCTCGGCGGGGGCCTCGCCGGGGGTGCCCGCACCGAACCGCTTCACGGGGGCCGGGAGGGCGGGCGTAATGAAGTAGAGCCCGTCCTTCGGCTTGTGCTGCCACATGGGCTCGGTCTGGCTGGCGTCGAAACGGGGAACGAGCATGTACCCCTTCGGCCGACCCTCGCCGCCCTCCTCCTCGCTGGGGACGTCGTCCGCCTCCTGGCCCTTCTTCTTGGCCGTGATCGGGGCGAAGATCCGGAGGGACTTCTGGTTCAGCATCACCTGTCGGCCGCGCTCCTGCCACTGCTTGTACGTGCACACGGCGGTCGCGTGCGGGCACTGCGTGAGGATCAGGAAGATGTTGTTCGCGGAGAAGCGGCCGATCTCGGTCCCAGCGGCCCGGGCCATCTGGGTCAGCATGGCCATCCATCCCTCGGAAGTGACCAGGCCCATCACGGCGTCGTCCAGGCCTTGGCGCAGCCTCTCCGTCATCTCCTTGTGCTCGGCGGCCTTGACGGCCTTCTCGGCCTCGGTGAGGGTGCGGCGGCGGGTGCGCTTGGCCATGATCGTTCTCCTTTGGTCGCGGTCCGATTGCCTTCCGGGAGCCACCCGGCCTGACAAGAGAAAGACTACCATGGATAATGCATTGAAGATAGGTGATCCACGCCACACGCGGCGAGCGGGAATACATCCGGCCCTGCACCCGCGGGCCGGCCCCGGGCGCAACCCGCGGCACTGGCCGGGCCACCAGCCGCGGCCCGGCCCGCCCTTCCTGGACCCGACCGGCCCCCGGCGGACACTCGGTCCGCCGGGGATCCCCCAGAGACCTCCTCCTACCGCTGCGCCCCCTCGGAGCGCTCCGGCAGGGTCGGGCCAACGGGGGTGGCGGCAGCGCGTTCCGGGTCCCACCCCTGCCGCAGCCGGCGGGCCATCACAGCGGGGCTGACCGCGCGAGCCGGGACCGGGACCGGAGCGGGGGCCGGGGCGGCCCTGACGGCCTCGATGATCTGCCTGGCGACGGAGTGCCCGGCAGGGGTGAGGTAGAAGCGGAAGCGCTTGCGGGGGGCGCCGTGGCGGTCGACCTCTTCGGTGGTCTCCAGCCGGGCCTCAGCGAGCTTGCGGCGCTCCAGGGCGCTCCGCGTCAGACCGCCGTCCGTGATCTCTCCCTTGGGGGCGCGGTGGGCCTTGAGAAGCATGCTGCTCATCGGGGCGGACAGGGGAAGGGTGTGCATGGGGGGCGTCTCCTGACGTGCGAAGGGGTGTGTCCCTGCGGCGGGCGCCGCCCCCGCTCCTAGCGGCGGGCGGCGCCTCCTGGCGGGTGGTCAGCTGTGCTGGGCCCCGCGCTGCGGTCCGGCGGCCCGGTAGTCGGACGCCTTGTCGGCGAGATCGAACAGCACGTCCATCTCGGCCGGGCTGACGGGCTCCCACTCGTACCCCTCAAGGGCGGCGTTCGCGCGGTCCAACTGCGCGGCGATGAACTCCGGGATGTTGACGCCCCGCACGCCGGGGTTGAACCCGTAGAACACCGCCGCCTTGTCCTGGATCGACGCGCCCGCAACGGCCTCGTACATGGCCTTGGCCTGGCGGGCGCGTCGGCGCTGCTCGGCCCGCTCGGCGGCAACCAGGGCGGCGCGCGCCGCCAGCGCGCGCTCCTGGGCCTTCTTCGCCCCGGCCATCTCGGCCCGCGTCGCGGACCCGTCCTCGACGCAGAACATGTCCAGGAACGTGTCCGCGTACTCGGTGAGGACGCTCATGGTCAGCTTGCCGCCCTCGACCACCAGGCTCCGCGACCGGCCGCGCTGGACCCACCGGCCGCCCTGGACGGCCAGACGCAGAGCCAGCGACCGGGGGTCGTGGTCGTCGTCCCCTGTCATCGCGTTGGTGCCCTCCAGCCACTCGGCGAACGCACCGGGCACGTTCACCGTGGCCACCGGGAGCGGGGCCGGGGCGGTGGCCGGAGCCGGCTGGGCCGCCGCCTGGGCCTCCGGCCGCGCCGCCTGCTCGGCAATCACCTGCTGCGCCCACAGGTTCACGTCGGTGACGTCGGCGGGCAGCTCGTAGGGCTCCCCGCAGATGCCGCCGATGAACAGGTACGCGGTGCGCCCGGCGGGGCCCTCGACGGTGACCGTGACGCGCTTGCCGTCCACGGTCAGCGGTCGGGTGTCGCGGTAGGTGCGGGCACCGGGGGCGTTCGGGGCGTAGTTCCCGGTGAGGTTGGCGGGGGTCTGGGTGCCGGTCATGGTCTCTGTCCTCTCGTCGTGGTCCGATTGCCTTCCGGGAGCCACCCGGCCTGACAAGAGAAAGACTACCATGGATAAGACATTGAATGTGTGTGATCCGCGCCTCACGACACCGGATACGCCGTGATCAACTCCCGAATCCGCTGCACCGACGGCGCGTCATGAGTCCTCGGCACCTCGGGCGTCTGCGCCGTTCCCGACCCGAACAACCGCACCCGGCCGGGCGCGGCACCCCGCGAATGCCACGTGCGGCGGAACTCCCAACCAAGCCCAATCCGCCGCCCCTCCTCGTCCTCGGCCGCCCGGCCGACCTGGACCGTGTAGAACGGCGCCCCGTCGCTCGCCTGCCCCCACTGCTCCAACGCCAGCCACCCATGGGCCCGGGCGTGCTCCACCAGCCTCCGGCCGGCCTCGGGGGCCTCGTACCCGGCGGGCGGCACGGCCAGCAACTCCACCAACCGGCCCCGCACCGCCTTCAACCGCGCTTCCTCCTCCGGGCTGCGCTCCCTGACCCGTCGCAGCGTCTGGAACTCCGCGCTCAGCGCCTCACGCTCTTCGTTGCCCATCGGGCATCCCCTTCCTGAAAGGGGCCGGGCGCAGCGCGCGCCCGCCCTCGTTCCCCGCCGCCCCGTCAGGCTGCGGGCTGCTCGCGGATGACACCCACGGCGGCCTCCAACGTGCCGACCACCCGCACGAACCCCTGAGGGCCGTTCACAGCCACGTCGTCGCCGTTCCGGCTCACAGTCCACGGGAGGAGCTCGTTCGTGCGGGCGTCGACCACGTCGAACCACTCGACAACCGAGAGATCACGCTTCGCCTGGCGGTGGTTCGGGGTGAGCATGACGTTCATCGGCACTTCCTTCGCTGTCGGGGCGCAGCACTGCTGCGCCTTCGTTTTGTGGGGGCGGGGGCTACGCCCTCGCGCTCGGCCTGGCGGCCGAGCGGGGCCGCGCCGGGGTGTGGTCCCCGGGCAGGGTGGGCGGCTGGCGCCGCCACCGTGGCCCGGCGCTGCGCGCCTCCCTGCGGCCTCTGGGGGCCCGGGGGCGGGGGGCTTTGGCCCCCGCCCCCGGTGGCTGAGATCAGCCGCTGAAGGCCAGGACAGGGGCCTCCTGGGCCGGGAACAGCGTGTCGGCGTCGCCGGTCGGCTCGGCGGGGGCCGGGGCGGCGGCCTTCTTCTTGGTCGTCTTGCGGTACACCGCGTCGGGGGCGGTGAGGGCGACGCCCGCGCCGGGCTCGAACGTCCACCCGGCGGCCTTGAACGCGTTCATCACGTGGGCGAGGGCCTGAGTCCGGCGGGGGGTGCTGAGGTTGTCGCGGGTGACGACGCTGACCCCGTTCACGGTGTAGGAGAATTCGACGTCGGCCGCGTGGGCCTTCGGGATGCCGTTCTCGATGATGTCGGCGGCGGCGGTGAAAACGGCGGTGATGGTCTTCTTCATGGGAATTCTCCGATTCTCGGATCTGGTTTTTGGTGGTTTTGGGGAATGTCGGGGGGCGGCTTCGCCCGCCCCCCGGTGGGGGTCTGTCAGGCGGCGGTCAGGGCCAGCAGCGCGGCGCGGGCGGCGCGGTACTCGGGCTTGCGCGGCTTGTACGCGGTGGCGATCTCGTGAACCTCGGCCTTGGTGTAGCGGGTGGTGGGGCGCTCACCCTCGGCCGGGCCCTCGATCGTCCGGGTCGTGATGCCGGGGATGCCGACGATCTCCAGCTTCTTGGCCACGGTGCGAAGGCCGTTCGCGCAACCCTCGGCGGTCCGGCGGTTCATGCCGCACGCGGCCAGCGTGTAGGTGGCCAGGGATCGCGGGCGGTGGCTGAAGGTCTTGGCCAGCTGGCCGACGCGGCGGCGGCTGCGGATGATCGCGGCGGCCTTGCGGGTGTTGCGCTTCATGCTGTTCCTCCGTGCTTAGTGGTCCGATTGCCTTCCGGGAGCCACCCGGCCTGACAAGAGAAAGACTACCATGAAGAATGCATCAAAGGGACCCGGTCGGCCCCGGAGTGTCGGCCGGGCTCGCTCGGGACTCCTGACGCAACTCCTGACGTGACTCCCGACCCAACTCCTGACGTGGCTCCTGACGCCAACACCCCCGCCCCGGGCACTCGGTGGCATCGGTGCAGCTCAGAGGGCCAACCAAGGTGGCCGGAAATTCTGACAACCCTCTCTCTGCGCCCCTCTTCTTCTCCTGTGTGGGTGGGTGGCGGTTGGTGGCGTCGTGCGGGTTGTGGTGGGCCTGCGGCGCTTGGTTGGTGGCGGCCTGGCGGCCGGGCCCTGCGGGCTGTGTGGGGGTGTGGCGGGGCTGTCGTGTGTGGGGGGGGGTGTTCGGTCTGCGCCGGGGCGTCCCCGGGGTTCCTGGGTGGGTTGTGGCCGGCTTGGGTGTGGTGGGGGTGTGGTGGTGGGTTCTGTGGCTGGTGCTGGGTGGCTGGTGGGTCGGGGGCGGCGGGGTGGTGGTGGGCCGGTGGCCGGTGGCCGGTCGCGGGTCGGGGTGGCCCGGCCTCCGGCGGTCCGTCGGCCGGGTGGCCGGTGCGGGCGGTCGGTCCGGGGGTGTGGGTGGGTGTTGGGGGGTGTTTCCTGGGGGGTTCGTCGGGGTGGTTCCGGGCCGTAGGCCCGGGCTGTCGGTCCGGGGTTTTCCAGGGAGTCGCCCGGCGGTTATTCGGCGGGTCGGTTACCGCTATTCCTGGGTAATGCGTGCTTGTATTCACCGTAAAGTGGTCTAGTCCACAATTTCCGTGTTTCTGTTTTCGCCTTTCCTGGGTTTGCGCGGGGTTTCCGGGGTTTCCTGAGTGTGTGTCGGGGGGTTGGTCGGGGTGTTCGTGCTGCGCCCGGTCCGCCGCTCGCGCCGCCTGTCCCCGGGCCCGCCGTCACTGCCGTCTCCGCCGCCGCCGTCGGCGGCGTGCCCGGGGGTGGGAGGGTGTTCCCGTTCCCCGGGGGTGGTGGTGACGTCCTGTCCGTTCCCCGCCCCACCGGGGCGGGCCCCCCACCCCCGGGAAGGGGTGCGGACGGCCCGTCAGCCACCCCCGCCCGGGGCCTGCGGCCCCGGTGCCCGTCCCTGCCCCCGGGGCCGCCGCAGGCGGCGCTCCTGACGCCCCGCCGTCCGGGCCCGGATCCCTTCCGGCCCTTGTCCCTTCCACCGAGGAAACGCGAGAGAACGGGTACGGGCCCGGCCACCGGCCGGTGCCCGAACCGCCGCCACCCACCCCGGCCCCAACCCCCGCGCCAACCCCCGCGCCAACCCCCGCGCTGCCCTCACTTCCCGGGCCACCGGCCCGGCACACCCCCATCCCGCCCCCGCCGTCCCGCACCCCGCTCCCGGACCGGCCACCGGCCGGGCCCCCCGGTCCCCACCGGCCCTCACCGGCCCTCACCCCTGACACCCCCACACCCGAGGCGCCGTCAGGCGCCACTCATTCCCGCGAATTGGCCACCGGCCAATTCCCGCAACAATGCACCGCCTATTCCCCGAGCCCAAACAAAGGCGCCGTAGGCGCCGAGGGGCGCGCCTGACGGCCCGCCAGGGCCGCCCTGGCCGCCAGGCCAGGGGCAAGGCCGCAGGCCTTCCGCCCCC